>CAZHBN010000019.1:0-25870 GCA_964530405.1 uncultured Ectothiorhodospiraceae bacterium
GAAGGAGCTCACGTAGACGATCGGCGGGCGCCATGGATGTACTCACCACTGGGCGACCGGTGGCGAGATACTCGTAGATCTTGATGGAATCGTTGCCGCGGGTAGTCACGTCCGCGCGCTTGACGTTGATGAGAACGTCACAGGCGGCCATGTGGTACTGAAGCTCGCCGTGACGCTTGGGCCCGAGATAGTGGCAGTTGGCATGCCGTGCCTGTGCGCTGCGCATGAACGCGGCAGCGCTGGTCTCGAGCGGACCGATGAAGACGAAGTCCACATCCGGATGATCGCCGAGCACACGCTCCACCAGCGCCGTATCCAGCGTGCGATTGAGCGCGCCGATATAGCCCACTCGGGGGCGCTCCTTGTTCTCCGCCGCCGGGGCCGGCGCATCGCCGACGCCAACGCCGTTGGGCAGGAACTCGATACCGCTGGGGGCGTACTTACCATACGCCTCGGCGAGGCGGGGGGAGGTTGCGAATACGGCTCCGCAGTTCGGCAGAATCTCCACGTATTCCTGTACCCGAGCCGCACGGCGATCCGAGTCCGTCTCCAGGGCGGGCACGTCATCGACGAGGTCGGCGAGCACCAGCTCCGCACGAAGGTTGTCTGCCAGCTCCCCGAGGCGCGGCGCTGGTGGATAGGCGAGGAGCACAGTGGGTGCCGGCCCCTCGAGCGCCCGCACCTGGCGACGCATCAGCCAGCGGTTGGCCGCCTCCAGCCTGCGGCTGGCACCCAGTGTGGCCAGGACGACGCTTTTGACGGTGAGCCCGTCGTCCACCCGCACGGGTCGCGGCGACAGGGCCTTGCGCACGTGAAGCCGGTACGCCCGGCGCAGTCCGCGATCACGGGTGAGCGCCGCGCGCACGAGATTCGCGACGACCCCCCTGACACTTACCGCCTCCACGTGCACGACCTCGTCGACACCGGGCAAACGCGCCAGCGCCCGCGAGAACGCCTCGTTGCGGCGGTGGTAGAACCCCCAGTCCGCCTGCCGCCAGTACACGACGAAGCGCAATCGGCGCATGGGCGAATCATTCATGAGTCGGGTATCCCAGGTAGGCATCAAGCGTGGTACGCGCGATGGTGTCCCAGTCGAAGGTCTCCGCCCGGGTACGCCCCGCCGCCCCGAGCGCGTCGAGGTCGGCGGTCAGCGCCCGTTCCATGGCGCCGGCCAGGCCGTCCGCCGCATTCGGGTCATAGAGCAGGGAACCGGCATCGTCACCGAGCATCTCCTCGGCGCAGCCACAGCGCGGCATGACCACTGCACGGGCGAACGACATCGCGAGCATGGCGCTGCCGGAGGTGAGGATGTCCCGGTAGGGCAGCACCATGGCGTCGGCGGCGCCGAGATAAACGCCCACGTCTTCGTCGGGTATGAATTCGAGCACCAGGTGAATGCGCGGGTCCTCGGCGGCACGGGCCCGCAACGCGGCGGCAGTAGCATCGTCCCAGGGACGGCCGGCGATCAGAAGCCTGGCGCCGGGCGAGTCCAGACGTGCAAAGCAGTCGAGCAGCTCGAACACGCCCTTGTACGGACGAATCTGACCGAAGTGGAGGAATACCGGCCCGGCAGCGTCGATCCCCAGGCGCTCACGCGCCTCGTCCCGGGCGATACCGTCACCGTACGCGCCGATGAAGTGGCCGTGTGGCGCCTGCGTCAGCGCCGCCGAGTCCAGCGGCAACCGATAGGCATCGGCGATCTGTCGACGCGCAGCGCCGCAGTGCACGATTACCCGCTGGTACAGGCGCGTGGCGAGCCGCCCGCAGGCGAGCTCTAGGCCCGGCTGACGACGCTCGTGCTCGAGCAGGTTGTGCGCCGTCCACACCACGGAGACGCCACGCAGGCGCAGCATGAGGAGCTCACCGAGAAAGCGGGCAGCCTTGGCAAGCGTGCGCAGACGCGTCGCCCCGACCACGAGGCGATGGGTCCAGTGGAGATGGAGCACGTCCACGGGGCCATGGCGGCGCACCGCGCCGAGCAGCGGCAACACGCCAGAGGGATTCGCGAGCCGGACGCTCGCGCCACGGCGTTCCAGTGCCGCGCGCAGCTGCCGCTGGTACGGGTTGCCCCTGCTGGCGTCGGGGAGCATGAGCACGCGCGGCGCATTAACGGGCGAGGCGTGGAGTATGGTCGATGCCGCATCCGCACCGGGTTCCCGGGCAACATGGCCCACGTCGTCCCGACCCTCGCGCCACACTGTGCCACCGACACCATCATGCATGGTTCACGACCTCCTTCTCCGTCCATAGATCGAGAGGAAACGCACGCCGCAACGGCTCGGGATCGAAATCGAGCGGCGGCTCGCCACCACGCGACAACCCCTCGGCGACAGTGGTCGCCGGCGCGAAGGTATCCCGCCCGCTGCCGCGGTAGTAATCCTCGTACTTGAACAACGGCTCCCGCTCCGAGAGCCGGAGCAGCCGCGCGGGGATGCCGAATGCCTCGGCGATGATCAACCCGTGCAGCGACGCCGAGAGCACGAGCTGGCTGTCCAGGATGCGCGTGACGAAACGCCGCCAGTGAACCAGCGGCGAGATAATCCGGTCACCTTCGACACCGGCCTCCCGCAGCTCCGCGAGATCGTGCATGTGGGGCACGATCACGTAGTCCTGCCGCCCCCGGCACGCGCTGGCCAGGTCCGGGCACAGCACCGGCAGCAACAAGGCCGGGTCGCCATACACCGGAGGACACTCGATGTCACGGCGCGCGAGAAACTCGCGCGTTAGCGGGCCTCGGACCGCGCGCACATCCAGATCGCGAAAGCGGTGGCGCTCGGCCTCGATCTTGCCGTTCACCCCCGATCCCCACACCACGTCGCCGTCGCTGGCGAAATGCAGCACGGAGCCAATCGCAAACAGCCGCCCGGTACCCGGGCGCTTGTCTCTCAGTCGCAGCTGATACCCACGGAGCATGCGCTCGACGAGCACCGGGGAGAGATAATCCCCGGCGTTCTCCCGCCGCCAGATACGCAGACGCCGGCTGGGCGGCGACCACCAGAACACATGCTGTCGGTCAGACCGGTCAAAACGTCGCATCCTGCTCGTCTCCAACCCGTCCCCCTTACGTCGCGACGCAAGCTAGCACGGCGCGGCAGCGCAACAATTGCACACGGCGATCAGGATTACCCGGGGTCACGGAAAGCCCGCCCGCAGCAACGCGACCGGGGGGTTGTCCCCTTATGGCGACAGCCATACGGATGGGCGTCGACCGCCGCCGGAATATCTGCCAAGATGCTTGGTAATTCGAAGGATCGGTAGCGCGACCTCGTGCCTCCATCGTCGACGCTCAGGGTCGCGCAGGGCCCGGCTCCGCCGGTTCACTGGTCTCGGCACGGAACACCCGCAGCATGCCGCTGTCTGCCCGCATCGTCGCCACCGGCCACTATCTGCCTTCGCGGCGAGTGACCAACGACGAGCTGCGCACCCGCGCAAGTGAGCAAGCAGCGCAGACCATCGATCGGTTCGAGGCGACGACCGGCATCCGCCAGCGCTGGCGCGCCGAACCCGGCGAGGCCACTTCCGATCTGGCTCTGACCGCTGCGCGACGGGCACTGGAAAGGGCGGGCCTCGCCCCCTCGGCGCTGGACCTCATCGTTGTCGGCACCGACACCCCCGACTACGTCACCCCCGCTACCAGCACCGTGCTCCAGGCCAAGCTCGGGGCCCGCCAGGCGGGTACGTTCGATATCGGCTGTGCCTGCGCCTCGTTCCCCAGCGCACTGGCCGCCGTGCACGGTCTCATGAACACCAACACAGGTATCCGTCACGCGCTGGTGGCGGGTGCGTACCTGATGAGCCGGCACGCAGCCGCAGACGACATCATGAGTTTCTTCTACGGCGACGGTGCGGGCGCCGCCGTGGTGACCGCCGGCGACGAGCCCGGCGTCCTCGGCGCCGCCTTCGCCGCCGACGGCCGTTATGCCGACTACTGGGGCATCGACGCCGGGGGTACGGTGGAGCCGGTCACCGAGCAGGCGCTCGCCGCGGGTCGGCACCGCGTCCGCGTCAAGGAACGCTATCCACCGGAGATCAACGAGCACGGCTGGCCCGCCCTCGTGCGCACCCTCTCCGAGCGTTGCGGGTTCGGTATCTCCGCCATCGACCATGCGGTGTTCACTCAGGTCAACCGCAGCACCATCGATCACACCTGCGCCGAGCTCGGGCTACCGCGCGAGCGCGCCGTCACGGTGATGGAGCAGTGGGGCTATACCGGCTCGGCGTGCGTGCCCATGGCCCTGGATCACCTGGTCAGCACCGGCCGGGCCCGGCCGGGCGACCTGGTGGTCATGGTGGGCTCCGGGGTCGGCTACAACATGGCAGCGGTGGCGGCGCGGCTCGGCGAGGATCTCGTCAGCGGATAGCGCCCCGCTGACACCGCCCACGGGCACGCTCTACCGGAAACGTACCGACGGCCCCAGTCACCCGGGGCACACATGTGTTGTATGCCCGAGCGCCATGACGCGCAGAAATGCAGCTAATTTGTGCTCCGGGACACTAGCCCGCAGCGCCGGCGGCACACTAAGCTTGCAGCGTAATGGCGCCGCAAGCACCGAACCAGCGACCCGATAACTGACAAGCAGGGGAGAAAAATGCGACAGGCGAACGAAGAACAGGCCCGTGGGGAAGCCATTGAGGCGATCGCCGAGCGTGTCCGCAAGCGCTGGAAGGGCGACGACACCACCGTGGTCACCAATTTCGTTCGCCAGTATTACGAAGACGCTTCGCCGGAGGATATCGTCGAGCGCAACGAGGCCGACCTCTATGGCGCGGCGCTGTCGCACTGGCACCTCGGCGAGCAACGGCGCGCCGAAGAAGTGCTGATCCACGTCTACAACCCTGACACCGAACAGCACGGCTGGCAGTCCACGCACACCGTCTGCGAAGTTGTGGCGCCGGACATGCCCTTCCTCGTGGACTCGGTGTCCATGGCTCTGAACAGGCTGGGGCTGACGATCCACCTCATCATTCACCCGGTGCTCACCGTCCGCCGCGACGGCGACGACCGCGTTACCGAGGTGGTCGATGCGCAGCAGGCGCGGGGCGCGGTCAATGAAGCATGGATGCACTTCGAGGTGGACCGTCAGAGCGACCGGGAGGATCTGACGCGTATCCGCGAGCAAGTCGCCGCGGTTATCGAGGATGTGCGGGTCACGGTTGCCGACTGGAAAGCCATGTCCGCGGCGATGGACAAGGCCACCCGAGGCTTGCGGCGGCAACCGCCGCCGGTGGACGGGGATTACCGTGACGAAATCGAGGCGTTTCTCAGATGGGTGCGCGACGATCACTTCACGTTCCTCGGCTACCGGCGCTACGACCTCAAACGCCGAGGCAAACGCGAGGAATTGCGTGCCGTTGCCGGGACCGGTCTCGGCATCCTGCGCCAGAGCGACGGCAACGAGCAGAGTTCGGAGAGCTTCGCGGCGCTGCCGGAGGCTGTGCGCGCCCACGCGCGCGACCCCGAGCCAGTGATACTGACGAAGTCGAGCAGCCGCGCGACCGTCCACCGCCCCGGCTACCTCGACTACATCGGGGTAAAACGCTTCAACCGCGCCGGCGAGGTCATCGGCGAGCACCGGTTCCTCGGCCTCTACACTTCCGCCGCCTACCACCGCAACCCGCGCACGATCCCGCTGCTGCGACGCAAGATCGACGACATTCTCCGGCGCACGCACCTTCGCCCCAACAGCCACGCGGGCAAAGCGCTGATCAATATCCTGGAGACCCACCCGCGCGACGAGCTCTTCCAGGCCACCACCGAAGAGCTCTACGAAACGGCCAAAGGGATTCTCCACCTCCAGGAGCGCCAGCGGGTACGGTTATTCGTGCGTAACGATCCCTACCGGCGGTTCGTATCCTGCCTCGTGTACTGCCCGCGCGACCGCTACAACACCGAGGTGCGCGAGCGCATGCAGCGCATCCTGATCGAGACGTTCTCGGCGACCAATGCGGAGTTCACCGTCCAGCTCTCCGAGGCGGTGCTCGCCCGCATCCACTTTATCGTTCGCCTCTCGGACACGGGCCAACCGGAGTACGACCACGCCGAGCTGGAGCAGCAGCTCGCCGACACTCTGCGAAGCTGGCGTGACGATCTCGCCGACGCCGTACTCGAGTATTTCGGCGAAGCCCAGGGCACGCGCTTGCTACAGCGGTACCGCAATGCCTTCAGCGCCGCCTACCGCGAAGACACCAACCCCCGCGCGGCGGTCCATGACGTCGAGCGCCTGGAGCGCGTGCGCACGCGTGACGACCTGGGCATCAACCTCTACCGCCCCCTGGAAGCGCCGGAAGGCCTGCTGCGTCTGCGCCTGTATCAGACCGGCCGTCATATCGTGCTCTCCGATGCCCTGCCCGTGCTCGAGAACATGGGGGTGCGCGTCGTCGACGAGCGTCCCTACGACGTCAGCCGGCAGCGCAGCGACCCGTGCTACATCCACGACTTCGGCCTGCGTTATTCCGGTACCGGGCAGCTCGAGGCCGAACGCGTGCGCGAGATCTTCCAGGAGGCATTCGCGGCCGTCTGGCACGGTCACGCCGAGGACGACGGCTTCAATCGGCTCGTGCTCGCCGCCGGCCTCACCTGGGAACAAGTGGTCATTCTCCGCGCCTACGCGCGCTACCTGCGCCAGGCGGGCACCGCCTTCAGCCAGCAGTACCTGGAAGAGACCTTCGCCTACAACCCGACCATAACCCGCCGCCTGGCAGCGCTGTTCGCCGCCCGCATGGATCCCGACGCTGCCGACAGCGAGCGCGCCGCCGAGCTGGGCGAGGAAATCGAGGGACTGCTCGACGAGGTCAGCAGCCTCGACCAGGATCGAATCCTGCGCCGCACGCTGGCGGCCATCCAGGCCACCCTGCGCACCAACTACTACCGTACCGACGCCTCCGGCCGACGCCGCGAGTTCGTCTCCTTCAAGCTCGAGCCGCGCCGGATACCGGGGATCCCCAAGCCGGTGCCCGCCTACGAGATCTTCGTGTATTCGCCCCGAGTCGAAGGTGTTCACCTGCGCGGCGGCAAGGTCGCCCGCGGCGGCATCCGCTGGTCGGACCGACGCGAGGACTATCGCACCGAGATACTCGGGCTGATGAAGGCGCAGATGGTCAAGAACTCGGTGATCGTGCCCGTGGGCGCGAAAGGCGGGTTCGTGTGCAAGCAGCTGCCGGAAGACCGCCAGTCGATGTTCGAGGAGGTACTCGGCTGCTATCGCTGGTTCATCCGCGCGCTGCTCGATGTCACCGACAACGTGGTCGACGGAGAGATCGCCCCGCCGCCCCGGGTGCTGCGCCACGACGACGACGATCCCTACCTGGTGGTCGCCGCGGACAAGGGCACGGCGACGTTCTCGGACTACGCCAACGAGCTCGCCGAAGAGTACGGCTTCTGGCTCCGCGACGCCTTCGCCTCCGGCGGCTCCACGGGCTACGACCACAAGAAGATGGGCATAACCGCCCGCGGCGGCTGGGTCGCCGTGCAGCGCCACTTCCGCGAGCTCGGCCGGGACATTCAGCGCGAGTCGTTCACCGCCGCCGGCGTCGGCGACATGTCCGGCGACGTGTTCGGCAACGGGATGCTGCTCTCCGAGCAGACACGGCTCATCGCGGCCTTCGATCATCGCCACATCTTCATCGACCCGGACCCGGACGCCGCGGCGAGCTACGCCGAACGCCAGCGCCTGTTCGCGCTGCCGCGCTCCTCCTGGGACGACTACGACCGTAGCGTGATCTCCAGGGGCGGAGGCGTGTGGCCGCGCTCGGCGAAATCCATCCAGCTCTCCAAGAGCGCGCGTACCGCGCTGGGCCTCGACTCGACCGCCCGGCTCACCCCCCACGAGGTGATCAGCGCCATCCTGCGCGCGCCGGTGGACCTGCTGTGGAACGGCGGCATCGGCACCTACGTCAAAGCCTCGCACGAGGCGCATGCAGACGTGGGCGACAAGACCAACGATCCGGTCCGCGTGGACGCCGACGAACTGCGCTGCCGGGTCATCGGCGAGGGCGGTAATCTCGGCGTCACCCAGGCCGGGCGCGTCGAATTCGCCGCCCGTGGAGGGCGCATCAACACCGATGCCATCGACAACGCCGGCGGCGTCGATTGCTCCGACCACGAGGTGAACATCAAGATTCTTCTCAACCGCGTGGTCGATGCCGGCGATCTCACCGTGAAGCAGCGCAACGAGCTGCTTGCCGGGATGACCGACGAGGTCTCACGCCTGGTGCTCGCCAGCAACTACCGTCAGACCCAGGGGCTGACGCTGCTGGAGGAACGTGCCTCGGAGTTGCTCGACGAGCACGGACGTTTCATGCGCGATCTGGAGCGCAGCGGCCAGCTCGACCGCCACGTCGAAGAGCTCCCCGACGACGAAGCGCTCGCTGAACGCCACAAGGCGGGAAAGGGCCTGACCCGGCCGGAGCTCGCAGTGCTGCTCGCCTACGCGAAAATCGAGGCATTCCCGGCACTCGTTCACTCGGACCTTGTCGCCAGCGACTACCTCGCCACCGAGCTCATGCGTTACTTCCCACAACCGCTGCGCGAGCGTTTCCGCGGCCCCCTGGAAGCGCACCCGCTACGAGCGGAGATCATCGCCACGGTGACCACCAATCACATTGCCAACCGCATGGGCGCGACGTTCCTCTACCGCATCCGCTCGAGCACCGGTACCGACTTCGCCGATGCAGCGCGCGCCTACTTCGTCGCCCGTGACGTCTACGGGTTGCGCGAGCTCTGGCACGAGGTGGACGCCCTGGACAACCAGGTGCCCGCGTCAGTACAGACGCTGCTGCTCGAACACCTCTGCGACCTCCAGGAACGGGCAACGCTGTGGCTGTTGCGTAACCTGCCCTCACCGATTCACGTGGAAGAGACCGTGGCACGCATCCGCCCCGCGGTGGCGGAAGTAGCCGAGGCGCTCGACAGCCTCCTCCCCGATGAGGACCGGCGCATTCTCGAATCCGACGTCGAGCGCTTCACCCGCGAGGGGGTGCCCGAGGACCTCGCCCGGCGCATCGCGCGGCTCGAGCCCCTGTATGCGGCGCTCGACCTGGTCAAGGTGGCGCGCGAGACGAATTCGGCACTGCGCGATGCCGCCGCCGTGTACTTCCAGGCCGGCACGCGGCTGGAGCTGGCGTGGCTGCGCGAGGCCATCGCCGAACACGACGCCGGCGACCCCTGGCAGGAGCGTTACCGCGCCGGGCTCGAAGAGGAGTTCTACGTACAGCTCCGCCGTGTCGCCATCGCCGTGCTCCGCGGCATGGTTTCCGAGGAGGACACCGACACGGCGGTGTCGCGCTGGATCGCCAACAATGAGGCCATGGCCGAGCGCCTCGGGCACACGGTCATGGAGCTGCGCAACGCCGCGCAGGCGGAGCTGCCGATGCTCGGCGTAGCCCTGCAGGAGCTTCGCAACCTGGCTCAGGCCGCGGAGGCCGACGAGATAGGCACTGACGACGCGGCCGTGACCGCCCCGCGATCCCTGGTCACCGGCGGGACGAGCTAACGCCCCGCCGCCATGCAATCACCGACGACGACAGGTATGACCGACGACGCCATCGATATTCACTATGAGGCGAGCGGCAACGGCCCGGCGTTGCTCTTGCTGCACGGGCTGTATGGCTCCGGCAACAACTGGCGGCGCTATGCCCGCCGGTGGTCCGCGCATTACCGAGTGCTGCTGCCCGATCTGCGCAACCACGGCCGCTCGCCCCACAGCGAGCACATGGACTACCCGGCCATGGCCGCGGACCTGCTCCGTGTGCTCGAACGCGAGGGTATGGATCGGGTAACGGTGCTCGGCCACAGCATGGGCGGCAAAGTCGCGATGGCGATGGCGCTGACCGCGCCGCGGCAGGTCGACGGGCTAATCGTCGCGGACATGGCGCCGGTCACCTACGAGAATCGCGGGCACGACAGCATTCTCGCGGCCATGCAGGCGGTGGATCTGGACTCGGTGAACAGTCGTTCCGACGCGGACGCCGCTCTCGCGGAGGCGGTGGACTCGCCGATGGTGCGGCAGTTCCTGCTCACCAATCTGGAACGCCGCACCGACGGCTGGGGCTGGCGGCTACCGCTCGCGACCCTGCGTCGGGCATTGCCTACGATCCAGGGCTGGCCGGCACTCGATGGCCGCTGGGAGGGACCGGCGCTGTTCGTCCACGGTGCGAACTCCGATTACGTGGACGGGAGAGGACGCGATGCCATTGCGCATTACTTCCCCGGTGCGAGCGTGGAGCGTATCGCCGACGCCGGACACTGGCTGCACGTGGAGACGCCGGAGGCATTCACGAGCGCAGTCGAGCGCTATCTGGGTGACTGACTTGTCACTCAGTAGAACGGCTTTCTAAATCAGGTGCCCTGTGGTCTTGGTCGCCGCAGGGCCCGTATAATCCACCTTTTGCCTCCGGGCCTGTCCTCACTGCGGAACCAAGGTAGAAACAATGTCCGAAGATTTCCGAGAAAGCGCGCTGGAATACCACCGCCTTCCCGTTCCCGGCAAGATCGCCGTCACCCCCACCAAACCCCTCGCCAATCAGCGCGACCTGGCGCTCGCCTACTCCCCCGGGGTCGCAGCCGCCTGCGAAGAGATTGCCGAGAATCCGGAGCTTGCCAGCGCGTATACCGCGCGGGGCAATCTGGTGGCGGTGATCACCAACGGCACCGCGGTGCTCGGGCTGGGCGCCATTGGGCCGCTGGCGAGCAAGCCGGTAATGGAGGGCAAGGGCGTCCTGTTCAAGAAGTTCGCCGGTATCGACGTCTTCGACATCGAAGTCGACGAGCGCGACCCGGACAAGCTCGTTGAGATCATCAAGAGCCTGGAACCCACCTTCGGCGGGGTGAACCTGGAGGACATCAAGGCGCCGGAATGCTTCCAGGTGGAGGAGAAGCTGCGCGAGCAGATGAACATCCCGGTCTTCCACGATGATCAGCACGGCACCGCCATCACCACCGCCGCGGCCATCTACAACGGCCTGCGCGTGGTGGGCAAGCGATTCGAGGACGTGAAGCTGGTCGCCTCCGGCGCCGGCGCCTCGGCGATCGCCTGCCTGGACCTGCTCGTCTCCATGGGATTGAAGCACGAGAACATCATCGTCAACGACTCCAAGGGCACCGTCTACAAGGGCCGCAAGGAGTACATGGACCCGCGCAAGGAAGGCTATGCTGCCGATACTTCCGCGCGCACCCTCGGCGAGGCCATAGAGGGCGCGGACATCTTCCTCGGTCTCTCCGCTCCAGGGGTCCTGAAGCCCGAGATGGTCAAGCGCATGGCCGACAAGCCGTTGATCATGGCGCTCGCCAACCCGACCCCGGAGATTCTCCCCGAAGAGGCCCAGGAGGCCCGGCCGGACGCGGTTCTCGCCACCGGCCGTTCGGACTACCCAAACCAGGTCAACAACGTCCTGTGCTTCCCGTTCATCTTCCGCGGTGCGCTGGACGTGGGTGCGACCGGCATCAACGAGGAGATGAAGAAGGCCGCCGTCAAGGCCATCGCCGACCTCGCCATGGTGGAATCCTCGGACGTGGTGGTGGCCGCCTACGGCGGCAAGCCGCTGAAGTTCGGCCCGGACTACCTGATTCCCAAGCCCTTCGACCCGAGGCTGATCACTCGCGTCGCCCCCGCGGTGGCCAAGGCGGCAATGGACTCCGGCGTCGCCACCCGGCCCATCGAGGACTTTGCCAGCTACCGCCTGCGTCTCAATCAGTTCGTCTTCCAGTCCGGCCTGGTGATGAAGCCGATTTTCGAGCGTGCCCGCCAGGATCCCAAGCGTGTGGTCTACGGCGACGGCGAGGAAGAACGGGTGCTGCGCGCGGTGCAGGTCGTGGTGGACGACGGCCTCGCCAAGCCCATTCTCATCGGTCGCCGGCGCGTCGTGGAGATGCGGTTGAAGCGCCTCGGCCTGCGCCTTGCCATCGACGACGATTTCGAGCTCTGCGACCCGGAGGACGATCCGCGCTACCGCGAGTACTGGACTCTGTACCACTCCCTCATGGAGCGCCGCGGGATTTCCCCGGACCGCGCCCGTCAGATCGTTCGCACCCGCAACACGGTCATCGCGGCGCTGATGATCAAGCGCGGAGAAGCCGACGCCATGCTCGGCGGCATGGTCGGCCGCTACGAGCGCCAGATAGGCTACGTGGAGCAGGTCCTCGGCCGGCGTCCCGGCGTGCGCAATCTTGCGGCCATGAACGCGATCATGTCGCCCAAGGGCACACTGTTCATGTGCGATACGTACGTGAACCAGGACCCCACCGCGCACCAGATCGCGGAGATGACGATCCTGGCCGCCGACGAGATCCGCCGCTTCGGCATCACCCCGAAGGTAGCGCTGCTCTCGCACTCGAGCTTCGGTACCTCGTCGGCACCGAGCGCGGAGAAGATGCGCGAGGCGCTGGCGCTCATCGAGGACCGCGACCCAACGCTCGAAGTGGAAGGCGAGATGCACGGCGACGCGGCGATCAACGAGCAGATCCGCAACCGCATCTTCCCCAATTCCCGCTTGAAGGGGCAGGCGAACCTGCTCATCATGCCGGGCCTGGATGCGGCGAATATCGCCTTCAACCTGCTCAAGACCGTCTCCGACACGGTATCGGTGGGCCCGATCCTGCTGGGCGCGAACCAGCCGGCGCACATCCTCACCCCGTCGGTGACCGTTCGCGGCATCGTTAACATGAGCGCACTGGCGGGCGTCGAGGCTGCGATGGCCCAGGCGAGCGCCGACTGACGGTAACCGCCGACGCCGCGGCGCCAGCAGGGTGCCGCGGCGGGGCGCCCCCGCTGTGCAGGGAAACACTAGGAGCCGAGCGTGAGCACCACTACCCACGCACCCATCGGCGTGCTGCTCACCAACCTGGGCACACCGGACGCCCCCACAGCCAAAGCGCTGCGGCGATACCTTGGCGAGTTTCTCTGGGATCCACGCGTGGTGGAGGCGCCCAGACCGCTGTGGTGGCTCGTCCTCCACGGGGTGATTCTGCGGACCCGCCCGCGGCGCTCCGCAGAGGCCTATCGCCAGATCTGGACCGACGACGGCTCGCCGCTGCTCAACATCACCCGGCGCCAGGCGGAAGCCGTTCGGCGCTACGTGGCCGAACGCACCGGTCGGCCCATTCCCGTCGCGGTGGGCATGCGCTACGGCAACCCATCCATCGAGGCGGGGCTCGCGGAACTGGAGCGCGCCGGGGCCGAGAAGATCGCGGTTCTTCCCCTCTACCCCCAATACTCCGCGACCACCACCGCATCCACCTACGATGCGCTCGGCGAGGCGCTCGCCCGCCGACGCCGCGTGCCGGACCTGCGCGTCGTCCGCGACTACCACGACCACCCCGGCTACCTGGACGCGCTCGCCGCCTCCATCGCCGAGCACTGGCACGTCTACGGCCCGGGGGAACTGCTGTTGTTCTCATTCCACGGCATCCCCAAACAGTACGTCCAACGCGGTGATCCCTACCCGGTCCAGTGCGCGAATACCGCGCGCGGGGTGGCCGAGCGCCTAGGGCTCGAGCGAGGGCAGTGGAAAGTGACATTCCAGTCGCGCTTCGGCCCCCAGCAGTGGCTCAAGCCCTACACCGACGCCACGCTCCAGCGGCTGGCACGCGACGGCACCGGCCGCGTGGACCTGATTTGCCCCGGGTTCGCCGCCGATTGCCTGGAGACACTGGAAGAGAACAACATCGGTAACCGCGACCTGTTTCTGAAGGCAGGGGGGGAGTCGTTCCACTACATTCCCTGCCTGAACGAACGCCCGGACCATATCACCGCCCTGGGCGAGCTCGTCCTGCGGGAACTCCAGGGTTGGCTGGCACCGCCCGAACCAGCGGCGAATGACGACGTCTTCGGTATCGGACGCCATTAGCGTTCGGCCGGCGAGAGGAGAACGACCCATGACCCAGGCGATTCGAGTACACGAGCACGGTGGCCCCGAAACCCTGCACTGGACCGGTGTGGACGTGCCCAACCCCGGTCCCGGCGAGGCGCTCGTGCGTCACACCGCCATCGGCGTCAACTTCATCGATGTCTACTTCCGGACGGGGCTGTATACGCCGCCGGGCCTGCCCTTCACGCCGGGTATGGAGGCCGCCGGTGTGGTCGAGGCGGTGGGCGATGGGGTCCGGGAAATCTCTCCCGGTGACCGGGTCGCCTATGCAGCCGGACCGCCGGGCGCGTACAGCGAGGCACGAGTCATCGCCGCCGACCGACTGGTCCCACTACCCGAATCCATCGGCGACGAACAGGCCGCGGGCATGATGCTCAAGGGCCTCACGGCACAGTACCTGCTGCGTCGCACGTACCGCGTGCAACCCGGCGATGCGGTACTGATCCACGCCGCCGCCGGCGGTGTCGGCCTCATCGCCTGCCAGTGGGCGAGCCACCTCGGGGCGACGGTGATAGGCACAGTAGGCAGCGCCGAGAAGGCGCGCCTGGCCCAGGCCCACGGCTGTGCGCACCCCATCCGTTACAACGAAGAGGATTTCGTCGAGCGGGTCCGCGAGCTCACCGGTGGCAAAGGGGTGGCCGCCGTCTACGACTCCGTTGGCCGGGATACGTTCCTGCGCTCGCTCGACTGTCTCCGCCCGCTGGGCACACTCGCGAGTTTCGGGCAGTCTTCGGGATCCGTGGCACCGCTGGACCCGGCGGTTCTCGCCCAGAAAGGCTCGCTGTTCCTCACCCGGCCAACGCTGTTTACCTACATGGCACGGCGTGAGGACCTGCTCGCCAGCGCTCGCGAGCTATTCGAGGTCGTGGAAAGCGGCGCCGTACGCATCGAGGTGCGCCAGCGTTTCCCCCTTGCCGAGGCGGCGGAAGCGCATCGGGCGCTGGAGGCACGGCGTACGACCGGCTCCACCGTGCTCACGCCGTAGAGCAGTGAAAAGTTGCAAGTGACACGTTGAAAGTGGCGAGTTGGCGCGTGCGACTTGGCACTTGCAGCGTTGAACTTGCAACCGAGGGACGAGCTTCGGCCGTCATCGCTCTACGGCTCTGCTCCCGAGCGTAAACTCGGGCGCAGTCCACCAGCGAAACACACCACCAAGGCCCGCTGGTCGTGAAGCCGCCGCACCGCTCGCGCGACTACGACCCCGCCGCCGATGCCGGCTCCGCTTCATCGTCCGCCTTTTCCTCGGCTTCGGTGCGGGCGGGCAACACCGGCACGGCCACGGACGGACGGCCAAGGCCCGCGTTCAAGGCGCGTTGCCATGCGTTGCGGGCGAGCTCGGTCTCGCCGAGCTGGTGATAGAGATCACCCAGCAAACGTTCAGTGCCCGCGTCGCCACCGCGCGCGACCGCGGCTTCCAGGCAGCTTCGGGCGCGGCCCCAGAAGCCCGCCCGCAAGGCCTGCATGGCCGCAGCACGCAACAGCACCGGGTCTTCAGGACGTCGCTCCAGCCACTTCTCCGCCTGGCCATACGCCTGATCCGCGGGAATACCATCGAGCTCCCCCCACACAGCCACCAGGCGGTCGTCCCAATCGCGACGCAACCAGCCCCGTAGCAGATCCGCCGCTGTATCCGAATCGTTGGCGCGAATCAGGCAACGGGCGTAAAACGCCCGCAGCTCCGGGTCCTGGCGCTGCGCGCGGGTCAAGCCCTGCCACACGGAGGCGAGACGTTGCTCGCCGCCAGGCGCCACCGCCGCCTCCAGGCGTTTGCGCGCCAGGCGCGCCTCCAGTCCGGTGAGCTCGTCATCGCTGAGGGCATCGTGGCGGCGCAGCTCCGGCAGAAGGTCGGCTGCACGCTCCCAGTCCTCGAGCTCGACGGCGCAGCGGTACAGCAAACCGAGTACACGGCGGTTTCCGGGCGCACGCTCGTGCAGCCACGACAGCGTCGCCAGTGCCTGCTCCCACTGCTGGGATTCCAGCTGAAACTGTGCCTGGAGCAGCCCCACGGCCACCTCGGCGCCGGTCTCGCTCTCGTCGGCGAGCGTGAGGAACCGGTCGCGCGCGTCCATGTCACTGCGTCGGTGCGCGGCGACTGCAGCCAGCAGGTAGTGGAAGAGGGGCAGACCGTCCACATCCGGGTGACGCATGAGCATGCGCTCCGCCTGCTCGTAGTGTCCTTCGGCGAGCTGGATCAGGCCATTGACCAGCTCGTCACGGCTGCGGCTGCGCCGGCGGCCTCGCCACCAGCGTCGCAAACCCCGGGGCGTGCGGATCACCCGGACCGCGGTACCCCAAACCACGGTGAGCAGGAACCAGGCAACGAGCAGGACGGCCGCAAAGAGAATGAGGCTGGTCTGAACGGAGTATTCACCCACTTTGACGATCACGAAGCCGTCGTGATCCTGCAGCCACAGTGCCGCAGCTACGCTCGCGACCAGGAGCAGCAGTATGGCGAAGAGCTTACGCATGCGACGCCTCCCTCTCAGTCGAACTGGCGGACCGGCGCGAGCGCCGATTCGATTTCGGGCAGTCGGGAACGCACCGGCTGCTCGACCAGGGCCGCCAGCTGCTCCTTCGCATCCGCCACCGCCGGGTCATCGGCGTCGAAGAAACGCCGCAGCCATTCCCCCGTTCGCTCGAGCGAGCTGCGGTATACCTCGGCCCGCCCTTCAACGGCGGCGAGTCGCGCCGTGTAGAGCTGCAGCTTGACGTTCTCCCGGAGGAAGAAACGCTCGCGTGCCGGGCGCAACGGCACAACCTCGCGCTCCGGACCCGAGACCACCACCAGCTCGCCGAGAGCGCTCCGGAACTCGTGCCAGGCCCGATCGGCGGCACCGCCTGCCACCTCACCGACATCGCCGGCGCCCTCATCGCTGGTTTCCGGTAGTGGCGCCGCGCCGGAACGCAGAGGAAGATCGTCGACCCGTGCGGCAAGCGCCGTGAGTGCCTCGGAGATCTCGTCGGTCTTGGGCTGCTTGGCCGCGAGCAGGGCATCGATGGTTTCGCGAATCGCCTTACGCTCGGCGATGACCTCACCACCGAGCGCGGAAAGCAGCTCGTCGGCTTCCTTGAGAGCCCCCAGCGCCGCGTCGGCGTCCCGATAGTAACGCACCCGATGCACTGCGACATTGGCGAGGTAGGCGGCCTCGGAACGACGCCAGTCATCGCGGCTGACCTGCGCCATTTCAGCGATACGGTCCATTCTCGCCGTGATGTCGGACTGGGTCTGTCGCACGCTCTCGATGGCCTCGCGCACGCCCGCGATCGCCTGATCGCGTCCGGCCGTGCGCTCATCGAGGCTCGACACGCGCCCCCTCAGCTCGGCGATGCGCTCTTCGAGGGCGTCGGTCGCTTCGCCGAGGCGGTCAGTGCTCACCAGGGCACGCTGTGAAGCCGCGAACGCCTGATAGCGCTGCCACCCCCACCAGCCGCCGGCCAGCACGACCACCATCGCGAGCAAAGCGATGACGAACGCCGCGATTGCGAGCCCGCTGCCGCTGCCACCCCCCGTCGGTGCCGAAGCACCCGCGGGGGCTGACGCCGGCGCCCCGGTTGACGATCCACCGGAGGAATCCGACGCACCCGGCGTCCCGGTTTCGTCGCCCGACTCGACAGCGCTGTCCTCTCGCCGGGTCTCCTCGTGCTTGTCGTTGTCTCGTTCAGTCATGCGTGGCTCCCTGTGGATTCCTGCACCGCCTTCTGCAGCGCCTCGACGAGGCCCTCGTCACCGGGGCGGGCGGCGACCGCCGGGGTCGCGCGAAAACCCCACGCCACCGCACGCTCGGCGATACGCGGGGAAACGGTGATCAGACGACTGGCGCACAGCGCCGGCCTGCCATCCGCCCCGGCCAGGGCGAACAGGTGCTCCAGCCCGGTCAGGCTGGTCACGATTGTGTACTGCAGCCGCCCGCACTGCCAGCCCGCAATCGCCGTACCGGCATCGATCTCCGGCTGCGCCCGCTCGTAGACGGGAAGCTCGGTGACCGTGGCACCGAGCTCGGCGAGGCCGTCGGGCAGTACCCTGCGGCCGCCACTGGCCGTGAGAATGACACACCGACACCCGGCGAGTGGTGTCAGCGCGGGCTCTTCGAGAAGATCGGCGCCGCCACCGCCGGTGGCGGGACACGCGTCCACCGGCCATTGCGCGTCCGCCAGAGCCCGCGCCGTGCCGGGACCCACCGCCGCCACCCGCGCCTTGGACGGCGGTTCGAGGCGCAGGGTTCGGCATCGGGCTACGGTCACTTCGACGGCGCTCGGGCTGACGAAGATCAGCCAGTCTGCATGCGCGAATGCCTCACGCAACGCGGCGTCAGTCGCGGGATTCGCGATTGGTCGGATATCGATGGTCGGCAAAGACACCACCTCGGCGCCAAGCTCGCGCAAGCGTCGGACGAGGCCTTCGCCCTGCGCCCGTGGGCGGGTCACCACCACGCCCACCCCGGCGAGCGCGGCGGTCATGCGTCCGAGGCCTCCGCGAGCAACTCGCCCGCACCCCGGTCTAGCAGCTCGCCAGCAATACGGTAACCCAACGCTGTCCCCTCCGTACGCGGTGCACGACCTTCGGCGCGCAGGACGCGACCACCGTCCTGCGTACCCACCAGCGCCCGCAGCCACAGCTCGTCACCGTCGAGCAGCGCGTAGGCGGCGATGGGCACGTGGCAGCTGCCTTCCAGGCGCTGATTGACCGCACGTTCGGCGCAGACGCGGTCGTAGGTATCAGTGTGGTTCAACGGTGCGATCAACGCGTTGAGCTCGGAGTCATCCCGGCGGCACTCGATGCCGAGCGCACCCTGGCCCACGGCAGGCAGACTCTCCTCCGGCGGCATGACGTAACGAATGCGCTCGGCGAGCTCGAGGCGTCGCAATCCGGACGCAGCCAGAATGATGGCGTCGAACTCACCGGCGTCCAGCTTCCCGAGTCGCGTCTGGACGTTTCCCCGCAACGTGCCCACGCGCAGATCCGGCCGGCGTTCGCGAACCTGGCACTCGCGGCGCAGGCTCGCAGTACCCACGCGGCTGCCTTCCGGCAGCGCGTCCACGTGATCGAAACGGTTGGAGACGAAGGCGTCGCAGGGATCCTCGCGCTCGAGAATCACCGGCAGGTGCATGCCCTCGGGCAACTCCGCGGGCACGTCCTTCATGGAGTGCACCGCGATATCCGCCCGACCCTCGAACATGCCCCGCTCGAGCTCCTTGACGAACAGCGCCTTGCCACCGATCCGGGCGAGCGGCGTGTCGAGTACCTGGTCGCCGCGCGTGGTCATCCCCACCAGCTCGACCGTGAACCCGGGATGCGCCCGCCGCAGGGCATCGGCGACGTGCTCGGCCTGCCAGAGAGCGAGCGGGCTCTTTCGGGTGGCTATGCGGACCCGATCACGGGACATGGAATGCCTCGTCAACAAACGGAATGGGCCCCATAGCATGCCACGACCGGACGGCCGCCTGAAATCGGACATTGGACAACCGGGGTAACCACGATGATGCGCAACGGCGGAGGCAGGTTGGCGCACGGGTCGACGCCAGCGGAGTATTACGCCTGTTATACGACGATTCGTCGGGGTCGTGAACCCACACAACGTTGAGGACGGGCGAGCCGAAATATCGTGCCTAGTCCAGCTCGTCCTTCTGTTCGCGGAGCATGAGATTGCGGGTGGCTTCGGCGGCGTCCACGGCACCGGAGAGCAGCGCGTGAACCTGTTCGCAGATCGGCATCTCGACACCCCGGGCGGCGGCCAGGGCGTGAAGCTCCCGCGCCGTGCGCAGCCCTTCCACCGTCTGTCCGATCTCGCTTTCCGCCGCGGCCACGTCGAGGCCGCGGCCAAGGGCGAGCCCCATACGGCGGTTGCGCGACTGGTCATCGGTGCACGTGAGGATGAGGTCGCCCATCCCCGCCAGCCCCATGAAGGTCTGATCGTCGGCGCCCATGGCACGCCCCAGCCGGCGCACCTCGGCGAGACCCCGGGTGATGAGTCCGGCGCGTGCGTTGGCACCAAAACCGAGCCCGTCGGCCACGCCGGCGGCTATGGCAAGCACGTTCTTGACTGCGCCGCCGAGCTCCACCCCGACGAGGTCGCTGCTGGTATACACGCGGAAGTGCTCGCCGTGAAAGGCTGCCGCGAGTCGCGCGCCCACGTTCGCATCGTCGGCGGCCAGGGTGATCGCCGTGGGCAGTCCGCGCGCGACCTCGGCGGCAAAGCTCGGCCCGGAGAGGACGGCAAGCGGCGTCTGCGGCAGCGCTGCGGCCGCCACGTGATGCAGCAACCCCCCGGAGTCGGCATCGAGGCCCTTGGTCGCCCACAGCAGCGGCGTGTGGGCATCGAGCCTGAACGCAAGCCGGGCGACGAGCGCGGCAAAGGCATGACTGGGCACCGCGACCAGTACCCAGTCCGCACCGGCGAGCACGGCGTCGAGGTCGGCGGAAATTCCGAGCTCTTCCGGGAACACGGCGTCCGGAAGGTGGCGACGGTTGCGGCGCTCACGCGCGAGATCGTCCACATGACCGGGGTCGTGTCCCCAGAGCGTCACCTCGGCGCCGCTACCCGCCAGCACCAGTGCCAGTGCCGTGCCCCAGGAGCCGGCGCCCAGGACCGCAACCCGTTCCGGGCGGTCACTCATTGCCGTCAGTGTTGCTGTTGTGCGCCTTCAGCGGCAGCCTCGCCCTGCTGCTGACGGGCGCGCTGCTGTGCGTAAAGGGCATCGAAGTTCACCGGCGCGAGCACCATCGGCGGAAAACCGCCCTTGCCGGTGAGGTCGGAAACCGCCTCACGGGCGTAGGGGAACAGCGTGCCCGGGCAGAAGCTTCCGAGAAGACGGTCGCGGGTTTCGTCGTCGAAGCCCGCGAGCGTGAACACGCCGGCCTGCTGCACCTCGCAGAGATACGCACTCTTGCCGTCGATCTTGGCGGTAACGGTCAGTCGGATGACGACCTCGTAGGTGTTCTCACCGACTTCGCGGTGCTGGGTGTCCAGCTCGACGTTCGCCTCGGGCCGCCATTCGCTGCGGAACACGTCCGGCGTGCTGGGGGACTCCAGCGAGCAGTCCTTCAGGTAGATCTTCTGAATCGCGAACTGCTGTTCGCTGCCCTCGGCGGCCGCGCCGTTGGCTTCGTTACTCTCGGCCATGGTTCCTCCTGATCGCAGATGCGCTGGGTAACGCGCTCAACCCCGCCCCTCGGTGGGCAGGCCACGGTCACGCCAGGCGGCAAAGCCGCCGCGCAGTTGGTAGACGGGCTCGAGCCCCATCTCACGCAGTGACGCGACCACCCGCGCGATGCCGCCGGCCTCGCTGTAGGCGATTACCGGGCGGCCACGCAGGCGCTCGAGACGCTCGCGGTGTTGCTCCAGATGGCTCTGGGGCACGTGTACGGCACCGGGCAGGTGGTTCGACACGAACGCGTTGTCATCACGCACGTCCACGAACACGGCATCCTCACGATTGTAGAGCCGGGTGGCGGCCTCGGGGTCCACGGCGTCGCGGCCCTGCAGCCGCAGGTAGACCTCGTTGGCGATAAGCGCGACGATCACGCCCACCAGGGCGAGAACCAGAAGCCAGTTATTGGCGGCGAACTCGAGCAGCTTGTCCATCGGAGCCCGTCAACGTCGTCGTGGATGTGGCCCCGCCCGGGGCCGTGGTACCTAATCCCTCTGGAGGCCGCCCGCGGGTCGCCGAAAGCGCCGCCGCGATCACGCAGTCGCCCCGGAAAGCTGACGCATGACGCTGCCTCTGCGAGGATTGGTAAACTGCGCATTATACGCACCACCCGAGCCGATGAAACGACACCCGCACCTATTGCTCGTCGCCGCGCTGACCGTGGCAACGGCCACGCCCGCACAGAAGCAGGAGCTCACGGACACCCGCGAGCGCCTCGAATCCGTGCGTGGCGATATCCGCGCCCTGGAACGCACCCTCGCGGAACGCCACCAGCGCGCCGAAGGGCTGGACGCGGAGCTCGCCAGGCTGGAACAGGAGGTGGCCGCGGCCGCGCGGGCGGTACGCCGCAGCGAAGAGGCAATCGCCGAGCGACGCGAGCGCCTGAAGACGCTCCGCGCGCGCGAGACAGCCGAGCGCGAGCGCCTCGCCGAACAGCGCACATTCCTCGCCGAGCAGATCCGTGCCTCCTGGCAGGCGGGCAAGACGCCGTTCCTGCGCCTGCTGCTCAGCCAGGAACAACCCGACCGCATCGACCGGCTAGCGGTGTACTACCGCTACTTCAATGAGGCGCGGGCAGCGCGCATCGAAGCTGCGACCGCAGCCCTGCAGAGTCTCGCCGCGCTACGCGACGAGATCGAAACGTCGCTTGCGGAACTGGAGGCACTGCGCGAGCAACGCGACGAACGTCGCGCCCTGCTCGCCGAACGTCTCGACAAGCGCGAAGCGGTCCTCGCCAGGGTCCGAACCCGCATCGAGGACGATGACGCTCGTCTCGCCCGACTTCGCCAGGACGAGTCTCGCCTCGGCGAGCTGGTCACGGAGCTGCGCACCCGGCTCGAACAGCTGCGCGAGCGTCGCGCGCGGCGCGAAGCCGACACCGTCGAACCGGGGCACATCGCTCGTGGCGAGGGGAACTGGCCGGTCGCCGGGAAGGTCATCGCCGACTACGGCAGCCCCCGTCTTGGCGAGCTTCGGTGGTCCGGCGTGCTCATCGGCGCCGACACCGGTACCCCCGTGCACGCCGTAGGCGCTGGAGAGGTGGTGTTCTCCGACTGGTTGCGTGGGGTTGGCCTGCTGCTCATCATTGATCATGGCAACGGACGGCTGAGCCTTTACGGACACAACCAGACGCTATATCGGGAAGCCGGTGAGCGCGTGCATGCCGGCGAAGTCATTGCGGCGGTGGGTGCCAGTGGCGGTCAGCGTCGCAGTGCGCTGTACTTCGAGGTGCGGGTGGACGGCGAGCCGGTGGACCCGCTCGCCTGGCTGAAACAGCGCGACGCCCGCGGTTAGGGCCCGCTTTGCGTATTGCGAACGCGCTGCGTCGTGGCTGACATCCGGCGACGAGCTTCGCGGTATCACGGCACGTTCGGCAGCGGAGCAGGCTTGCGATGCCCCTTAGTAACCGGCGTCGAGGCTCGGGGGCGCGAGGAGCGAAGACCAGTGATTGTGGATAAGCGACGGGCAACGCCGCACAGGCTGCTATCAGCCACAACCCGGACGGCCGGGGCCCTTTTCGCACAACCCGGCGTTGGCGCTCGCCCATGCAACACCGCTGCACTGCGCTTACGCCGCCTTGTCTTGCGCGGGAACGGCCCCGGCGCGAAGTGCTCGGGATACGGAAACAGGCCCTAGACCAAGGAACGAGACGATGCGATTTTCGAGGACGCTCTACACCCTCTCGGCCGGTGTGCTGCTCGGTTTCCTCCTGGCAACGGCCCAGCAGGTATTCGCCGAACGTGAGACGCCGACACAGGAGGTACCGCTGGAGGAATTGCGGACCTTCACCGAAGTCTTCAGCCGCATTCAGGACGGCTACGTCGAATCCATCGGTGACCGAGAGCTCATCGAGAACGCCATTCGCGGCATGCTCTCGGGCCTGGACCCGCACTCCTCCTACCTCGACCCACAGGAGTACGACGACCTCCAGGCCGGCACCAGCGGGGAATTCGGCGGCCTCGGCATCGAAGTCGGCATGGAGAACGGCTTCGTGAAAGTGATCGCGCCCATCGACGACACGCCCGCGGATAGAGCCGGCGTGCAGGCGGGCGACCTCATCATCCGCATCGACGGTCAACCGGTTAAGGGAATGTCTCTTAACGAGGCAGTCACCCTGATGCGCGGCGAACCCGGCTCGAAGATCACGCTCACCATCGTGCGCGACGGCCGTGAGCAGCCCTTCGACCTTACGCTGGAACGGGCGGTGATCCAGGTGGAGAGCGTCAAGACACGAATGCTCGCCCCCGGCTTCGCGTACCTGCGCATCAGCCAGTTCCAGCAACGCACGGGTGAGGACGTACTCGAAGCCATCGACCAGCTCAAGCGCGAGGCCGACGACGACCTCCAGGGCATGGTGCTGGACCTGCGCAACAACCCGGGTGGCGTATTAAACGCCGCCGTGGAAGTGGCGGATGCTTTCATCACCAACGGCCGTATCGTCAGCACCCGCGGGCGCCTGGAACGTGCCGAGATGAGCTTCAGCGCCACACCCAACGACGCCATAGGCGGCGCCCCCCTGGTGGTCCTGGTCAACGGCGGCTCGGCGTCCGCCTCGGAGATCGTCGCCGGTGCCCTCCAGGATCAGGGCCGAGCAGTAGTCATGGGGCGCAAGACCTTCGGCAAAGGCTCGGTTCAGACGATCCTCCCGTTGCAGGACGGTGCCGCGATCAAGCTCACCACCGCGCGCTACTACACGCCGGAGGGACGCTCGATCCAGGCCGAAGGCATCGTGCCGGACGTGCCGGTCGCCGAGGTCACGGTGAGCGAGCGTGAGGACAATGGCCCGCGCCCGCTCGCCGAAGCCGACCTCACCCGTCACCTCGAAGGCGACGGCGAGGGGCAAACCGACGCGGAACGCGCCGCCGAAGAGATCCGCCTCGTCCGCGAGGATTACGCCCTGGCTCAGGCGCTGAACCTGTTGCGCGGTCTCCATATCCTGGCACGCACCCGGTGATGCATCACCGGGTGCGCGAGAGGCTCGGCCGCCTGCTTGGCGGCGGCCTGCTGGTGTTGCTCGCACTGCCGGCAATGGCACAGACGCCGCGTATTGCGGTGATCATCGACGACCTTGGCGACCGCCGGACCGACCTGGCGGTCGCCGACCTGCCGGGCCCGGTGACCTGCGCGATTCTCCCGGGCAGTCCCATGGGACGACGAATCGCGGAGGCAGCTCACACCGCCGGCAAGGAGGTTATCCTGCACCAGCCCATGCAGGCAGTGGGCGACGACGGCGTCGGCCCGCGCGCGGTGGAGCTGGACATGCGCGAGCACGCGGTGCGCAAGACGGTCATGGCCAATCTCGCGGCCATTCCCCACGTGGCTGGCCTAAACAACCACCGCGGCAGCCTCATCACCCGCCATCCCGGGCACATGACATGGGTCATGCGGCTGCTCCGCGAGCGGGGCGATCTCTACTTCGTCGACAGCCGCACCACCGCCGCCACGGTCGCCGAGCGGATGGCGCGGGAGCAGCACGTACCGGTCGTGCGACGCGACGTCTTCCTGGACAATCGCCGCGAGCCGGCGGCCATCCGCGAGCGTTTCGCGGAGCTCGTGGAGCGCGCCCGCCGGGAAGGCGCAGCAGTGGCCATCGGCCACCCCTACCCCGAGACCATCGCCGTTCTGCGTCAGGCGCTTGCTCAGCTGGCATCCCACGGCGTTAAGCTGGTGCCGGCGAGCGCACTCACCGAACGCACGGGATCCGAGGAGGAAACGAGACAATGGCATGCGTCCTGGTCCCCCTCGCCGAAGGCTGCGAGGAGCTCGAAGCGGTAACCGTCATCGACCTGCTGCGCCGCGCCGGCATCGAGGTCACCGTCGCCGCGCTCGCGGACGGCCCCGTAACGGCGAGCCGCGGGGTGGTGCTGGAGGCGGACACCACCCTGGCCGCGGTGCTCGCCGACGATTTCGACATGATCGTGCTGCCCGGCGGCGGCGAGGGCGCCAAGCGCCTCACCGCGGACGAGCGTGTGCGCGACCTCCTCGCCCGCCACGCCGAGAGCGGGCGCTGGACGGCGGCGATCTGCGCAGCCCCCAGCGTGCTCGCCGGCGCGGGCCTGCTCGCCGGTCGGCAGGTAACGAGCTTCCCCGGCTGGCTGGACGAGGTCGCCGACATCACCTACCTGGAGGAACCGGTGGTCACCGACGGCCGCGTGGTCACCTCCCGCGGACCCGGCACCGCCATGGACTTCGCCCTGGCGCTCATCGAGCACCTGGAGGGCGCGGCGACAGCCGCGGGCGTTGAAGCCAAGCTCCAGCGCCCGGCCGAGCACCGGCATTACGCCGATACGTGAGAGCCAAGCGTTACTAATCTTCTCAGAGGTATTGTCATGTGTCAGAGCGCCAGAGCGGTTCGGGG
>CAZHBN010000020.1:0-14658 GCA_964530405.1 uncultured Ectothiorhodospiraceae bacterium
ACCTTGTCGCGGAGCTCGTCCCAGATCTGGTCGAGATCGAAGTATCGATCCTGCACCTCGGCGTGGATGATCGACACCCCCGGCCGTGAGGTGCTGCGGACTTCTTCGATCTCCGCGACCTGGCGGACCGCCTCCTCCAGCGTCTTGGTGATCAGGCGTTCCACTCGCTCGGCGGACAGCCCCGGGTAGCGGGTCGTCACCACCGCCTCGCGGATAGTGATTTCCGGGTCCTCGCGCGCCGGCAGGGAGAAATAGCTGACCGCGCCGAAGACCATCGCCACGACGGCGACCATGTACACCACCGGGCGAAACCGGAAGGCAATTTCGCTGATACTCATCCCGTGGGCCTACGGCGAATAACGTTTGACACCAACGCCGACACGGGTCACGCGCTGGCCGTCGGAAAGGAACGCCACCCCCTTGCTCGCGACGATTTCGCCGCGCTCGAGCCCGGAAGCGACAATGGCCTGGCCACCGGAAACATCGCTGACATCGATCTCCCGGCGGCTGAGGGTATGCGAGCGCTCGTCGAAGACGAACGCGAACTCACGCTCACCGTCGCCGGCGAGGAATGCCGTGGCCGGAATCGCGACACGCTCCGGGCCGGTGTCACCGAGACGCAGCCGGACCTCGGCGGTCATGCCCGCACGCACGCTCTCGGGCGGGTCGCTCAGCTCCAGGGTGACGGGATACGCGCTACGGTACTCCGCATCCACGCCGACTTCGGTCACGCTCCCGGTCAACACCTCACCCTCCACCTCCGGCAGGGTGACACGGTGCTCGGACCCCAGCGCCAGGGCGCTGACAAGAGATTCCGGTACCACGACGTGAACCTCCAGACCGTCTCCCATGCTCTGGACCTCCACCGCCGTGGCACCCGCTCGCACCCGTTGCGCCGGCTCGATCAGGCGCGCCGCCACAGCGCCGTCGTAAGGTGCGTGGAGCTTGGCGTCGGCAAGATCCTCGCGGGCGAGATCCACCCGTGAGACGGCGACCTCGACGCGGCTTCTGGCCGTCTCGAAACCCGACTCCGCGGCGTCGTACTTCGCCTGTGAAATCGCCCCCCGACCGAGCAGACGCTTCGCCCGCCGGTAGTCCGCTTTCGCGAGGGCGAGGTTCGCCCGCGCTTCCGAAAGCTCGGCACGGCGCTGGGCGAGGGTCAGGCGAAACGTGCGGTCGTCGAGCTCGGCGAGCACATCGCCGCTTTCGAACGCGTCGCCGACGCCCACATGCACCGCCTCGACGCGACCTGACACCTCGAATGACAGGGGCGCACGCTCCACCGAGCGCACCACCCCGGCGATACGGCGCGACGTTCCGCTGTGCGCCGATTCGACTTCGGCCCACACGATCGGCCGGTCACTGCCGGACGCGGCGTCGGGTTCGTCGACTCGGGAGTCGGCGCTGCATCCGACCGCCGCCACACCCACGAGCATCGCCAGCGCACCCATGACCGTCACTCGATGCGACCGCTGCATGAACATCTTCTCCCTCCTCACGCCGGGTCTCCGGCAGCGTTCGCTTCTGCACGGAGGTCGACAACGGTCTGGGCCGCGATCTCTTCACCCACCTGCCCGGCATCGATGCGATCGGTGTCCAGCTCCCGCAGTACCACCTCGTGTGCCATGCGAAAGAACAGCACCTGGCCGAGAATCGCGTGGGCCCGGCGCACCATTCGCGGCGAACCGGGCTCCGCATCTAGGATGCGCGCCACCAGGGCGGCGAGGGTGCGGTGGGCATCGTGCATGACGCCCTGGTAGAGCACGTCGAAAGCCGCACCCGGGTTGAGCTGCTGGCGCAGGATGAAGCCGGCGCGGGCGGCGGCGTCGTCGGAGCCGAGAATCTCCCGCGCGAACGAGACGATGAATGAGTGCAGTGCTCGCAGCAGATCTTCCCTGTCCGCCCCGTCGTCCTCGAGGCAGCGACGAATCACCGTGAGATCGTCCTCCAGCGCATCGGCGATGCTGGTGACGATGTGCGCCGCCACCGCCAGGTGAAGTTTCTCCTTTGTGCCGAAGTGGTAGGGGATCGCGGCGAGATTGACCCCCGCCGCCTCGGCGAGCTGCCGGGTGGTGACGTTGTCGAAATCGCAGTCCCCGAACAACTCTAGACCGGCCCGGATCAAACGGCGGCGCGTTTCGGCGCCACGCCCGCTCTCGTCGGCCGTCTTCTTCGGTGAGGTGGTCATGGCAGGAAGCCTCCCGCTGGGTGCCACGAATAATTCATACGTATGTATTATTCGCGTGTACACGCTACCCGTCAAACCCCCTCGGCCCACACCTGGCGCTTCGCGA
Source organism: uncultured Ectothiorhodospiraceae bacterium (assembly GCA_964530405.1). GTDB lineage: Bacteria > Pseudomonadota > Gammaproteobacteria > Nitrococcales > Nitrococcaceae > Arhodomonas. Next base: position 2,295 of record CAZHBN010000020.1, read on the forward strand.
ACGTCGGCCCAGGACGTGCCAGCGTTCGGTCCAGATCGGCGCCCATACTCGCTCTACGGTTGCACACGCCTGTGCACCCGGACCCACGTTGCTTCGCTTTCACTTCACCGTTCGCCGACGATGCGCCGGAGCAAAGCCATCACGTCATCGCGATGGTCGATCAGGTGGAAATGCCCGCCTTCATGGACCTGCAACCGGAACCTGCTTGCCGTATACCGGCACCATTCGCGCACTTCATTCACTGGTGCGAGGAAATCCGCGGTGCCGGACAGAGCCGTTATCGGCGCGGCGACGACGGCGCCTCCGGTAGTCCCGCGCGCCGAGAGCAGCAATTCGATATCGGCCTGAATGACGGGCATCATCAGATCCATCAGATCCGGGTCGCCCAGGAATTCCCGCGGTGTTCCCCCCATCTGTTGCAGCGCTTCCAGGGCACGATCCCGCGACATGCGGTGAATGTTCGGTGTCCGGCACTGCACGTGCGGTGGCAGCAGCGAGGACAGCACGAGGTGTTCCGGGCCGGGCCCCCCTTCCCGCTCCAGCACGACGGCAAGCTCGTAGGCGAGCATTGCGCCCATGCTGTGACCGAAGAAGACGGCCGGGGTATCGTCCATCAGCGGCGCGATCACCTCGGCGAGTTGACGAATCAGTGTATTCGCCTTCCGCTGCAGCGGCTCGGCACGCCGCTCTTCGCGCCCGGGCAGCTGCACGGCACAGACCTCCGCGTGACCGTGCAGCGGTGCCAGCCAGTGATGCAGGGCGGAGGCACCGGCACCCGCATTGGGGAAGGCGAACAGGCGTATCGCGGGCGCCTGCGAGGCGACCGGGCGATGCGGCAGCCACACACCCGGCTCGCTCATATCGCGCCTCGCGTAACCGACGGATTCATTCACGGCCATGGCCATCCCTACCCGGTCGCGACGCGCGCCTGCGAGACTTCGTCGACCGAATCGGCCAGTGCGAACCGGTCCACTTTGCCATTGCTGTTTCGCGGCAATTCGCCGAGCAGATGGATGCGGTCGACGATCATGTAGCGCGGCAGACGTTCCGCGCAGTGGCGTTTGACCTCCAGGATCGACGGTGGCTCATCGACCGCGGGTACGATGAAGGCACGAAGCTCGCTGTCGACACCACTGCCCAGGGCGATGACGGCCGCCTCGGAAATGCCCGGGTGGGCCAGCAGCGCGGCCTCGACCTCGCCACGCTCGATGCGGTATCCGCGAATCTTGAGCATGTCGTCGCGCCGGCCGACGTACTGGAAACCGCCGTCCGGCAGCCGTCGCACCAGGTCGCCAGTGGCGTACGGGCCGTCCCCGTGGGGAGCGCGGCCGTAATAGCCGAGCATGACCGTCGGCCCCTCGACCATGAGCTCCCCTTCCTCGTCGACGCCGCACTCGGTGCCATCCTCTCGGCACGCCCAGACCCGGTTGCCTGAGCATGCACGCCCGATGGGCACGGGAATGCTGCGGTCGGCCTCGATCGCCGTCACCTCGTGAAAAGTGCACACGTTGGTTTCGGTGGGACCGTAGAGATTGAGCAAGCGCACGTCGGGCCACGCATCCCGCAGTCTGCGGACATGCTTGATGGGAAAGGGCTCGCCGGCGAACAGCACCGCGCGCAGGCTCGGCAACGAGCGCTCCAGCATGCCGCCCTGCTCCTCCATCAGGATCAGAGCCGACGGCACGGAATACCAGACGGTGATGGCGTGATCGGCGAGAAAGTCCACCAGCCCGGTCGGTGAGAACGACGTACCTTCCGGAACCAGGTGCACGCTCGCACCGCCGGCGAAGCTCCCGTAGAGATCCAGCACGGAGAGATCGAAGTGCAACGGCGCATGGTTGGACAGCCGGTCCCCGGGCCCGATACCGAGCTCGTCGACAGCCCAGTCCACGAATGCCATGGCGTTGGTGTGGCTGATGCAAACGCCCTTCGGCGTCCCCGTGGAGCCGGAGGTGTACAGGATATAGGCCATGTCGTCGAGCGCTCGGGTAACGAGCTGCGGCGCACCGGCGCGGTGGATCAACTGCGTCCATGCGGCCGGGTGATCGCTGTCGTCGACCACCACGATGAGCCGGTCGTCGAGCCCCACCGCCTCCAACTCCGCCACCCGATCGCCGGTGGTGAAGATCGCGGCCGGCTCACAGTCCCCGGCGATCGTGGCGGCACGACCGACAGGGCTTAACGGGTCCACCGGAACGTACACGGCGCCGGCACGCAGCGTGCCCTGCATGGCAGCGACCACCATGGCGCCCTTCTCCGCCCACAGCATCACCCGGTCGCCGGGCTGCACCCCGCGGGCCTGCAACCCGGCCGCCACGGCGGCGGCGGTACGATCGAGCTCGTGGTAGGTCATGGCTCCATCGGCGGCCACGATTGCCGTCGCCTCCGGAGCGACCGTGGCACGCTCGGCCACGAGTTCATGCAGACGTTTCATAGCGTGAGCTCCTGTGCAACGATTTCCCTGAGCATTTCGGAGGTCCCCGAGAACAACGCCGTCGGCACGGCATCGCGCAACATGGATTCGATGCCCGGCTCCTCCTGATACCCCCATCCGCCAAAGATCTGCACCGCATCCAGCCCCGACTGGACCGCGGCCTCGCTGACCGCGAGCTTTGCCAATGCCACGGGAAGCTCGGCCGACTCCCCCTGATCCAGTGCCCAACAGGCGCGGTAAAGCAACAACCGGGCCCCCTCGAGCCGTAGCTTCATGTCGGCGATGCGATGCGAAACCGCCTGGTAGCTGCTCAGACGCTGCCCGAATTGGCGGCGCTCGCCGGCATGCGCGATACAGCGCTCGAGTTGCCGGTCCATCAGGCCTACAAAAGCGCCGAACAGACAGGCGCGTTCCCAACCCATTGACCGCTGAAAGACGAAGCGCCCCTGACCCTCGTCACCGAGGCGATGGGATGCCGGCACGATGCAGTCGTCGAACGCGACGGTACCGGCGGGACAGTTACGCAGCCCCATCTTGGCGAACGGAGCGCTACAGCGAACGCCCGGACGATCGCTTTCCACCACGAAACCGGTGATACCCAGTGCACCGAAGCTCGGGTTGGTGGTGGCATAGGTGACCAGCAGATCCGCGACAGGGCCATTGGTCACAAAGCTCTTGTGGCCGCTGAGCGCGTAGCCATCGTCATCGGTCGCCGTCGCCCGGGTGGCCAGGGCGGTAACGTCCGAGCCGGCCTGCTCCTCGGTGATCGCATTGGCACCGATCCATTCCCCGCTGCACAGCTTGGGCAGGACGCGCTCGCGCACCGGTTGCGACGCGAACTCGACGATTGGCATCACGCAGGCGAACAGGTGCGCCGCCGCCCCGAAGACCAGGCCCATGTCGCTGCAACCGCGACCGAACGCCTCCATGGCCACCGCGGCCCCCAGGGCACCGTGTCCGCCACCACCGAATTCCGTGGGCACCGACAGCCCGAGCAAACCGGCTCGGCCACAAGCCCGCCATTGGTTCCTCGTGTAAAAGGGCTCTTCGTCGTCACCCCCTGGAAGCTCCTGCTCGCAGAACGCGAGAATGTCCCGGTAAAGTGCGCGGTGGGCATCGCTGAGCTGGAAATCCATGTCGTCTGTCACCTCGTCATCGGGATGTCGGCGTCACTCGCCAGCAGTGGCGGCACTGCCAGAGCCGCCGCTTTTTTTCCGGAACGACCGGTAGAAGACGAGACGGCGGGCCCCCTTCGGCGCACCCCGCATCCCCCACCACAGTGTCTTGAGCTTCTTGGTCGCCGAGAGGTGGTACACGCGATCCTGTGGATCGGCGAAGCCAAAAATCGGGGGCACGTAGTCGGCGTCGGCCAGGTCGTCGAATATCCGCCGTGCCGCCTCCGACGGAGTACACCCGCCGGCGTCGACATCGCGACAGGCGGACACGGCGCCGCTGAGCAATTCCTTGTAACCGTCGAAGACAGGCATCCAGAAACCGTCGTCGGCAACACCGTCGATGGCCTCGAACACCCCGGCATCCCCAGTCTGGACGAAACGGTCATAGACCTTTTTGGTGGTGATGGTGCTGGCGATGGACACCAGCAGCCACACCCGGGCATAGGCGTTCCACAACTCGAAATCCCGGAAAGCGGTATACGCGCTCGCGGCGATACGATCGCTCAACCCGGCGATCGCCGTTTGCACCCGGTCGAACGCCAGCAACTCCGGTGAGTCATAGGCGCCGCGGGGCGCCGCCGTTAGCAGCCGGTGTGCGACCGCGTGGACGAGCTCCGCGGTATTGGAGAGTTTCCGGGAAAACAGCAGATCGTTGCCGGCAGCCGCTTCATCGAGCAGGCAATAGCGTGAGCCGACGGTATCGATCGCCCGGTACTGGGCGGGGCGCTGCACGTCCCATTCCCGCACCCGGCGCATGTCCCCGAGCTGATCGCGTAGCGACGGAAACCGCCGCAGCAGGCGTTCCAGCCGGGCATCCCCCGTGTCGGCCCCGTCGATTTCACCTCGAAGGTTCAGTGTCACGCTGCACAGGGGGTTGAGCGAGCCTCCGTGATTCCCGAACGGCACGACCCCCAGCCAACCGTCCGCGAAAACATGGTGCAACGTCCCTTCGTGCCACCGCCCGGGCAGTTTGTGGGGCACGCAGTCGTCGAACCGCTTCACGGCGATGGCATGGGTAGCGAGCGTGGTGGATCGCGTCTCCATCCCCTCGGCCTCCTGTCGGAGGCCGAGCCGGTTGGCCACCGGTGAGTCCCGGCCGCTGACGTCCACGACGTAATTCGCGCGAATCGTCTCGCCGTGAGCTCCCTCGACGCTCACCCCTTCCGAACCGATATCGATATCACCATCGACCCGCCGCGAGCGCAGGACGGCGCCGTACCGCACTGCCGTACGCAGCATGTAAGCGTCGATATCCTGCCGGAAGAGGTGGGTCTCGCCATGCTCCGACGGGACGTTGAACTGCAACGCCTCACGGGGATCGTGACGCTCGCCGTCGCGGTGATAGAGAAAGCCCAGGTTTTTCTTCACGCCCGATGTCGGGGCGATCGTGCCGAAAACATCGCGGGCGCGTGCGATGTTGCGTATCTCCGGAACACCGTAGCGGTCGGCAATGAACTCGAAGATCAGCGATGTGTAGGGAATGCTCGCCTCGCCGGTGGCATAGCGGGGCTGCCCCTCATGGTCCGCGATGACGACCCGCAGACCGTGCCGTGCGAGAATCGCGGCGAGCATCGTGCCGGCGAGACGCGAGCCGAGGATCGCGATGTCGAAACGTTGTGGTGTAGCGGTCAGCGGCGATGGTTGCCTCGTGTCCACGCCATTCATGGCGCACCTCCCTGTCGAGCGTTGTCTCCGTCCCCGAATGGTCTGCAGCATCAACCCACTGCCAACACGTGCCGTTACCGGCCCCGGAGACGGTCGTCCTCCCGATACCCGTATGCGAACGCGCTAGGCGCTCGCGGCGAGTGATTCGACGTCTCCGTGCTGGGTGTTGACCTGCCCGAGGAGGAAGTCCGGCCACTGCAACCCGGGGCATTCGAAGAAGTCGCGGGCGTTGATCTCGATACACAGATCGCGCCGGCAGCGGCCGATCATCTCCATGACCATGAGGGAATCCAGGCCGAAGTCCATGAGACTGCCGCCGTCCTCCAGCTTCGCCTTCACGCGCTCGACGTCCACGCCCAGGATGCGGGCGTACTGGTCCCACACGTAGCCGTCCATGACGGCGAGACGCTCGTCCGCCCCCGCCTCGGCGAGGCGCTGGAGAATGTCGGACTCCGTGTGAGGCTCTGCACGACGGCGCTCGTCGGTGTGTATCCCCCGGAGCAACGGACGCGGGCCGCGCGACTCGAGCAGCGGCTTGAACGTCTCCCAGTCGACACCGGCCACTACGATCTGCGTGATGTCGCTCGCCAGAAGCCGCACGAGCACATCGACACCCTGTTTACCCGGCAGGGCCTTGAGCCCGACGGACTTCAGGAAAGCTGCCACGTCGTCGTCGAAGAGATGACTGCCGATACCCCACAGCCCCCAGTCGGCCACCATGGCTGGCAACCCCAGGGCACGGCGGTGATGGGCCAGGCCATCGAGGAACTGATTGGCAGCGGCATAGCTGGCGATATGCTGGGAACCCCACACGCAGGCGATAGAGGAGAACAACGCGAAGAACTCCAGGTCCAGCGCGATGGTGAGCTCGTGCAGCACCCACGCGCCCTCGACCTTGGGGCGCAGCACCGTATCGAAGCACTCCGCATCCACGTCGACCAGGTCCTGAGGCAGTGACAGGCCAGCGGCATGCACGACCCCGCGCAGGCCACCCGGCTCGGCCGCGAGGGTTTCCACCACATGCGTCATATCGGCCATGGCGGTCACGTCCGCCTGGAAATAGCGTACCCGGGCACCTTCCGCTTCGATGCCGCGCAGCACCCGGGCACTTTCATCGTCGTCCGACAGGGATCGCCGACCGGTGATCGCGATCCCGCCCGCCCCGTTCGCCGCCAGCCAACGCGCCAGCGCCAGGCCCACGCCGCCAAGGCCGCCGGTAATCAGGTACCAGCCCTGCGAACTGGGCGCGAGCGGCCGGCGAGGCAGACTCGCCCCCGCCCACGGGTTGAGCCGTTGCACGTAGCGCCGGGCATCGCGGAACGCGAGCTGGTCTTCGTCGCCGGGATGGCGCAACTCCTCCACCAAGTCCCGACACGGGGACGAATCGGCAGGATCCAGGTCCACCAGACCACCCCAGTACTCGGGATGCTCGAGTGCGATTACCTTGCCCAGCCCCCAAAGCGGCCCGCCGGCGACCTGTAGCGCCCGCGGCCGATCGCCGGCTGGCTGCGCGCCGCAGGTCGCGATCCAGAGCTTGGGCTCACAGGCGGGGCATTCCGTCGCCAGGGTCTGCACGATGTGCACAACGGGCTCGGTGCCATCACCACGACAGGCGGTGAGCGCCTCCGCGGTGGTATCCGCGGGCCCTGGCAGATCCAGCCCGCGGAGGAACAGAATGTGGCTCACTTCGTCCGCCATCGCGTCGCGGACTGCAGCAGTCACAGTATCGCCGTCGAGCGCCTCGCTCTCGTGGGCGCCTACCACTCGGCACTGCCAGCCGTCAGCCTCCAGCGCCTGCACCAGGGCATGCGCGTGCCCGCCACGATCAGCGAACACCAGAGCACGACCAGGCTCGTCACGCGGCTCAGCCCGCCGGACCTGCTCTTCCCAGTCCAGGGCATAATAGAGATCAGGTAGCGGAACCGAGTCGGCAACGAACTGCCCGTCGTCATCGGAATCCACAGTCACACGAGACAGCCGGCCCAATAAGCCGCCCTCGCCGTCGTAGAGGGCGACATCCACGCTCACTGCGTCTCCCGGGACGGCCCGCATGCCCGATACATGGACAAGAGACAGATCATTCAGGTCCCGATGCATCGCCATGACATGGTCCACGTGGCTGATGCGCACGTGGTCACCCCGCCCCAACGCTGCACCCAGGGCCGCCGTCAGGGGCACGCCACCGCCGCCCTGATGCTGATCGTCGTCGACGATGCACAGACATTCGCCATCCGCGCCCCAACGAATCTCCGCGATGCCCCTGGTCACGAGACGATCATCGACATCGCCGGCGTCCCGGCAGTGTTCGCGCAAACGCTGGCCATCGACACTTTCGGTGTCCTCGCGGGCGCCGGCGGCAAGGCGACTCAACGTCGCCGAGAGCACCTGACGCCAGGAACCGTCCACGACCGCTTCCGCACCGGTGCGCTGATAGCACTGCACCAGCCACTCGCCGGGCCCGCGGGGCTGCATCAGCGTGTAAACCGTCACGTGATCGTTACCACGTACGGCGATGGGCTCGCCCATCGTCAGGTCGCTGAGGTGGTAATCGCCCGCTCCGGCCACATCGTGAACGGCCTGGAACGGCAGCCATAGCGCGTCGCTATCGGGCAGCACCCGCACGCCATCAACGCTCGGCGCGCCCAGCGCCGCGAGCCCTGCATCGTCCAGCACCGACTCGAACGCGGGAACCGGCATCTCGAGGCGCCTTCCGAGAAGCTCACCGGCCACCTCGCCTCGCACGCCGGATGCGGCCGGTGACGAGGCGTCACGGGCAAGCTCGAACCAGTAGCGCTCGCGCTGGAACGCGTAGGTCGGCAACGCCAGACGGATTGCGCCATCGCCCTCGTGGAAACCATCCCAGTCCGGACTTACCCCGTTCACGAACAGGTTGGCCGCAGCCAGGCGCATTCCCCGGGCCGATGATCCGTCTCGACGCATCGACGCTATCCAGTGGCGTTGTTCCGCGCCGGGGGCGCGCCGGCCCAGCGTGGTGAGCACCGGCGCCGGCCCGACTTCCAGCGCGATATCCATCTGCGCTTCGGTCAGCGTTTCCAGGCCATCGGCAAAGCGCACGGCTTCGCGCGCATGACGGGCCCAGTAGTCCGGGTCCGCCAGGCTGGCCCCTGTGTGGAACTGCCCGGTGACATTGGCGACCACCGGAATTCGCGGCTCGCGAAAATCGAGCTCCGCAGCCACCGCACGCAACGGCTCCAGCACCGGATCCATCGCCGCGGAATGGAACGCATGGGAGACGCGCAGCGGCGTGGTCGCCACGCCCTGCTCCTCGAACGACGCCGCAACGGCATCAACCCCCTCGCGATCCCCGGATACCACCACGTCTTCCATGCCATTGACGGCGGCGATACTCACCGTCTGATAACCGGCAAGCGCCGAGCGAACATCGGCTTCAGTGGCATTGATCGCAACCATCGCGCCGCCGGCCGGCAGGTCCTGCATCAGCTCGCCTCGTGCCGCGACCAGGCGCAATGCGTCCTCGAGGGACAGCGCCCCGGAAACGCAAGCGGCGACGATCTCGCCCACACTGTGGCCGAGAAGCGCCGCCGGTCGAACGCCCCAGGCGAGCCACAACTGAGCGAGCGCATACTCGAACGCGAACACGGCGGGTTGGGTATAGCGTGTCTGCTCCAGGGTCGCCTCGTCACGGGGGTCGACGCGGGGATAGACCAGATCCGTCAATGCCACATCGAGCGTGGGGGCCAGGAGCTCGGCGCATCGATCGAACGCAGCCCGGAAGACCGGTTCCGTTTCATAGAGCTCACGGCCCATACCGACATACTGCGCCCCCTGGCCGGTAAACAGGAATGCGACCTGTGGCCTGTTGCCCCTGGGCACCCAACCTTCCACGACGTCATCGGCAAGCTTGCGCGCCGCGTATGCGGCGAGCTGGCCACGCAGAGTGTCCGCCGAGTCGGCCACGGCTGCGAAACGGTACTCCAGCGGCGCACGGGCGACGTTCGCGGAATAGCACACGTCGGCCAGGTCCGGTTCGTGCTCGACGATGTGCCGCTCGTAGCGGCCGGCGATCTGTCGCCGTGCGGCCTGATCGCACCCGGATAACGTCAGCAGCTGCCACGGTCGTTCCACCCGGCGTTGCGGGCGGTCGCGCTCGGGGGCTTCAGCGATGAGCACGTGGGCGTTGGTACCGCTGACACCGAACGAGCTGACGCCTGCATAACGGCGCGCCCCGTCACTCTCCCAGGCCATGCCGTCTCGGGGCACACGCACCGCGAGGCGGTCCCACTCAACCCTCGGGTTGGGCCGTCGGAGGTGGAGATGGGGCGGAATGTAGTCATGCTGCATGCCGAGAATGACCTTCATCACGCCGGCCACGCCGGCCGCCGGCTCCAGGTGACCGATGTTGGTCTTCACCGAGCCCACGGTCAGGGAGTCGTCACGGCCGCTGGCCGTACCCAGCACAGCATCCAGCGCCCGCAGCTCGATAGGGTCACCGAGATCGGTTCCGGTTCCGTGGGCCTCGACATAGCTAACCTGGCGCGGCTCGATGTCCGCGTCCTCCAACGCTGCCCGCAGCACTGCCTGCTGGGCGTGCGCATTGGGCACGGTGATGCCGCTACTCGGGCCGTCATGGTTGATGGCACTGCCCTGCACCACCCCGAGGATGGGGTCTCCATCGGCTTGCGCGTCGGAGAGACGCTTCAGCACCAAAATGCCGCAGCCTTCACCGCGGCCGTAGCCATCCGCCGACGAGTCGAAGGTCTTGCAGCGCCCGTCGGGGGCGACCGCCCGCAGTTTGCTGACCAGCACGAACCCGTAGGGCGAGAGAATAAGATTCACCCCGCCGGCCAGGGCGAGATCGGTCTCGCCGCTGCGCAGGCTGCGACAGGCCTGGTGCATGGCCACGAGTGAGGACGAGCAGGAGGTGTCCACCAGCTCCGCCGGGCCGTGGAAGCCATACGTATAGGCGATGCGACCGGGAATGAAGCTGACTTCGCCGTAGAACTGGTAGGCGTCCACGTCCGCGGGATCCCCGAGCTGTTGACGCAGGCGGACATAGTCGTTGGTGCTCACGCCCATGTAGACGCCGGTACGGCTACCCTGCAGACCGTCCGGTGCGAGGCCCGCGTTTTCGAGCGCCTCCCAGGAAACCTCCAGGGCGAGACGCTGCTGCGGATCCATGCCCACGGCCTCCCGGGGCGATATCCCGAACAGCGTCGGGTCGAACCGGTCAGCCTCGTCGATGAAACCGCCGCGCATGACGTATGCCTTGCCGGGTGCCTCCGGATCGGCATCGTAATAGTCCGTCCCGTGGAGGCGGTCGCGGGGAAAGTCCGTGATCGCATCGACGCCGTCGCGCAACAGGCGCCAGAACCGCCTGGGATTGTCGGCACCGCCGGGAAAGCGGCATCCCATACCGATGACCGCCACGGGCTCACGCGCGCGTCGCTCGGCGTTTTCCACGCGGGTACGCAGCTCGCGGATAGTTGCCACCGCACGGCCCAGGCTTTGCTTGAGCTCGGCGTTGGTATGGCCGTCATTGCTGTCACTCATCGTTGTCCTCCTTGACGTCGAGCTCGCCGACCTGTGAAAGCTCACGCTCCAGGGATGCCAGCAGCTCGGTCTCGGAAAGCGATTCATAGGTGTCCGCCCCGCCGCAGACGCCGTCGGGGGCGGCTTCGCTGGCGTCGCCACCGCCGGCGCCGGCAGTGGCGGATTGCGCTTGACTCAGCCCCAGGTGCTCGTCGTGGAGATAGCGCGCTATCGCATCCACCGAGGTGTATTCGAAGGTGAGGGTGCTGGGCAGTTCCGTGCCCGTAAGGCGTTCCAGACGTGCGCGCAGGTCGACGGCCATCATGGACGTCATCCCCATGTCGAAGAAGCCGCGCTCCGGATTGACCTGCGCGGAATCGTCAAAGCCGAAGGCCTCCGCTGTCACGGCTCGCACGCGCCGGCTCAGGTTGTCCAGGCGCAGTTCGGGCGGCAGGCTGCGCAGCTGCTCCCACCACTGCACGTCGGCTTCGGCCGTTACCGCACCGGCGACGCCGTCCAGTACGGGCCACCGGATGCTGCCTTCGTACAGGGGCTTGAGCACGGACCAGTCCGCCGCTGCGACGGCCCCCTGACGGCGCCCCGCCCCCAGCAGGCATTCGAGCGCGCTGAGCGCGCTCCGGGCAGTGAGCGGCTGCAATCCGCCCTGACGCATCAAGCGTTCGTCATCAGGACGTTGCGCCACAAGACACGCCCACTGGGTCCAGTTCACCGACAGCGCCGGCAAGGCTCGCGCATGACGGTACGCGGCGAGCGCATCCAGATACGCATCGGCAGCGGCACTGGCACCGAGCCCCATGGCACCCCACGCCGACGCAGCGCTGCTGAACAGGACGAACAGTGCCACCGGATCCGCCGCGGTCTGGCGATGCAGCTCGGCAACCCCCGCGACCCGATCGCGAAGCCCCGCAGCCGCGGTGCCGCCGGACATTTCGTCCAGGCGACGCAGACGCCAGTCCCCGCCTGCGTGAATCACCGCGACAATGGGACCGCGCTGGCGCAGCTCCTCGAGGCGGCGACTCAGGGCCGCGGCGTCGGCAGCGTCCACATCGAGCGCTTCGAGGGTGACACCCGATACCTCGGGCAGAGGTGCGTTCGTGCCGATGACGGCCACGTAGCCGACGCCCAGGCCACCGAGCCACTGCGCCAGATCATCCACCATGGCGGGATCGCTCTGGTGCAGGATCGCCACGCTGTCCGACGGCAACCGGGGGGGCGCCGTGGGCGCGAGTGCGTCAGGAACAATCGTCGCCTGGTAGGCACGCCCGTCACGCAGGGCGAGATGATCATGCCCGGGGTCTGCGGCGAAGACCTTGGCCAACGCCGCCACGGACGGTTCGTCATCCAGGGGCACATCGACCATCCCACCCCACCAGCCGGGATGCTCGAGACCGAAGCTGCGCGCCATGCCCCACACCGGGGCACCGTCAAGGCGATGCGGTGCGCCGGCTACGGCCTGTGTTTCCTCGGTGAGGAACCACACCGGCAGCCCCTCGCCCCCGACCTCCGATATCGCCCGGGCCAGCGCCGTAATCGACTCGCACGCACGCTGCCCCTGCTC
>CAZHBN010000020.1:14758-25719 GCA_964530405.1 uncultured Ectothiorhodospiraceae bacterium
TGCACACCCAATACGAAGCGGTCACCACACCGGCAGACGTAGTCGATGCGTCCAGCGCTCGACTGTGGCCCGAAGCCGATCAGATCCATCAGATCGCGTTCGTCTTCGTCCACGACCACCGGGCATTCCGGTTGCGCCCGGATCGTCTCGGACGGGGGCGCCGAGCGGCCTACACGACCTTCGGCATGAACGACTTCGATGCCCCCTGCCGGCGCCTTGCTGGCGACGAGAAAGTCGAAGTCGCCTTCCGCGGTCGGAGACAACCGCACCTCGAGGAGTCGGTCGCGCGCGTCGGCCACGATCAGTGGCGCGTGGAATTCCACACCGGACAGGGCGTAGTGCCCGCTGCCGAGCGCCTCCTTGGCCGCCGCCAGCACCGCGTCGGCAAGCGCGGTGCAACCGAGCCGGGCATCGCCGTGCGCGGTGGCCGTGAGCGAATGCGCGACACCGGGATCGGCGAGATGCGCCTGCCAGACGTGCGCGGGCTTCGGATGCGCCTGTCGACGATGGTTCTGGAGCAATGGGTGGCGACTGCTGCCCGCCGGCACCGGTGCTGCGGGCCCACCGTGATGCTCGGGCATGGGCAGCCAATACGACTGGTGCTGCCATGGATACGTCGGCAATCCAACGACCGAGCGCGGCGTCGGCCAGACGTCACGCCAATCCACGGCCTCGCCGGCCATGAATCGCCGTGCCAACTCACCGGTCCCGGCCTGCGCCTCGTCGTTCCTCGCGTCGCCGGCGAGCCATGCCTGCAGCGCGTCCGCGAATGCCGAGGCCGAGCGGGCGACGAGCGCCAGGCGTACCGGCAGTGCCGCACGACGCACTGCTGCCGTGTAGCAGATGTCCTCGATGGGCTCATCGCTTTCGCGCAGGAAGTCGACCATCTCGCTCGCGAATGCGCGCAATGCGTCTTCGCTCCTGGCCGACAGCACCAAGGGCAAGAGGCGGTTCGTGTCACCATAGTCGGAAACCGGGCGCGGTGACTCGGCGCCGCGCACGAGCACGTGCACGTTCGTCCCGGTAAAGCCGAACGCGCTCACGCCCGCAACGCGTTCCACCGCGTTCGCCTCCCAGGACTCCCGCTCTGTAGGCACCCGCAGGGCGAGATCGCTCCAATCCAGCCGGCGGTTGGGCTGACTCAGGTGCAGATGCGCCGGAATCGCACCATGCGCGACTGCAAGACAGCACTTGATGAACGCGGCGATGCCGGCGGCCGCTTCCAGGTGGCCGATGTTGGTCTTTACCGAACCCACCCGTAACGCATCGTCCGCACGCCGTTGCCGGCGGTAGACGGCATCCAGCGCCTGCAACTCGATGGGGTCGCCCAGGACCGTGCCGGTACCGTGAGCTTCCACGTACCCAACGTCAGCAGGCGCGATTCCGGCGGCGTCGAGCGCTTCCCTCACAAGCGCCTGCTGCGCGGGACCGTTGGGCACGGTCAGCCCGCTACTCGGACCATCGTGATTGATTGCCGAGCCGGGGATCGTCGCTACCACGGGATCGCCGTCGGCGAGTGCGCGGGATAGCGGCTTGAGAACGACGATACCGCAGCCTTCGCCCCGCCCGTAGCCATCGGCACTGTCGTCGAAGGTCTTGCATCGTCCGTCAGCGGCCAGCGCCCCCGCCTCCCCCATGGAGAGAAAGATGGCCGGGCCCGCCATGACGTTGACGCCACCGGCGAGTGCCTGGTCACACTCACCGCTGCGCAGTGCCTGACAGGCCAGGTGGATGGCGGTGAGTGACGACGAGCAGGCCGTGTCCACCGCCAGGCTCGGCCCCTGCAGCCCGAGGAAATGGGACAGCCGCCCGGCGACGGCGGAAAACGTGTTACCGGTGCCGTAATAGGCATCGATATGCTGCGGATCGGCCGCCACACGCAGCTCATAGTCATGGGCGTTGAGCCCTGCATAGACACCCGTTCGGCTTTCCCTGAGACTGTCAGCGGGCAGGCCGGCGCGCTCCAGCGCCTCCCACGCCACCTCCAGGAACAGCCGCTGCTGCGGATCGAGGCTGCGTGCCTCTCGCGGCGAGATCTGGAAGAAATCGGCGTCGAAGCCGGCAACGTCGTCGACGAACGCCGCCTCCCGCGGCAACCCGCCCCGTCCATCGGCGATATACCGCTCGGCATCCCAACGCTCTGCCGGTGCCGGCCCTGTGGCACACCGGTGCTCCATGAGCAGCTTCCAGAACGCCTCGGGGGAATCGGCACCGTCGGGGAAACGACACCCCATTCCCACCACCGCGATGGGGTCGTCCGACCTGCCGGAATCGGTCACTGGCGCTAACGGAGCGACATCGTCGGGCTGTTCCTGTCGTTGTTGAGCGATGAAACGCCCCAGGCGACGGGCATCCGGATAGTCGAACGCGACAGTCGCCGGAAGACTGCAACCGCAGCGTTGCTGGAGCATGCGGCGCAACTCGACCATGGCGATGGAATCCAGGCCCAGACTCGTGAACCCGCGATCAGGGTCAAAGGGCTCATCGGATGACAGACCGATAAGCTCACGCACTGCCGCCTCCACCTCAGCCTCCGGCTCGACGGCCGGTGGCGGTGTCGCCGGTGCTCCCTTGTCCGACAATGCGGCGCGGGAAGCCACCGACTCAGTGCCTTCGTCTGCCTCACCGGTCAGCGCAACGTCGTCCGCACCGGCGACCACACGCCCCGTTTCGTCCCGCACCTCAACGCGCGCGGTAAGACGCGACGGGTCCAGTCGCCCTTCGTCGCGACCAGCGTCGGTGGATTCGAACCAGAAGCGTTGGTGCTGCCAGGGATAACGGGGCAACGACACGCAACGCCCCGCCGGCTGGAGCGAAGTCCAGTCCAGGGAAGCACCCGCACAGTAGAGCTCGGCCACGGCATGGCGGAGCCCTTCGGGACCGGCCTGACCCCGCTTGAGCGTACTGATCGCCTGTCCGGTAACACCGGCGCCGGCGAGGCACTGGTGGATGGGCGTGGCCAGAACCGCATGCGGCCCCAGCTCGAGAAACAGGCGATGGCCACGTTCCACAAGCCGGTCCACGGCGTCGCGAAACCGAACCGGTCGGCGAATGTTGGCCACCCAGTAATCGACGTCCGCCCTGCCTGTCTCCTCCGTGGCACCACTGGTGGATAGCCACGGTACGCTGGATTCACCAGGCTCCAGCCCCGCCAACGCGGCAGCCAGCGGTTGCTGATAGCGGGACATGGCGGCGCTGTGAAAAGCGTATGCCCGCTGCACGAACACCGCGAATACCCCTTGTGCGCTCAGCTCGGCGGCAAGCGCCTCCAGGGCGGTGCCGTCACCGGCGAGCACGGTGGCACCCGGCGCGTTGACCGCGGCGACCTCGACGCCGGTGCCGGAAGCCAGTCGGGCCTCCGCGTCTTCCGGGTCAAGACCGACCGCCAGCATCGCGCCACCACCGTGCGATTCGCGCATGACCTCGCCGCGATGGAAGATTACGGTCAGCGCCTGCTCCAGCGTGAGCGCACCGGCGGCGTACGCAGCCGCCACCTCGCCCATGCTGTGGCCAACCACGGCCGCGGGTCGCACCCCCCAGGCGCGCCAGCGCTCGGTGAGCGCGGCCTGCAGCGCGAATATCACGGGTTGGGCGATCTCCGTGCGCTCGAGCTTCGAGGTCTGCGGTTCGCGGCGGAGCTCCTCCTCGATACGCCAGTCCGCCAGCCCGGCGAGTATCGCGTCGCATCGGCGAATGGTCGCGGCGAACACGGGATCGGTATCGAGCAGATCGGTCGCCATGCCGGCCCACTGGGCGCCCTGCCCGGTGTAGACGAAGACCACTGGCGTGGCCCTGCTCGCGTCGGCAACGCCGATGTGTACACCATCGCCCACATCGCCTGCGGCGAACCTGTCCAGGCTGGCCGCCAGCTCGTCCACACCGTCGGCAACGACGGCGAGCCGCCTGTCATGGTGGTCACGGCGGCAAGCGGCCGTATGCAGAAAATCCGCTACCGCCGTGTCGCCGGCTCGCAGCGTCTGCCCATACGCACCGGCCAATGCCTGCAGCGCCTCACCCGTCCTCGCGGAGACCGGCAGCACCAGTGGGCCATCGACGGGTTCGGCCGACGGCGCATTGTCCTCGTAAGCGCTCAGCACCACGTGCACATTGGTACCGCTGAGACCGAACGCACTGACACCGGCACAGCGGTTACCGCCGTCGCCCGGCCAGACCGTCGTCTCCAGGGGGACGTCCAGGGCACTGCGTGTCCAGTCCACGGCCGAGGTGAGACTCGAGACGTGTAGTTGCCCGGGGACCTGTCGGCGTCGAAGCGCCTCGACGGTCTTGATGAGCCCGGCCACGCCGGCCGCGGCATCCATGTGACCGTAATTGGCCTTCATGGACCCCACCAACACTGGCGTATCGCGGTCGATGGAAAACACCCGATCGAGAGCGTCGAGTTCCACCGGATCCCCGAGCGGCGTCCCCGTACCGTGGGCCTCGACGTAGCCCACTTCGGCGGGCCTTACGCCGGCGTTCGTCAGGGCATCGCGGATAACGGTCTGTTGTGCCGTGGCATTGGGCACGGTCTGCCCGGCACTCGCGCCGTCGTGATTCACCGCCGATCCACGGATGACCGCAAGCACCCGGTCACCGTCGGCCAGAGCCCGATCCAGCGGCTTGAGCACGACGATACCGCAACCTTCGCCCCGGACGATGCCGTCGGCCGCGGCGTCGAAAACACGACAGCGTCCCGTCGGCGAGATCGCCCGGACCTGGCTCATGAACACGGTCAGGTCAGGGCTGAGCATGAGGTTGACGCCACCGGCGAGGGCGACGTCGGCCTCCCCCGATGCCAGGCTGCGGCAGGCGAGGTGGACGGCGACCAACGACGACGAGCAGGCGGTGTTCACCGTCATCGCCGGTCCATGGGAGCCCAGTTGATAGGCCAGCCGTCCGGCACCGAAGCTGAACTCCTTGCCGGTGGCGTAGTACGGGTTGATGCCGGCCACGCCGGCTTCGCGGGCATGCAAAAGCGCGTAGTCCATCCCCAGCATGCCCACGTAGACCGCCGCCCGGCCGCCATTGAGGCCAGCCGCCGGCAACCCGGCATCCGCGAGCGCTTCCCAGGCGACCTCCAGCAGCAGGCGCTGCTGCGGATCCATCTCCCTCGCTTCGGCCGCCGTCAAGCCGAAGAAAGCGGCATCGAAGGCGTCCACATCGTCCAGAAACGCCCCTTCGCCGCAGTAGGTGGTCCCCGGCCGACGCATCTGCGGGTCATGGACCCGCTCCACGTCCCAGCGCCCGCTCGGCGTTGCACCCACCGCGTCCACACCATCGGCGAGAACTCGCCACAGCCCCTCACGGCCATCACCACCGCGGGGAAAACGACAGCCCGCACCGACTATCGCGACCGGCTCATTCCGCTGAGACATGGTGCCTCCCTGCGCCTGCGGCAGCTCAAAAGGTGGGCGCGGCCGATGGCATGCTCAGATCGCCGAGATAGCTGTGCCAGAGATGGTCGGGATTGCTCTCCACCTCCTTGACGATCTCTCGCATCTTGCACAGTGCCGCCGGTTCCTCGACGTCATAGACATCGCCTTGCAGCAACTGCAGGACATCCAGTCGATACCGGGGATCCTGAACGAAGGCGGTGAAGAGAATGTTCAGCCGGTAATAGAGCGAGATGAACTCGTACCAGTTACGAACGCCGCGACGCAGCTTGCCCTCGTAGTTGGCGAACCGGGATTTGCTGAAATCGTCCGCCTCCAGCGCCGCGAGGATGTCCTCGCTGGCGATGCGGGCACTGTTGACCGCGACACTGACACCGCTGGAGAAGATGGGGTCCACGAACCGCGCGGCATCGCCGATCATGACGTATCCATCGCCGCAGATCTGCTTCATCCCGTAGCTGTAATCGGCCTCCGCGGTAAAGGGGCGCACCCGGTCAGCGGCCTGGAGCGCATCGTAGAGCTCGGGGCGCGTGCCGATGCACTCCCAGAAGAACTCCTCCCGATTCTTGTTCGCCTGCTTGAAGTTCTTCTTCTGAGTGACCACGCCAATGCTGGTCACCGTCTCCGTAATCGGGATCTGCCAGACCCAGGTGTTCGTGACGGGCAGAAAGTGGATGAAGATGTAATCCACCTTGTCCGGATTGGTGGTCACCGTGCTCCGGTCGTAGTTGTCGAACCAGGTGTGTACGGCGAACTGGTCGAAGACCGGGTCCACTTCCTTGAGCTTGAGCTTCTTGCCGAGAAAACACTGGCGGCCACTGGCGTCGACCACCATGCGTACCCGCACCGGCACGTCCTTCTGGCCGATCTTCACGTACAGCGTTCTGGCACCCGGCTCGGAGAAGTCCACGCCGCGCACACGCACGCCCTGATAAACGGTGGCCCCGAGCTCACTCGCGTGTTCGAGGAGAATGCGATCGAACTTGCCGCGGTCCACATGAAACGTATAGTCGCGGTCGACGCCATCCTGGTCCCGCTCATTGAACAGGATCTCGGCGGCCCGGAAATCGTGGTCCAGGCCCTGGAAGCCCATCTTGTCGACGGGCCCCGCTTCCGCGGAGGTCCATGCCGCGCCGAACTTGCGGGGGAACCCCGCCCGATCGAGCTTGTCCATGACACCGATGTCCAGAAACACCGGCGTCGTGGCGGGCACCAGCGATTCCCCCACGTGCGGGCGCTCGAACACCTCGCCCTCGAATACCGCGCACTTCACTCCGGCCTTTGCCAGGTAAGAGGCCATTGTGGAACCGCCCGGGCCACCACCGATGATGCCCACGTCGAAATCGAAGCCATCCATGCCTGCCGTCTCCTGTCTATTGGGTAGCTCGCGCCTGATGAATCGTTTACCGCTTGCCGATGCTGTCCCGACTCACGCTGTGGCCGGCTGGGCGTCGGCCTGCAGCGCCTCGACGAGGCGGACGATCGTGTCGAGGTTCTTGAAGTTGCTGCCGGTGACTTCCGACGGGGGGATGGCAACACCGAGCTGCTCGCGAACGTAGGTCATCAATCGAGCGATATTGAGCGAGTTGAGAACCCCCCACTCCAGCAGGGGCGTCTCCGGCTCGAGCTCGACTTGGGCCGAGTTGAGAAGCTCCTCCGCGATGAAGCCGCGGATGCTCGCGTAGGTCTGCTCGTACGCCATGCTTGCTCTCCCTATTCAGCTTGGCGGTCCTGCAATATCAGGTATTAATCAACTGTTTAATTAATTACGGAACAACGTTGATGCATACTCTCCGCCGTCCCGCCGTTGCCAATACCTGCGGGCAGTATAGGAGGTGTCAGGCAGTATTCAATGTCTGTTTAATTAATTTTTTGCCAAAGTGGGGTAAATGAACCCGCACCGGGATTCACCGGGACGCGGCCGCGGCGGTCGTCTCTTCAGCGGCGGAAGCCGACCACCGGCAACCGCGTCGGCCCCCTCAGGTGGCGGACACCACCTCACGCCATGCGTCGCGGCTGTGCTCGCTGGCCGCACCTTCGTAAAACAGGTGCACAGTATGCTCCACCAGTCGTTCGATACGCTCCGGCGTGATATCCACGTCGAAGACCTCGCTCACGATGGGCCGGGCGACGAATGGGAACAGGGCCAGGCTGATCAGCGTAAGCGCCGTCAGCCCGGGGGCGAGATCGTCACGCAGATGCCCCCGGGAAATCTCGGCTTCCGCCATACCGGCAAGCATCCCGCCCCCGGCCGGGTGGGCATAGGCTCGCACGAACTCCTCGCGGAACTCACCATCCGGCATCAGCACGTCACGCACGAGCAGTGTCGGTAACCATTGGTCCTTGGCCATCTCACGCATATAGGTCGCCATGAAGTGCGCCGCCGCCTCGCCGCGCTGCGACGGTGCCGTCCGGGTCACTGCCTCGATGTGCCGGAATATGGGCTCGGCCAGGCGATGGATGACTTCGCGGTAGAGCCCACGCTTGTCCGTGAAGTAGTAGCGCACCATGGCGCTGTTGACGCCCACCGCCTCGGACACCTCCGCCAGAGAAGTCTGGTGAACGCCCTGACGGGCGAACAGCCGCCCGGCCGCCTCCAGCAACTGTTCGCGGACACTGTCGTCGTGCGACCCGCTCGGGCGCCCGGGTCCTTTTCTCGGACGATCTCGATTCACCATCGTTAGGCTCTCCTTACCGGATTGAGTCGGTTGCGTGTAATTAACTAATTGATTAATTAATTTATGACCGTTCTTGTGCCCGCCATCAACCCGCCCTTCAACGTAGACCAGATGGCCCGGCGTGTCGTAATGCCTTGGCTTCCGGCGGAGACAAGGCATTGCCACGATCCGAGCGTGATTGTCCTAGCCTTTATTGGGACTATTGTCCGCGATCTGAAAGCACTCCGCCACAACCGTGGTGGCATAGGCGCCGGGTGGCAGGCGAAATGTAAGCTCCAGCACGCCGCTGGCCGGCCACCGCCAGGCGAGCTCGGCAACGCGCAGACGCAACGCACGGCGCTGGGCCTTCACCCGTCGCCGCGCGAGCAGTGCGACCAGCTCATGGCATTCGTCCATGACCCCCTGCTCGAGGGTACGTGCCCGGTCACTGACCAGCGCATCGCCGACGCCGGGCATGGGTCCGGTGGGATGAATCGCTTGAACGCTCAGACGGCGGTTCAGTCGCGCGGGCACCTCGTCAGAGGCTGCGAACACACTCCCCCGGCCGTCGAGCACCATCCAGTCTCCCGGAATGCATCGGTTCCACGTCCCGGACTCGACGCGCCGGCGAAGCACGCGATTGAAAACCTCTGAGCGCGCGGCCGACAGGAGCAGGCCCTGTACGTCACGCCGCCGCACTGACATGTCCCCACGGTGCCACGCGAGCGCCTTGTCCAGATTCGCGCCGCCACGCCCGAAACGCTGGCTACCGAAATAGTTGGGAACACCGCGCCACGCCATGAGGGCAAGCCGACGATCGACGGCGTCGCGGGGCGCGTCCACGGCCCGCAGACGCACCTGGAAACGGTTGCCGTCCAGCGCACCGGTACGCAGCTTGCGGTCATGCCGGCCGGCGCGGAGGATCTCCAGTCCGGGATCGACGGAACCCGCTCGCGGGACGCCCTGCCCCCCGGGATCGTGAACGCTGAGCCACTGGGAGGTGATGCCCTGGCGGTCCTTGAGACCGGCATGACTGACCGCCCGTGGCGAAACGCCCAAATGAGCGGCGATCTGCCGTGCCGCCTCGCCCGTGGTGAGGCCGCGCTTTCGGATCTCCAGAAGAATGTGCTCGCCGCTACCCGACGGCAGGACCCTGGGCACCTCGGTGACGTGGAAATCCTCGGGATGCGCCTTCACGACCGCATTGCCGAGAAGCCCGCCGTGGGCGGGCAATGGTGCCACGGGAGGAAACGACCCGCGCTCAGCGCTCATGGCCGGCGACCAGCACCACCGCCATGGCGGCGATCCCCTCGCCACGCCCGGTAAACCCCATGCGCTCGGTGGTGGTGGCCTTGAGGTTGGTGGCGTCAACGGCGACGCGCAGGTCCGTAGCGATGCATTCACGCATGGCACCGAGGTAACCGGCGAGTCTCGGGCGCTGGGCGATCACCGTGGCGTCCACATTGACCACCTGCCACCCCGCCTCGTCGGCCAGGGCAACCGCATGGCGAAGGAGATCACGACTGTCCGCCCCGGCAAAACGCGGATCGGAATCGGGAAAGTGTTGGCCCAGGTCCCCGGCGCCGATGGCTCCGAGCAGCGCATCCGTGACGGCGTGCAGCAGGCAGTCTCCATCGGAGTGGGCTTCCAGCCCCTGATCGTGGGGGATTTCGACACCGCCTAGCACAAGGCGGCCGCCATCGCGGAAACGGTGGGCGTCGAATCCCTGGCCGATACGAAGGTTCATTCGGGCTGCCCCCGGACGCGGTCCTTGAGAATGGCTTCCAGAAGCATCCGATCGCCGCGATGCGTGAGCTTGATGTTTCCGGCCTCGCCGGGCACCAACCGCGGTCGATAGCCACGGCGCTCCATCGCCTGCGCCTCATCGGTAACGGCCACGCCCTGCGCCTGCCCGTCGCGTAGCGCCTCGCGCAGCGTGCCAAGCGGGAACATCTGGGGCGTCTGGGCCGCCCACAACCCGCTGCGATCCGCCGTGGCGACACTCGCGCCGGCCTCTTCGCGCTTGAGCGTATCGGCAACCGGCAGGGCCAGCAGCCCGCCGGAGGGGCCATCGCCACCGCTGAGCAGCGCCTCGATGGCAGCAACGGTCACCGCTGGCCGGGCAGCGTCATGCACAAGCACCGGATCACCGTCATCCGCACCCAGCTCGTGGAGCGCCTCGAGCCCGGCCAGCACCGAGTCGCTGCGATGTCTGCCGCCACAACAGGTATGAACCCGGCTGTCGCTCGCGATGGCCAGCGTCGACCAGTGACGGTCGTCACCGGCCAGTGCCACCATCACGCCAACGACGTCACGACACGCGAGCAACGCACTCACGCTCCACTCGATGACGGCGCGTCCGGCGAGTGTTTCGTACTGCTTGGGCCGCCCGCTGCCGAAGCGTTCCCCGCGCCCTGCAGCGGGCACCACGGCCCAGGCGCGCCTAGCCTGCATATCCCACCGGATGACGCCCCAGGCGCGCCGCGCAATGTCCAGGGGCTCTAGTGCTGCTCACGTTCGCCCGTTACCTGAAAGAAGGTCTCGTTGTCGCGGATCATGCCGAGCTCCCGGCGCGCCCGCTCCTCCACTGCCTCGAGGCCGCCCTTGAGATCGGCGACATCGGCAGCCAGAGCGTCGTTGCGCGCCTCGAGCTCGGCGTTCTCCTCGCGCTGCTCGGCGACGGCTTCCTCCAGCCGTTGCAGCTCGGTAACACTGCCATCACCGAACCACAGGCGCGCCTGCAGGGCGACCAGCGCCACTGCCAGCACGCCTATGAGCACGCGCATGGTCACGGTCTCAGCCGAAGTCCTTCAGATTCGGGAACGCCTCGCGGCCGGCATAGTTGGCCGCATCGCCGAGCTCCTCCTCGATGCGCAGGAGCTGGTTGTACTTGGCGACCCGGTCCGAACGG
>CAZHBN010000021.1:0-25393 GCA_964530405.1 uncultured Ectothiorhodospiraceae bacterium
GGATGGCCGACGCATTCACGCCGAATTCGTCGTGCAGGGCTATCGCATCGAACCAGGGAATGCCGCCCCCCGCGTACTCCCAATCGATTACGGTGAGTGCGCCATCGTCGCCGATACACAGGTTGCCCGCATGAAGGTCATGGTGGCAAAGGCAACGCGGCACGGCGGGCAACGCCGCGAGCTCATCACGCAGTCGCGCCAGCAGCGGTTGCAACGCGTCATCGACTCGGGCCGCATAGGCGCGAAAGAGTGCGTCGTAATCGAACGCGGGGGGATCGGGCAGTCGCTGCCACGACGCGACCGCCTCCATCAGAGCGTTCACCGGCGTTCCTGACGGCTCCACCGGCTCGCCGTGCCAGGCGAACAGGCACCAACCGGCCATGGGCCGGTTGTCGATGACATCTGGCGCCCACGGCGCCTCGGCGATCGCGTCCAGGATGGCCGCCTCCCGCAACCGATTCACACCGAAGGCGCGATCCTGCGGCGCATTGACCCGCAACACCCAGCGCGGCGTACCGGCACCGTCCTCGCCCAGCAGCAGACGGTTGCTCGTTCCGCCACGATGCAGCGGTGACCACCGGCTCACGGCGCCCGTCAGCGCTTGCGTGGCTTCCCGCGTTGCCTGAGCCATGTCGGTAGTCACGCCCAATATGCTCCGATATCATCGAGTGTTGGCCCATCGGGGTGCCGCGACACCGCGGCTGAGAGTTTACCCGTTGAACCTGACCCGGATCATGCCGGCGTAGGGAATGAGGCCGCGGGAGGCAACAGCACGACACCTCCGGCGCGGCGCCCGCGCCGTGAGGAGATACGACATGCGCCGAGCGCTCGCCTTCGCGACCACCGCCCTGCTCGCCACCCCGGCCGCGGCGGCCGACCTTACCGTCTACACGTACGATTCGTTCGTCTCCGAGTGGGGCCCCGGCCCAAAGCTCGAAGACGCATTCGAGCAACGCTGCGACTGTGACCTCGCGTTCGAGACAGCCGCCGACGGCGTCAGCGTTCTCAATCGGTTGCGCATGGAAGGCAAGACCACGGACGCTGATGTAATTCTGGGGCTGGACAACGCATTGATGACCGTCACCCGCGAAGCGGAGCTCGTCGACGAGCACGGCATCGACCTCTCGGGGCTGGACGACACCCTGGCCTGGTCGGACGAGACCTTCGTACCCTTCGACTATGGCTATTTCGCTTTCATCTACGACAGCGAGCGGGTTGCCGACCCGGTAACCTCACTCGAGGCACTGGTCGACTCGGACGCCCGCGTGATCTACCAGGACCCGCGCACCAGCACTCCGGGCCAGGGTCTGCTGCTCTGGATGAAGCGTGTGTACGGTGACGACGCTGCGAACGCCTGGACACGTCTCGCCGATCACACCGTCACCGTGACCAGCGGCTGGTGGGAAGCCTACAGCCTGTTCCTGGAAGGCGATGCCGACTACGTGCTGAGCTACCACACTTCACCCGCCTACCATCGGGTCACGGAGGACGAAGACCGCTACCGCGCCGCGCGCTTCTCCGAGGGACACATGGCGCAGATCGAGGTCGCCGCCTTGAGCGCCTACACGCAGAACGCCGCGCTGGGGCGGGACTTCCTGCGTTTTCTTGTTTCCCCCGAAGCGCAGCGCATCATCCCGGTGACCAACTGGATGCTGCCGGTGATCGACGGCGTCGACCTGCCACCGGCGTTCGATACCCTCATCGAACCGGAACGCCTCGACGTGGACCCGCAGACCGTCGCCGACCAACGCCGCGCCTGGCTGCGCGAATGGCGCCGGGCCGCCGCACGTTGATCCGCCACCGGCAACGAGGCACGGCAGCCGGTTTCACGGCGCTCGCCGCCGTAACGGGTGTAACCATCGCTGCTTTCGTGGGACTGGCGGGTTTCGCTGGCCAGGGACCGGAATGGTCACTGCTCACCGACCCGTATCTCCACGCCGTGCTCATATTCTCCCTGAAGCAGGCGGGCATCAGCGCGGCGATATCGGTCGCGCTTGGCTGGCCGGTGGCACGCGCGCTCTACTATCACCCCACGCTACCGGCACGCGGTGCGTTCCTCGCGCTGTGCCTGTTGTGCTTCGTGATGCCCTCGCTGGTCCTGGTGACGGGGCTTGTGGCGCTACTCGGCCATTCCGGATGGCTCTCGCCCTGGCTCGGTGAGCACTGGAATCTCTACGGACTCAACGGCATCGTCATCGCGCACGTCTATCTCAACCTGCCGTTCGCCGCACGCATACTCCATCAACAGCTGACGAGCACGCCACCGCGGGCCTGGCGGCTGGCTCGACAGCTCGGACTCGGGCCCTGGCAGCGCCTGCGCGTCATCGAGTGGCCCGCACTGCGTCCGGCGTTGCTGCCGCTCGCCGGCTTCATCGCCGTGCTCTGCTTCAACAGCTTCTCGGTCGTGCTGGCGCTCGGCGGCGGCCCCCGGGCGACCACGCTGGAAGTCGCGCTCTATCAGGCATTGAAATACGACTTCAACGTGTCCGAGGCGCTGACCCTGGCCTGGATCCAGCTCGTAATCGCCGGCAGCGCATTTCTCGCCCTGACCCGGTTGGGTGAATTACGGCTGCTGAGCCGTGCCGGGGGAGACACCTCGCAGCCGCAACCGATGGGGCCCATGCGCGCCCTGCACGCACTCGTCTACACGGGAACGTGGGCCGTATTGCTGGCACCACCGCTTGCGATCGCCCTGCGCATTCGCGCGGACACCCTGATGCGAACGGACTGGAATGGTCTGCTCATCCCCGCCGGCTACACCCTGGGCCTCGGTCTTACCTCGGCGGTCGCCGGCATGGCGCTCGCCTATCTCGTCCTGTTGCCCGTTCGCGGCGCGGCATCGCAACGCGCGAGGACACTGCTGGACTGGCTGGCGAGCCATACCCTGATCGCGCCGGCGATGGTGCTCTGCGTCGGCGTCTACGTGCTGCTGATCCGCCGCGTGTCGATGGACCTGTGGGGATTGCCGTTGCTGGCCGGCCTCAACGCCCTGGTGGTACTCCCATATGCCGTTCAAAGGCTACGTCCGCGGCTGCTGCAGTATGACCGGGAATACCACCACCTCGTGCGTTCGCTCGATCTCGACCGAATCACCGCCTGCCGTGTGCAGTGGCCGTACATACGCCCGGTGGTGCGGGCCACGTTCGCACTAGTGTTGGTTCTGGCCATGGGCGACGTCGCCGTATTCGCCATCTTCGGCCAGCCGGAGTGGACCACGCTGCCCTGGCTTATCTACCGGTACGCGAGCACCTACCGACTGGACAGTGCCGCGCTTGCCTCACTGCTGCTGCTGGCGCTGTGCGCGCTCGCCGTGGCCTTGCTGGAACGGGGGAGCGCCCGTGCTTGAGATCGACGATGTCGCGGTCGAACGCGACGGCAATGTGCTTCGCTACGCGCTGACCGTCGCCCCGGGTGAGATCGTCGCCCTGCGGGGGCGCAGCGGCATCGGCAAGACCACGTTGCTCGACACCGTCGCCGGGTTCATCCAGCCCACGCGCGGCGACATCCGGTGGTACGGCCGGTCGCTGCTCCGCCATTCTCCCGAACGCCGCCCGGTAAGCCAGCTCTTCCAGGATCACAATCTCTTCGAGCACCTCACTGCGTGGCGCAACCTGCAACTCGGCTTCTCCCGGCCGCGCCCGGAACGTGAGCTGCACGACGCCGCCCGCGCACTCGACATCGCGGAACAGCTCCACAAGCTGCCGCCGACCCTCTCCGGCGGCCAGCGCCAGCGTCTGGCCCTTGTACGTACACTGTTGCGCGATCGTCCGCTGGTACTGCTGGACGAACCCTTCGCTGAGCTGGACCCGGCAACGCGGCAGCTGACCCTGGCCTGGGCCCACAAGACAGCCCGGGACCGCGGCAAGACAATGCTATTGGTCACGCATCAGGACGAGGATGTCTCCGACATGGCCGACAGGGAAATCCGGCTGGGGGAATCCCACGAGTGACGTGGGTCACGTTCGTGTTGACAACGCGGTACAGCGCGACCGTGTGCGGGTGTCACGGGTTTTTCACAGAAGCTGTGGATAACTCTGTGTAAATCTCGTAGAGACTCTCTCCAAGTCCCTGCCAGCAGTGGCTTGGCGTCAAATTGGTGAAAGTTTACACAGCGTTTGATAGTGCAAGCAAAAACAGCCAGTTACGATATTTTTCTTCATGTTTTCGCGCGCACCGGCCGTCAGTGACTTAGGCGCAGTCAGTGCGAAAGGCGCTTGTGAACAAGTCGCGTGCACAAGGCCTTGACATCGATTCTGTCAAGGGTCCAAACCATCCACGTCGGCACGGCCACGGAACCCGGGCAGCCGGCGGGCGTGTAGCGTTACCGCCGCTCAGCAGGTGGGTGGATAGCGATCGCATGCGGGAACGAGCCATCGCTTACCGCACCGGGGCAAGCGATGGCCATGCGCGCATGCCTGCGCGCCGGAACCTACTGGGCTTCCTCGGCCTCTTCCTCGATGGCCTCTCCGGCGCTTTCCACATCCTCTCCCATGCCTTCCATGGTATTGCAGCCCGCAAGGCCCGCCAGGAACAGCGCGGCCAGCGCGACGCCAAGTGTCTGACGCAGGTTCGTGAACATGGCCTTCCTCCGGTTGCGGTACTCAGGCTCCCCACGCGGCGTCGATGGCGCCACGCGGGCCGTGACCCGATCCATGGCCGCAATCTCCGGGAAAACCCGGCATGGATCATGGCTATGAACTAGGGCACTACACCTATATGACCCTGCACACGCTGCATGACAAGGGCGCCGCTTGTGAGTTTTCCACGATGACTGGGGGCAGAGCTGTGGACAAACCGTTCACAGCCACTATAAGCCGATGAATTACAGAGGGATTCATGAACTGCTCAGAACGTGAGCAATATGCTGCCCGACAACCCGACGCTCCGGGGCATGGGCACAACTTGCGTCTGCGACAGGCGGTTGCCGGCGATGCACCTCATCGGCATGAGGTTTTCCACGGTCACTGGGGGTGGATCTGTGGATAACCCGTCTACATGTACACTAACTACATGACGTGTGGCAGATTGCCATGGGCGCTCAATTTCTGAGCAACGGTGGATCAGATCTGATCCACCGTTCCGCCCTCGAGTAGCACGCGAAGCGCATGTGCCTCCGCTTCCGAGCCTTCGTCATAGTGACGACCGGCACGACGCAGTGCCCGGCGTGCCTCGGCGAGACGAGCGCGATCTCCGTGAGGGTCGCGCACCATGCCGAAGGCGGCCACGACCGTGACGACAGCGGCGATCAGGAACGAAAAGACAGCCATGACTGGGACTCCGTCGATATCTGCTGCGGGTTTGACGGTATATTATCGTGCACCGCAACATTACCCCGAATCGCGGCACGCACATTTGCTGTGACCGCCCGGCACAAGCGCTCCGGCAGCGCCTGCGTGGCCGGGTTCCGGCGTACGTCTGCGAAATCGTCCCGCTATCGGTATAATCCCGCGTCCGGCCATTCGACCCCACCCGCACCCAAAAGGATGGCAAGTGATCGAATTCGAGAACGTCCACAAGGCGTATCACGTAGAAGGGCGCGACGTGCCGGCTCTTCAACGCATAGACCTCACCGTCGAGGCCGGCGAGGTCTATGGCGTGATCGGGCACTCCGGTGCCGGCAAGTCCACGCTGCTGCGGCTGATCAACCTGCTGGAGCGCCCGAGCGATGGTCGCATCCGGGTCGATGGCGAGGACGTCACCGACTTCCGGGGCGCGGACCTGATGACCCTGCGCCGGCGCATCGGCATGATCTTCCAGCACTTCAACCTGCTCTCGTCGAAGAGCGTCGCCGACAACGTCGCCTTTCCCATGCGGCTTGCGGGAACGTACAGCCGCTCCCAGATCCAGCGCCGCGTCGATGACCTCCTCGCCCGCGTCGGTCTGACGGATCAGGCCCGCAAGTACCCGGCGCAGCTCTCCGGCGGACAGAAGCAGCGCGTGGGCATCGCGCGCGCACTGGCCTGCGAGCCGCGGATACTGCTGTGCGATGAGGCCACCAGCGCACTCGATCCACAGACCACGCAGTCCGTACTGCGCCTGCTTGGTGACATCAATCGCGAGCTCGGCCTCACCGTGGTGCTGATCACCCACGAGATGGATGCCATTCGCACGATCTGCGACCGTGTCGCCGTACTCGACGGCGGTGTCGTGGTCGAACAGGGCAACGCCGCGGATGTCTTCCTCCACCCGAAGCATCCGACCACCCAGCGCTTCGTGCTGGAAACCGAGCATCTCGACGAGGAAGCGCAGAGCGAGGACTTCGCCAAGGTCCCGGGACGCATTCTCCGCCTTACTTTCCGCGGCGAAGCGACTTACCGTCCCCTGCTCGGCACCGTCGCACAACGGACCGGCGTGGATTACAGCATCCTCAACGGCCGCATCGACCACATCAAGGACACGCCCTACGGCCAGCTCACCCTGTCGCTGGTCGGCGGCGACGTGGACGCGGCGGTCAGGGAGCTGGACGCCCCCGACGTGGATGTGGAGGTGCTGCGCCAATGAGTTTTTTCGAGAACGTGAACTGGGGCGACATCGCGCTGGCGAGCTGGGACACCCTGCTCATGGTCGGCGGCTCGCTCGCTTTCATCGTGCTGTTCGGACTGCCGCTGGGGGTACTGCTGTTTCTCACCGGCCGGCACCAGCTACTGGAGCAACCGGCGCTTTACGGCGTGACTTCGTTCGTTGTCAACGTCCTGCGCTCCATCCCGTTCATCATCCTGTTGATCGTGATGATTCCCGTCACCGTGGTCCTCGTCGGCACCTCGCTCGGCGTGCTCGGTGTCATCCCGCCGCTGGTCGCGGCCGGAACACCTTTCTTCGCCCGGCTGGTGGAAACCTCGCTGCGGGAAGTCGACCGCGGCATCATCGAGGCCACCCAGGCAATGGGCGCATCCACCCGGCAAATCGTTCTGGGGGCGCTACTGCCGGAGGCCCTGCCGGGTATCATTGCCGGCGTCACCGTTACCGCCATCACGCTCGTCTCCTATGCAGCGATGGCAGGCGTAGTGGGCGGCGGTGGCCTCGGTGACCTCGCAATCCGCTACGGCTACCAGCGCTTTCAGACAGACGTCATGGTCGTAACCGTGGTGCTGCTGGTCGTGTTCGTGCAGCTGCTGCAGATGCTCGGCGACCGCCTCGTGCTGTATTTCAGCCGGCGCTGAAGCCGGCTTCGACGCAATCGCAAAGCCAAGGAGAATCACTATGCGGCTCAAGCATATCGTCGCCACGATCGCCGCCGCCGGCGCGATCGCCACATCCGCCCACGCCGAGGAAACACTCAGCGTCGCGGCGACCCCTGTGCCCCACGCCGAAATCCTGGAGTTCATCGCCCCCAGGCTCGCCGAGCAGGGCGTGGAACTGGACGTAAAAGTCTTCACCGACTACGTCCAGCCCAATCTGCAGGTGGATCAGGAACGCCTGGACGCCAACTTCTTCCAGCACAAACCCTATCTGGAGGAGTTCAACGACGGACGCGGCACCGAGCTCGTACCGGTGGTGGGCGTACACATCGAGCCCTTCGGCGCCTACGCCGAGAGCGTGGACAACCTGGATGCGCTGCCCGAGGGCGGAAGCGTCGCCATTCCCAATGATCCCACCAACGGCGGGCGCGCGCTGCTGCTGCTCCACGAGGCGGGGGTGATCACGCTGAAGGACGCGGACAACATCCTGGCGACGCCGGATGACATCGCCGACAATCCCAAGGGCCTGGAATTCCGCGCGCTGGAAGCAGCCATGCTGCCGCGTGTCCTGGGCCAGGTGGATCTCGCGCTGATCAACACCAACTATGCGCTCGAAGCAGGCCTGAACCCCCAGGAGGACGCGCTCGCCATCGAGGGCTCGGAGTCTCCCTACGTCAATTATCTGGTGGCGCGGCCGGACAACCGCGACAGCGAAGCCATGCAGAAGCTCGCCGACGCGCTGACCAGCGAGGCGGTACGCGAGTTCATCGACGAGGAATATGAAGGCGCCGTTGTTCCCGCATTCTGACGTCGTCGCGAACGTGCCGGCGGCGGTATCCGCCCGCCGGCACGTGTCAAGCCCGGTTCAGGTCGTCTCCGGCCGTCGCGCCGTCACGGTCCATGAGCTCGAGCCCATGACGATGCGGCCGTCCTGCTCATAGGGCGCGAGCACATCCCGCAACGCCTGCTCGATCTCTTCGCGGCGTCGCTCCGCCTCGTCACCGGCTTCGCGGAAGACCTCCCCGGCCGGCCCGAGCGCGAGCTGGAAGCGCATCGCCTCCTCCACCGAATCGCCGACGGTCACCGGGCCATCGATACGTTCGAACGCAACGTCCTCGAATCCCGCGATCTCCAGTTGCTTGCCCACCACCTCCGGATTGGCCATGGAGAACGGCCCGGGTCCGCAAGTGCGGGCGTCTTCCCCCGGCGGCGGCAGAAAGTCCAGCACGACCTGCTTGGGCAGTCCCAGCCAGGGGTTGTCCTCGATATCCCGCCAGACGATGAACATGAGCTCCCCACCCGGACGCAACGCCTTGCGGATGTTCCGCATCGCCGCGACGGGATTCTCGAAGAACATCATCCCGAACCGCGAGAAGCATAGATCGAACTCCGGCTCGAAAGGATAACGCTCGACGTCGGCGGCCACGAACTCGACATTGGTCAGGCCTGCGTCAGCGGCATCCGTCCGCCCTTTCTCGAGGAAGCTGTCGACGCAGTCGAGCCCCAGCACGAAACCTTCCGGCCCGGTCATCTCCGCCAGCCGGATGCTGGTATCGCCCCAGCCGCAGCCAACGTCGACGATACGCGAACCCGGAGCGACCGTGAGCTTCCCAAGCGGCACCTCGCTGTGGTAACTCAAGCCACGCATGAGGATATGGCGGAATCGCTCGAACTTCTCCGCGAGGGTGTCGTTCCAGAACTCGACGTACTCGCTCATCGGCGTCGATGTTTCTGCCATGCCGCGCCCTCCACAACTCGACCGGCACGCCCGTGACCACCGCGGCAGCCGCACCGGCGCATTCCGCCGCGAGGTAACGGCCTCACGCTGCACGCGCTTGGCAGTATAGCCACGCCAGTGACATCTGCCCGCCCACCCATCGCCCACCGCCTGTGAGGCGACATCGCGGGCGGAGCGCATTGTTCACAGAAGCTGTGGATAACGATGTGGGTAATTCGTAGATACGCCTCGCAAGCCCCTATCAGCGCACACTCATTGTCAGATTGGCGAAATATTGACCACCCACACCAAGCGATCTGAAAAACAACAACTTAAGATGATCTCTTGACAATAATCGCCGACGCCTAACGTATCCGGTCTACCCGCCAATCGCCGGCGTCATGCCTGTGCACAAACCGGTGGGCACCAACGAACCGGGCCGGCTCCCGCGATGCGGGGCCGGCCCGTATACGCCGCGAAGCGCACCGTTTCAGTCCGGTTGCACGCTTTCCTCGATGGCCGCCTCCGTGGCGCTCTCTTCATGGTCACCGGTATCGACGCTCGGCAGCACCAGATTCAGGATGATGGCCGTCAGGGCACCGGGGATCAGCCCCGACTCCAGCATGGACTGCACGTTCTCCGGCAGTCCCGCGTAAATATCGGGGTGCTCCGGCAGGCCCAACGCCACGGCGAGCGTCATGCCGATGATCACCATGTTGCGCTTGGTAAAGCCGATGTGGCTCAACATTTTGATGCCGGCGCTGGCGATCATGCCGAACATGATAAGCACGGCACCGCCCAGAACGGCGTTGGGAATCGCGCCGACAAGCGCCCCCAGCTTGGGAAAGAGCCCGGCGAGAATCAGGAAACCACCGCCCATTGCCACCACGAAACGGCTCACCACCCCGGTAAGGGCCACCATGCCGACGTTCTGGGAAAAGCTGATCTGCGGAAACGCGTTGAAGAACGACGCCAGCACCGTACTCAGGCCGTCGGCCATCACGCCACCGGTGAGCTCCCGGTGCGTGGGCTCGCGGTCGGCGCCGCCCACTGTGGTCCCCACGATGTCGCCGATGGACTCGGAGACCGTGACCAGGGACAGCAACACCACGGGGATGATCGCGCTCAAGTGGAACTCGATGCCCACTTCCAGCGGCATGGGAACAGCGAACCAGCCGGCCCCGGCCACATCGGAGAAATCCACGACGCCGGTCACCGCAGCGACCGCGAAGCCGACCACCAGTCCGGCCAGCGGCCCGATCTCCGACCAGAAGCCTCGCGCGTACTGATGCAGACCGATGGTGATGGCAAACACCAGGGCGGCGAGACCGAGGTGATAGGCGGCACCGAAATCCGGCGCACCGAAGCCGCCACCGACGTACGCGAATCCCACCGGAAGCAGGAGAACGCCGATCATGATCACGAAGCACCCGGTGACCACCGGCGGGAACAGGAACCGGACCCAGCGCAGACACAAGCCCACCAGAGCCATCGCGATGCCACCGGCGAGCGCTGCACCGAATACCGCCGGAATGCCGAGATTGCTGGCAATGGGGATCATCACCGGTACGAACCCGAAGCTCGTCCCCATGACAATGGGCAGGCGCGCGCCGATGGGCCCGACGCCGAGAGACTGAATGAGCGTCGCGATGCCGGCAATAAACATCGCCGCCTGGATCAAGGCCGTCGTCTCCGCCGGCGGCAGATCGGCAGCGCCGGCGATAATCACCGGAACAGTGACGTTACCCACGAACATCGCGAGCACATGCTGGATGCTCAGGGGAACCGCCCGTCGCAGCGGCGGCATGTAATTGACGTCTTTGCGCTCGTCCGGCGCGTTCACGGGAGCTGTCTGTTTATCCGTCTGGGTCATGGACTCTCTCTCCTCGGCAAGATCTCGAACCCACGGTGAGTCGCGCCCGATATGCGTTCCTTATGATTG
This sequence comes from uncultured Ectothiorhodospiraceae bacterium, assembly GCA_964530405.1. Taxonomy (GTDB): domain Bacteria; phylum Pseudomonadota; class Gammaproteobacteria; order Nitrococcales; family Nitrococcaceae; genus Arhodomonas. The sequence continues at coordinate 10,838 of CAZHBN010000021.1, forward strand.
TCTCTCACCGGTGTATACCCGCCGGTGCCATTCCGGCTTCTCGGTACACGTGAAAACATCCTTTCTGAGCCCCGAGTTATTGTCAACAGTCTTGTATTCATGATTGTTTCTATTCGTCTACGACAAAACCAGATCCTGAGTACAAATGTAAGACAACAGGCCACCGATATTGACGACAATGGACCATGGCGAGACCGTCACCACCGGCATGTGATGCCTGTCAGGAGACCGGATACGGCGCCGGACGCCCAGGAGAGGGCGTCGGCGATAACGGCAAGCCGCGGCGGAGGTGTCCGGATGCACGGCGACAGTCGCGCGGATCAGGACCCGCCTATTCGCCACCGCCCCCGAATAGCGGGAGGTCGGCACTACTCCGACACGTGCGGACATCCACGGTCGCCGGAGATACCGGCGCCACCCGTATCCCGGAGCACGAATGTATTGCTTCGGCGAGCGCCCCGTCGCGCCATGGCCAGACGTGGCGACGAGTCATGGTGGGGCTAAAGGCGAGCAGGCGCTACACCGTCCCGAGGGCTCTGCGCTGTCTCCCGCGGGGCGATGAGCTTCTGCTAGCCCGGCCAGACCTCTTCGACCACGAAGCTGCCGGATCGGGCATACCAGCGTACATTGTGCCCGGCGAGTGTCACACCATGCATACGACCCTCCTCACCACGCCGGTACGCCGGCCGCGGGTCGAGAGAGAGCACGTCGACGATCAACCGGCGCAACTCCGTCGGTGCCTCGCGCAAGGCCCGTTCCGCCGCCTCGCTGAAACACACGGGTGCCCGCCCCGGTGCCTGATCGAAGCCGGCGGGCGGCCTGGCCTCCGGCAAGGCGTCGGAATAAGGCACGTACGGCTTGACGTCATAAACCGGCGTGCCATCCACCAGGTCGTGATTACCCAGCAGCAATCCCCGGCGCGTACCGTCGTCCAGGATGCCCTCCAGCGTCACGGCGGATAGCCCGACGGGATTGGGCCGAAACGGCGAACGCGTGGCGAACACGCCCATGCGCCGATTACCGCCAAGCCGTGGCGGACGGACGGTAGGCGACCAGCCATTCGCGACATTGAGATGAAAGCCGAACAACAGCCACACGTGACTGCAGCCCTCGAGACCGCGGAGCACCTCCGGGGCGTCGAACGGCGGCACCAGTACGAGCTCGGCCGCGGTAGCCGGCGCCAGCCCGGGCTGGCGCGGCGTCCCGAACTTCTCGTCGAAACAGCTGTGAATGCGACCGATCTCCGCAAGCTTCATGGGTACGCGCCACTCTTCGTTCAGCCTGGATCCGGCGGGAAGCTTTACAGGCGTTCGCCGAGGAAATCCATCAACGCCCGCCAAGAGGCGAGATCGGCGCCGGGCCGGTATCTGTCGCCGGACCACTCCGTGAACGCATGCGGCGCACCACCATAGATCTCCATGCGGTAATCCACGCCGGCCTGATCGAGCGCGCCGGCAAGCTCGACGACCTGTGCCATGGGCGCGGCATTGTCAGCGGAACCGTGCAGCACCAGCAGCGGGGCCTGAACATCGTCATAGCCCTGCCCCTCCGGCGTTCCCAGGCCACCGTGGAAGGTCACGAATCCCTGCAGGGGGGCACCGGAACGCGCCAGCTCCAGCACCGCTGACCCACCGAAGCAGTATCCGATCGCCACGGCGCGGCCGGGCTCCACACCTTCGAGCTCGCCCAGCTGCGCAACACCGGCATTGAGGCGCTCGCGCATCAACGCGCGATCGCCGCGCAACTCACCGCTGCGTGCCCGCATTTGCTCCACGGTCTCCGGCCGCGCGCCCTTGCCATAGAGATCGATGGCGAAAGCGGCATATCCTTCCCGGGCGAGCATTCGCGCCCGGGTGCGTTCGTAGTCGTTTAGACCGTCCCAGTCGTGGACGATGACCACCACAGGCTGCGGCGCACTGATCGCCGTATTGCGAGCGTAGTAGCCCTCGAACGCCTCATCGCCGATGCGATAAGTCACGCTTTCCGTGACAATGTCCGCGTGGGCGACGCCGAGTGTCGCCATCGCCGCCAGTGCCCAGCCAATCATGCCGTAACGCCGCATGCTTACCTCCCCGCCGAGCGTTGCACGACAACTCGTTGCGCTTGAGTATAGTGCCCCGTCGATGCCAACACTCATCGGCAGCCACTCGCGCCACCGGCGCGAGGCCACTACGCTATCCGGGGTAGCGCGGAGCCGGCCAACCCGGAACCGCCCTATGCCGGTGGTCATGCACACGCTGGCGCCGCGGAGACGGCGTTACCCTTCAAACGGCGAGGTCGGCCATGCACCTGCACTCGCGCATCGCTCGCTGGCTGTTCGCCGGCTGGCATCTCAACCGCATGCCACCACCGACCACACTGGAACTGCTCGCGCGTCGCCGACGCTGGTGCCGTGACCACTGCGGCGAATTCGCTGCCCGGTGGTTCGGCCTGGGCGCCGGCTTCTGGCTACTGTTCATGTTTCCCCTGCGCCCGGCGTTACCGGGCGAGGCGGCCTACGCATGGCCCGGCATTGCAGCGCTCGTGGCCTTCGCATTCGGCATCTGGTACATCGTCCGACAGATCTATGCGCAGTCGAAAGTGGGCCCGCCGCCCATCGACCCGCCAATGAGCCTGCGCGACGACGACCACGACCGCGGTCGTTGACCACGGCCACCAGCGCCGTCACGGACTACTCCGCCTCACGCGTTCGCATGTCGAGATAGCCCTCCAGCACTTCCAGCAGTCGCCGGGCTTCGGCGAGGTGATGCGGCTCGCCGGTATCCTCGAACGCCTTCACGTGCCCACGCGCCTGGCGGGCGTAGTCAGCCGCGGCCTCCAGGGTGGTCGGCCCTTCCTCCCAGCTATCCGGATGCGCGCCCTGGTCTTCCGAGTCCGCCATGGCACCGTCTCCCGTCGCGATTGCCTCCTACTCAGCCACGCCCGTGCCAGAGACGCAAGCACGATTCACTGTCATCGGGTTGAAAAAATTTGTCCTGCCTCCATCTGTCCATTTACGGACAATTCGCACGAGACTCAATTGCCCGTGTATCGACTAACGACCAATGCTGGAGATTTGGTTATGAAGGCACTGAGCATTGCAGCCACCGTCACCTTCGGGCTTCTGGCCGGTACCGCTGCGCAGGCGGCGGACGTTTACGATCACCTCGTGTCAGGACAGTCGTTCCACGAGACCGCGGTGATCGCTGACGTCGCCACGCCCACGGCAACGCACTACGGCGCCGCCGGGCCCGACACGGCCCAAGCGCTGATCCTCGGCCTCAGCCACGCCGAGGCAGTCACGAAGGGCGTGCCCCGTCTGGACGCGGCGGCGCTGGAGGGCGGCAGCTCCTCGACTCCGGCCGCCGAGTTCGGCGCATTCGAGCGTGCGCGTCGTGGTGTGAGCTTCAGCGAAGGTACCTGAACCGCGCGCACATGCTCACCGGGGAGCCCCGAAGCCAGGGGGATCGAAGCCGGTCCCCCCGGCGTCGCGACGGCCGGATGCGACACCGCCACGCTGATCAGGGGATTCCCCGACATCGAACCGGCCGGTGCCGGCGTGCCCCGAAGGGCCGCCGGCGTCGGCTTCCACACGGAAACACGCCAGCAACGTACGCTGAAGCGTGCTGAAATTGTCGTCGCTCACCATGAGATAGCGACCCGCACCCAGCGCCGTCAGACCCTCGAAATTGTCGAGGTGCCACCCTTCCCCGCCGGAGAGTCGCGCCAGCGACGTCACCGCGATGCCCTCCGATGCGCGCCAACGTATGGACTTGAGCGTTATCACGATGGGGCGAAGCGGTGTGTACGCGCGCTCCAGCGCCAGATAACGACCGGGACCCGCCGACGCGAGCGCGGTCAGAGCACTGTTGGTCTCCCCGGCCAGGGGATAGGCGTGGGCGCTGCCGCCGGGATCCAACCATAAGGGTGTCGTCGTGCCGTGACCCCTGGGACCGCGTTCCAGGCCCACGAGCCGTTGCCGCCCGGCCCCGGCGAGCGCCTCCATGCCGGTGTTGTAGCCCGCGTCCTGAACCTGTTGCGGCACATGGGGAGCACCGAGCAACCGCCCATGCGTGTTGTAGGGCGCGATACGGTGATGGCGCTCGAAACTGATCCACAGTCGCCGCCGCGCACTGGATGTCTCCAGAGCAACGCCTTCTGCATCCACCCATTCCCCCCGAAGCGGCCGGCCGTCACGGTCGCGTAACGGGAAGCTCGCGCGCAGGTCCACGCCGACGAGGCGCCCGGCGGCAAAGCGCGGTCGCCAGTGATGCACGCGCCCGCGATCGGAAACCGCGTACAAGGTGGCGCGATCCTCATCCCAGGCGAGACCGGAGATACCGCCCAGGGGCGCGCCGGCAGGTGTCGTCCGCGGCAGCCACAGTGCCCCGCACCAGCGGATACCCTCCAACCGCTCAACGGCCTCCGGTGTGGCGAGCGTCACCGGCCTCACCGACGCGCAGCCGCCCAGGTACACGCAAAGCACGACGAGGCACGCGAGCTTCCAAACCACTGAATCCTTTACCTCTGCTCGTTCCCTCAATGATTTGCGCCCGATGCCACAGGGTCTCGACCCGTGACCCGTGACCCGTGACCCGTGACCCGTGACCCGTGACCCGGGATCATGGATCCGGTCTTCCAGGCACTCCCGCCACGCTCTCCGCAAACGACTACCGACAGGCAAACCCGCCTCTTCTACGCTACAGATAAAGGCGAGACGCCCAACGGCGCCAGCACAACGGAGGGAGGCGACGTGCGTACCATCGCCCAGTTCGAGATCGGCTACACCGGCTACCTGAGCCACGAGCTCGAAATCACCGAACCGCTCCCGGATTTCGCCCGCGACCCCGAGCAGCTGCTCCGTGGCTACCGCGCCATGGTCGTCGCCCGCACCTTCGACCGCAAGGCGGTGAGCCTGCAACGCACCGGTCGCCTCGGCACGTTCGCCTCGTGCCTCGGCGAAGAAGCGGTGGCGGTCGCCGTGGGCCTCGCCATGGACAGCGAGGACGTGCTGGTACCGATGTACCGCCATCACGGCGCCCACCTCAACCGTGGCGGCCGCATGGAGGAACTCTTCCTCTACTGGGGAGGCGACGAGCGTGGCATGGATTTCCAGGTGCCCCGCGAGGATCTGCCCATCGCTGTTCCCATCGCGAGTCAGGCGCCCCACGCGGCGGGCGTCGCCTACAAGTTCAAGTATCGGCACGAGCCCCGGGTCGCAGTCTGTGTCATCGGCGACGGCGGGACCTCTAAAGGCGACTTCTACGAAGCGATCAACGCCGCGGGAACCTGGCAGCTACCCCTTGTTTTCGTGATCTGCAACAACCAGTGGGCCATATCGGTGCCCCGCAGCCGCCAGAGCTATGCCGAGACACTGGCCCAGAAAGCGGTGGCCGCGGGCATCCACGGCGAGCAGGTCGACGGCAATGACTACATCGCCGTACGCGACCGGATGAATACGGCGCTGGAGCGCGCACGCCAGGGCAACGGCCCGTGTGTAATCGAGGCGCTGACCTACCGCATGAGCGATCACACCACCGCCGACGACGCGCGACGTTATCGTCCCGAGGAAGAACGGACCGCGTGGGAGGCGCGTGATCCGGTCGATCGAATGCGCCGTTACCTCGAGGAAATCGGCGCGTGGAGCGACGACGACGAGCAAGCCCTGGACGCCGAGTGCCGCGAATCGGTGGACGCCGCGGCGGAACGTTATCTGGCCACCGAGGCGCAACCCCCCGAGTCAATGTTCGACTATCTCTACGCCGAGTTACCGCGCGCGCTCACCGCGCAGCGCAACGCACTCATGGACGAGGAGGATAGCGGCGATGACTGACATGACCCTGGTGGGCGCGGTGAATGCCGCTCTCGCCCACGAGATGGCCGCCGATGACCGCGTGCTTCTCCTCGGCGAGGACATCGGCGTCAACGGCGGCGTATTCCGCGCCACCGAGGGGCTCCTCGAGCGCTTCGGCGAGACACGGGTACTCGACACGCCGCTGGCGGAAAACCTGATCGCCGGCATGGCCATCGGCATGGCCACCCAGGGGCTACGCCCGGTCGCGGAAATCCAGTTCATGGGCTTCAGCTACCCCACCGTGGACCAGATGATCAGCCACGCCAGCCGCATGCGCAACCGCACCCGCGGACGACTCACCTGCCCCATGGTGATGCGCGCGCCCTTCGGCGGCGGCATCCACGCGCCGGAACACCATTCAGAGAGTACCGAGGCGCTGTACGCCCACATGCCGGGATTGCGGGTAGTCATCCCCTCCTCGCCCGGACGCGCGTACGGGCTGCTGCTTGCGGCCATCCGCGACCCCGACCCGGTGGTGTTCCTGGAGCCCAAGCGCATTTACCGGCTGGTCAAGGAAGACGTCAGAGATGACGGCGAGGCACTGCCCCTGGACGTATGCTACGTGCTGCGTGACGGCACGGACCTGACGCTGGTCTCCTGGGGCGCCATGGTCCACGAGACCCTGCAGGCAGCGGCACAGCTCGCCGAGGAAGGCATCAGCGCCGAAGTCATCGACGTCGCCACGGTCAAGCCGGTGGACATGGAAACGATCCTGGAATCAGTGGGCCGCACGGGGCGCTGCGTGATCGTTCACGAGGCGCCGCGTACCGGCGGCATCGGTGCGGATATCGCCGCCGGCCTTGCCGAGGAAGGATTGATGAGCCTGCTGGCCCCGGTTCGAAGGGTCACCGGTTACGACACCATCATGCCGCTGCTGCGGCTCGAGCAGCGGTACATGCCATCGGTGGCGCGCATCCTGCGTGCCGCGCGGGAGGTCATGGAGTTCGCATGAGTACGTTCAAGCTGCCGGATCTGGGGGAAGGCCTCATCGAGGCGGAAATCGTGGAATGGTTCGTTGACCCCGGTCAGACCATCGAGCGCGACGCCCCCCTGGTGTCCGTGGAGACGGACAAGGCCATCGTGGAAATTCCGAGCCCGCAAGCGGGCGTAATCAGCGAACGACTCGGCGAACCCGGCGACGTGGTCCAGGTTGGCGACCCGCTAGTGGTCTTTGGCGATGCCGAGGCAACGGATGACGACACCGAGCGGTCGTCGCAGGCGGAGAGCGGGAAACCGCGTGCGCCGGCACGTGCGGCGACCGTCAGCCCGGCCACCGACGACGAGTCGTCCCCGGCATCCGGGGAACGGACGGCGGACAGCGGTACTGTCGTGGGCGAGGTCCGCTCGGGGACGGAACGCATCGAGGAGCGCGCGAGCACGGTCGGTGAAGGGGCTCGCGCCACGCCGGCAGTGCGTGCGCTTGCGCGGCGGCTCGACGTCAACCTGGCGTTGGTGACACCCACCGGGCCCGAGAACACCATCACCAGCGCCGACGTTCAACGCGCCGCTCAGGACGGCGGCGACGGTGGCGCCATGGAACCGTTGCGCGGGGTACGCCGTGCCATGGCGCGCACCATGACCCGCGCTCACGAGTCGGTCGTGCCGGTCACCGTTTCCGACGACGTGGACATCGACGCCTGGCCTGACGGCACGGACATCACGCTGCGCCTGGTACGCGCCATCCGTGCCGGGTGCCGTGCCGAACCGGATCTCAATGCGTGGTACGACGGCCGCACGGTCTCCCGCCGCGTGATGGATCACATCGACCTCGGCATCGCGGTGGACACCGAGGAGGGCCTGTTCGTGCCGGTATTGCGCGACGTCGGCAATCGCGACGACGCGGACCTTCGTCGCGGGCTCGACGCCCTGGTGGCCGATGTGCGCGCTCGCAGCATTCCACCGGAGGAGATGCGTGGCTCAACCATCACCCTATCCAACTTCGGCACCATTGCGGGGCGATATGCAGACCCCGTGGTGGTGCCGCCAACCGTAGCGATCATCGGCGCCGGCCGTATCCGTTCCGAGGTCGTCGCGGTCGACGGCGAGCCGGCGGTGCACCGGGTTATGCCACTGTCCCTTTCGTTCGATCACCGCTGCGTCACCGGCGGCGAAGCTTCGCGGTTCCTGCGCGCGATGATGGACGATCTCTCGCTGGCACAGTGACAGACCGGACGACGCGACCTCCCGCGCGGTGACGTCCTGCCAAAACGGCGCACGCGGCCATGGAACCTGGCAATACGTTCGAAGACGTTAGTACCATGGCCGTTTTTGCGTACGGGCCGCTGTCATGCTGACCGAGGATCCTCCGCTGTTGCTGTCGGGCGGTGTGTTCGTCCTCGCCGCCACGATCATTGCGCTGCTGGGTACGCGACTGAGCGACCGCGCCGACCGGTTCGCCGACCGCACCGGCCTCGGCGAAGCCGTGGTGGGGGCGGTCATGCTCGGCGCCATGACGTCCCTACCGGGTATCGTCGCCTGCGTGACCCTCGCGCTCGACGGCCGCGCCGCATTCGCCGTCTCCGCGGCAACCGGAGGGATAGCGGTGCAAACCGCCTTCCTCGCCATCGCCGATGCCGTCTACCAGCGCGCCAACCTGGAACACGCCGCGGCCTCCGTGCCCAACATGCTCTTCGGCGCCCTTCTGGTCGGACTGCTGTCGCTGCTGCTGCTCGGTATCAACGTGCCCGACGTCGCCATCGGTCATATCCATCCCGCCAGCCTCGCTCTGCCGATCGCTTACATCGGCGGGATGCACTGGGTTCACCAGGCGCATCAACGACCCATGTGGCATCCACGGATCACCCACGCCACCGAGCGCGATGTGCCCGACGAATCCGCCCGCCGCGAGCCACTCCGGCCCCTGGCGCTGGATATGCTGCTCACGGGCCTGGGCGTGGCGGCCGCCGGATGGGCCGTAGCGTGGTCCGGTGAAGCCGTCGCCGACGCCACCGGCCTCAACGACAGCCTGATCGGCGGTACGCTGGTGGCGATCAGCACCTCGCTTCCCGAGCTCGTCACCACGGTGGCCGCCGTACGTCAGGGGGCCCTCACCCTGGCGGTGAGCGGCATCCTCGGCGGCAACGCATTCGACACCCTGTTCGTCGCGGTTGCCGACACCGCTTACCTCCCGGGGCCGATTTTCGCGGACATCAGCGAACGCGAACCACAACTCATTGCCGCAAGTGCGGTCATGAGCAGCATCCTGCTGCTGGGTCTCATGCGACGCGAACGGTCGGGACCGGCCAACGTGGGGGTGGAAACGCTGCTCATCGCCGCCGTCTATGGCCTCGTGCTCGTACTGCTGGCACGCGGCGGCGGATGACCGCCGCCAACCGATCACTCGCACTTGATTACCACCGCGCTAGCGCCCATACCCAACCAGTAAAGCCACAAGGTCCTCCACACCTCTCGAGGAGGCAACCATGAGCGGGCGACTGACCGGCAAACGGGTCTGCATACTCGCCGAGAACCAGTTCGAGGATATCGAGCTGCTCTACCCGCTACACCGTTTCCGCGAGGAAGGCGCGCAAGTGGTGGTGATCGGTCCACAGAAAGCGCGCTACACGGGCAAACACGGCTGCACCGTGGATGCCGACCTGGCCGCCGCGGAAGGCGCCACCCACGAATTCGACGCGGTCATCGTCCCCGGGGGGTACGCCCCGGACCACATGCGCCGCGACCGCGACCTCCTCGAAATCGTGCGCCGCGCCGACAGCGCCGGACACCCGGTCGCCGCCATCTGCCACGCAGCCTGGGTGCTGATTTCCGCACGCGTCGTACAGGACCGGCGAATGACCTGCTTCTGGTCCATACGCGACGACGTGATCAACGCCGGCGGCGAATACGTGGACGAACCCGTCGTGGTCGACGACCACCTGATCACCTCACGCTACCCGCCGGATCTGGGCGACTTCTGCCGGGCCATCATCGAGGCCACCGAGGATTGAAGGACTGCGGCGCCGGGTCCCGGCCCGGTGCCGCTTGCCACGACACGATTGCGTAGGCAACAATCCAGGCATGATCGAAATCCGCTCGGCCCGGTGACAGGCGTGATCAACCCCAGTCTGCTCTACGCGTTCATACCGACCTTCTTCCTGGTATCGGTGACGCCCGGCATGTGCATGACACTTGCACTGTCGCTGGGCATCACCATCGGCGTACGACGCGCGCTGTGGATGATGGTCGGCGAGCTCGCCGGCGTGGGGTTGGTCGCCGTACTCGCGGTTGTCGGCGTTGCGACACTGATGCTGCGCTATCCCCTCGCCTTTGCCACCCTGAAGTACGCCGGTGGCGCCTACCTGATCTGGCTGGGGCTACAGATGTGGCGCTCCCGGGGCCGGCTATCCCTTCAGGTCGAGCCCGGCGCCGATGAGCGCGCCCCGAGCGCCGCCGGCCTGGCGACTCAGGGGTTCGTCACTGCCGTTGCGAACCCCAAGGGGTGGGCATTCGTGATCGCCCTGCTGCCACCGTTCATCGACACCAGCCTGCCCCTGACACCGCAGCTCGCGGTGCTGGTGGCCGTCATTCTGGTGCTGGAATTCGCCGCACTGCTGCTGTATGCCAATGGCGGCCGGGCGCTCAGCCGAATCCTGGAACGCCGCGGCAGTGTCCGGACACTCAATCGCATCGCCGGCACGTTAATGGTCGGCGTCGGTATATGGCTCGCCCTGGGCTGAGCCAGCAACCTTTCGGAGGAGAGTAACGTTGCACAATAACAAGTTGATCACCGCGGCCTCCCTCGGCCTCTTCGTCACTGCCGCTGCGCACGCAGCGAGCGCCGAGGAAACATCCACCCTCGATGACGTTCAGGCCGCCGGCGAAGTAAGAGTCTGCACCACCGGCGACTACAAGCCCTTCACCTACTGGAACGCCGAGACCGAGTCCTTCGAGGGCATCGACATCGATATGGCCGAAAATCTCGCCGGCGCCCTCGGTGTAGAGACTCGATTCGTGAAGACCTCCTGGCCAACGCTGATGGAGGACTTCACCGCCGGCAAGTGTGACATTGCCATGGGCGGCATCTCGGTGAAGCTCGACCGCCAGGCGAAGGCCTACTTCAGCGGCCCGTACCTGGCCGGTGGCAAAACCCCCATTGTCCGCTGCGACGACGTGGAGCGCTTCCAGCGCGTCGAGCAGATCAATCAGCCGAACGTGGACGTGGTGGTGAACCCGGGCGGCACGAACGAGCGTTTCGCGCGGCGCGAACTCGCCGACGCCAACATCATGGTGCACGATGACAACACGACCATCTTCGGCAAAATCGTCGACGGCACCGCCGATGTCATGGTGACCGACGCCATCGAGACCGAGCTGCAGGCCAATCTCAACCCGGAGCTCTGCGCCGTCCATCCGGATGCACCGTTCACCTACTCGGAGAAGGGTTACCTCCTACCCCGCGGGGATGACGTCTGGAAGGCCTGGGTCGATCAATGGCTGCACCTGGTGCGCAAGACCGGCGAATTCGAAGCGATCTATGCTGAATGGGTGGAGGGCTGACGGCAGCGCCGTCGCCCGACGCTCATCGACATCCGCCGGCCCGGCGCTCTCCCGGGCCGGCGCTCCACCCCGGGAAACACGCTCGCAGTGCTGGACGACGTCAAACACCTGCTCGCATTCGCCACCGTGGTGGATAACGGCTCCTTCGGTCGCGCCGCCGAGGAGCTCGGAGTCTCACCCGCCTCCGTAAGCCTCTACGTCGCCCGGCTGGAGAAACGTCTCGGCGTCGCACTGCTGTACCGCAATACGCGGCGATTCTCGCTGACCGAGGACGGCGAGCGAACTTACGCCTGCGCCAAGGAAATGCTCGCTCTGTATGCGAACACGATTGGCGATGGGGGTGGGAACCACTCGGCCCGGCTCAAGCTATCGGTGCCCGCGACCTTCGCTGACAGCCCTTACATGGACGCCATTTCCGCGTTCTCCCAGCAGCACCCCGACGTTTCACTGACCGTGCTCTGCAGCGACCGGCACGCCGACCTGGTGGCGGACAGCGTCGACGTCGCCATCCGCGTCGGCTCGCTCCCCGACAGTAGCCTGAAGGCGAAACGCATCACCACGCTGGCGCGTACTGTCGTCGCGAGTCCGAGCCTGCTGCAACGATCTGCACCCATAACGCATCCCGACGACCTCCAGGCCATACCCTGGATCGGACTGCTCATGCGCCCGGACCGGCGAACGTTCACGCACACTGGCGGAGAGCAGGTAACCATCCGGTACCGACCCCGCATCAACGTAGACAACGTCAACGCTGCCTATGCACTAACCAAAAACGGCGTTGGGCTGTCGGCACCCCCCACGTACATCGCCCGCGACGGCATCGCGCGGGGGCTCGTCACCGAGGTTCTGCCAGAGTGGTCGCTGGAACCGCTGGACGTCTTCGCGGTCTGGCCCGCGAACCTGCCCCGGGACAGCGCCGCCCACCGCCTTGTCGATCACTTGCGTCGCGAGATGGGCGCCGAGGTTCAATGACCATCTCAGCCCATCGCAAAGCGCTCGTATAGCAGGTAACACGCGGTCGCCATCAGCAGGCCGCCCATGACGGCGTTGAATACCCGCACACGCCCTGCCCGTCCGTGCAGCACACCCGACAGCGCACCGCCGAGCAGCGCCCAGGCAAAAAGCGAGGCGTAACACACGAAGAAGTACATCACGACGAAGATCGTGAGCCGTGAAGCGCCGGCAGCGCCGGTGAAAAGCGACACGCCGGAGACACACGCCATCCAGGCCTTCGGATTCAGCCACTGCAGCATGAACCCTTCCGTGAACCGGGGAACGGCGTTTCTCGCCAAATCCAGATCCGGTGTCGCGAGCATGATCTTGCCACCCAAATACATCATGAACGCGAAGCCGGCGAGCGAAAGCGCGTCGAGCACGCCCGCGTGAGTCGTCACCAGCGTCGCCAGCCCGAATGCGGATACCACGAGCAACAGCGTGAACCCGACAGTCGCCCCGGAAACGAATCGAAATGCCCGCCGGGCGCCATGAGTCGCCCCCGTGGAAACACTGATCATATTGACCGGCCCCGGCGAAATGGACATCACCAGCGAAAACGTGAACATTGCCAGAAAAACGGCCATACCCACCCATCCCTACCTTTTCCGAATCCGCCAAAGCGGCGGCGTTTCAGCGCAGCAGCGGCAGACTGCCGGTCAACCCGGTCACAATCCGTTTTTCGCCGTACACGGCGATGCCGGCATAGTCGATTTCGTTCGCATCCGTGGCCTTCAGGGTCGCGGCGTAATCCTGGTAGGAGCCCGTATGGCGGGTTGCGGTCGTGACGTCCACGACCGAAATAGCCGGCTCACAGGTACCGGCTCGCATCCGTAGCACCCGCAGTCCCGCTCCATCCGACTTGAGAACCGGCAATGCGACCGTGGTGATGCCACCGTGAAGCTGTCCGGATCCGTCCCGTAGATCCTCACCGATCAACTCGGGATGCAAGCGCCCCATACTCATGGCGAGAATCGCTGCGGCGTTCGCCAGTACACCCGGTGCCTGGTCGCCGTCGAGCACAAATACGCATTTTGTCTCCGCCACGGTGCCTCCCGCATCGCTATTTTCGTCGGCAAGTCGATGCAGAAAGCTACCGGGTGGGTGAACGGGTCTCAATGCAATCGATTAAAATGCACTTTTCAACATATCAACTTTTTCGAGATTCGTGCCACGTTTCAGCGCCACCGTGTGGTGCCTCGGTCGGATTTGTAGACGATGCCGGCGCGTCACTGCCGGGACGCGGACGGCACAGCCAGTCCCTTGGGCTTGTCCGGATCACTGGCCCCGGCGCGGGCAGACCGGGGCGACGGCGAAGGGCAACTCGACATCGCCAGCGTCATCGACCGCGCCAACCGAGCGCTAGCGTAGACCGAGAGGACGACCACGGAACCTGCCTCGATCGAACCACCGCCGACGGCGACGGACTTAGGGAAACGTTGAACGCTGAACACTGGCATTTCGCGGCGTCGACGGTTACGCTTTTTGCGCGCCAAATAACCACAACTTGGGGGTGACAGGGATGCTCATCAGCAATATGGAGCTCGTGCCGGGCAAACGGGTGGTGCGCCATCTGGGCCTGGTGCAGGGCAGCACCGTGCGTGCGAAGCACGCGGGCCGGGACATCATGGCCGGGCTCAAGAATCTGGTCGGCGGCGAGCTCAAGGGGTATACGGACCTGCTTCAGGACGCACGGGAGAGCGCGCTCGAGCGCCTCAAGGAACAGGCCGAGGAGCTGGGCGCCAACGCCGTGATCAACGTGCGTTTCGCGACGTCCGCGATCACTGCCGGCGCTTCCGAGATCCTCGCCTACGGCAGTGCCGTGGTCGTCGAAGAGCGCTGACAGCGGCCATGATCGACCTGATCATATTCGCCACCCTGCTGGCGATCGGCTTCGGGTTCGGCACACTCGCCGAACGCCGTCACTACCGCTCCATCCGTCGTCGCGAGCGCGACTACGGCCACCTGCTCGTGCTGACGGGCATGAACCTGCCGCCGGCGTACATCAACCACGACAGCGAGCTGGTCAAAGGCAACGTGGTCGTCTCCACCGACTACTTCAAAGTCGTCGCAGCGGGGCTGAAACAGCTCTTCGGCGGGCGTCTCGGCATGTACGAGTCCCTGCTCGACCGCGGCCGGCGTGAAGCCATCCTGCGCATGCAAACGGAAGCGGCGGCACGCGGCGCGGTGGCCGTGGTGAACATGAAGTTCGAGACGAGCCGGCTGTCGGGCAA
>CAZHBN010000022.1:0-24891 GCA_964530405.1 uncultured Ectothiorhodospiraceae bacterium
GCGATACTGGAGGTAACCACCCAGTCAGCGCGCGCCTTCACCGCCGCGCTGGTATTGGCATAGACGACGACAGTCCGGTCCGGATGCTGGTCGCAGAACGCTGCGAACTCCTCGGGCGGACACCCTTCGTCCAACGAACAGGTGGCTTCCAGCTCCGGCATGATGACCCGCTTCTCGGGGGTGAGGATCTTGGCCGTCTCGCCCATGAAGCGGACACCGGCGACAACCAGCGTGCTGGCGTCGTGGTCGGCCCCGAAACGCGCCATATCGAGCGAGTCGGATACGTGACCACCGGTCTCGTCAGCGAGCTCCTGGATCTCCGGTGCCGTGTAGTAATGAGCCACCAACACGGCGTCGCGCTCGCGCAGCAACTCACGGATACGGACCTTGAGCTCGTCCGCCTCACCAATGCCCAGCGACTCCGCGGCGGTGAACGCCTCCTCGCGGAAGTGTCGAATCGGCGCCTCGGCCCGAACCCCTTGCGCAGTACTCATCGCTCATCCTCCGAACGCCGGTACGCCACCAACGCCGTCATTTGATGATCTCCACCCTGCCCGGCGTCTTGCGCCGGTAGAGCCTCGCCGGGCGGTGACTGCCCGCCCGGTAGGTCGCTTCCGTGGGCTCGATGCACTCCATTGCCCGAACCCGCTTGCGGAAATTCCGCTTGTCCAACGGCTCTCCGCGAATGATTTCGTAAACCGACTGCAGGTGACTCAACGTGAAGCGCTCCGGCATGAGCTGCAGCGCGATCGTCGAGTACTCCAGCTTCGCGGCGAGGCGCCGGCGCGCCATGCTCACGATCTCCGCATGGTCGAAGGCCAGCGCCGGCAGCCCATCCACCGGATGCCACCCGCCGTCGGGCTCGTCGCGCTCGCCTTCGATCGCCGTCCACGGCACCAGCGCGAAATACCCCACCGTGACGACCCGCCCGCGCGGGTCGCGGTCCGGCCGGCCGAACGTGTAGAGCTGCTCGAGATAGACGCCTTCCATGCCGGTCTTCTCGCGCAGCACCCGGGTCGCGCCGTCGTCCGGATCCTCGCGTTCTCCCAGCAGGCCACCGGGCAGCGCCCAGCTACCGGCGAACGGAACGTCCGGGCGCCGGACCAGGCGCACGGTCAGAGCCTCTTCGCGCACGCTGAAGATCACCACGTCCGTGGAAACCCCCCAAACCGTGCCAGCTCCGTCCGTACTCTCGTCACGCACTCCGATATGCCTCCAACCGTTCAGACCGCAACTTAGTGTCAAACCGACACTATGTCAATTGCATGACGACGGTTCAGACCAGCAACCCCGACAGCTCCCTCGAACACACCGGAGACTCGCCCCGGCGCACCAGGACAATCAGGTACTTGCAGACGCAGTAAACAACACGCAGGATGATCAAATTTGATCATTCACAGGAGCGGGAGAACGTCGTGAACCAGCCTCTTCGCGAACGCCGGAGGCGAATCACCATATCCGACGTCGCAGAAGCCGCCGGCGTGGGAACAGCAACCGTCGAGCGCGTGCTCAACGAGCGGGGCATGGTGTCGCCGGCAACTGCCGAGAGAGTCGTCCAGACCGCCCGCCGACTCGAAATGCACCGCGCGCTGCCGAATCCGCATCAGCCACTGCGCCGGGTGGAGGTGCTGCTCTCGGAATCCGAATCGCTGTTTTTCAAGCGGCTCGAACGGGCGTTCCTGCAAGCGCGCGGAACCGTCGGGCCGAATCTTGTCGTTCACCGCACGTTCATTCCCGAAAACGACGTCAGCGCGTTCGCCCGGCGGATCGAAGCGGCAGCGGCGTCCCGCCATGGCCTGATCGTCTATACACCGGACAAGCCCGAGATTGCTCGCGCCCTCGAGAACGTCGTTCAGGCGGCTATCCCGGTGGTCACCCTGATGACACCTGTGACGACCGAGAAACCACTACCCTACGTCGGCACGGACCAGTATGCCGCCGGCCGCATGGCAGCGTATCTACTGGGCCGGGCCGTAACCTCCGAGGATCCGGTCGTCGTCGTCGCCGGCAGACTGAGCGTGCGCGCCCATGCTCAACGCCTGGCGGGCTTCCGCGACGTGCTGGCGGAGCGTTTCCCCGATCTCGAAATCGCCACGGTGATCGAAGGCGGTGACGACATCGAGCACACACGGGCGCTGCTAAACGACTACCTCGCGAGCCACCGCGACATCGCCGGGATCTACAACACCGCAGCCACGGATCGCACCATCGGCGACGTTGTGCACGCGGCCGGTCTTGCCGGCCGCGTGCCCTACATCGGCCACGAGCTCACGCCCGACACCATCACCCTGCTACGTGAGGGTGTCATGACATTCACCATCGACCAGCACCCCGAGCTGCACGCGCTCAGAGCGTTTCAGGCGCTCGCCCACGAGCTCGGCGCCGCCGACACACCGCCAGACACATCGCCCATTCCATTGTCGATCGTCACACCGGAGAACCTGCCCGGCACCGCGGACCTCGCCTGAGCCCCGCGGCCCTGCGCGAATACGCCCGAGAATCACTCGAGATACGGAGCATGCAACGCCAGATCCGCCTCACCGAAGCGGTCGCTCGCCGTCTTGCACTGATGCCAGTAGGGATAAATCAATGACGGGCGGCTGACCGCTTCCAGACGCTGATACTCGTCGTCGTTGAGCTGGAGCTCGGCGGCGGCGAGATTGTCCCGGAACTGCGCCTCGGTTCTCCCGCCGATGACCACGGACGTGACCGCCGGCCGCCGCATGAGCCAGGCGAGCGCCACCTGCGCTGCGGAAACGCCGTGCCCGTCGGCGATCTCCACCAGCGTATCGACGATATTCCACAGCCGTTCCTCGTCGCGAATGGGCGGCTCGTCCCAGCCGGCGAGCTGCCGGGTTCCCTCGGGCACGTCCTTGCCCCGCCGATGCTTGCCGGAGAGCAGGCCGCCGGCGAGCGGGCTCCAGACGAGAATACCCAGGCCCTGGTCGACAGAGATGGGCACCAGCTCGTACTCCGCCTCCCTCGCCTCCAGCGTATAGTGGATCTGCTGGCTGACGAATCGCGGCAACAGGCGGCTGTCGCTAATGGAAAGCGCCTTCATGACGTGCCAGCCGGAATAGTTGGAGCAGCCGATGTAGCGGACCTTGCCGTCCTGGACCAGTCGGTCCAGCGCCTCCATCGTCTCTTCCAGGGGCGTCTGCCCGTCCCATTGGTGGACCTGATAGAGGTCGATGACGTCGGTGCGCAGGCGTCTGAGGCTCGCCTCGCATTCCCGGATCAGGTGATGGCGCGACAATCCCCGGTCATTGGGCCCCTCCCCCATCGGAAAACGCGCCTTGGTCGCGAGCAGCACGTCGTTGGGGCGTTTGCCGCCGAGGGCCTCGCCGATTATCTCCTCGGACGCGCCGCCGGAGTAGATGTTCGCGGTATCGATGAGGTTGACCCCCGCGTCCAGGCAGATGTCGATGTGGCGACGCGCCTCGTCGACGCCCACGTCCCCCACCTTGGCGAACGGGCCCTGACCACCCATGGTCATGGTCCCCATGGTCATCTGCGACACCTTGAGCCCGGAGCGGCCGAGCAGTCGGTATTCCATCACTTACCCCTTTCTCTGTACCGGTGGATGGCATGGAAGGTTGCGCGACACAGGAAGCCACGCTCACGACAGCAGGCTTGGCGCCGGTCACGCACACTTTCAATCCCCGCCCCGCGACGTCGTCAGTACGACGGTTACTAACCTTGCAGGATGTATTGTCATGTCTCGGTGGTCGCGTGCGCCGCCGTTCGCTTCGACGGGCCTGCGCGGTATACCGTCGCATTAGGCTTATGATGTCCCGCGCCAGTCGCCTCAATGGTCAATGACGCGAGGAGCGTGGTGTAGCAAGGTCTGCATGAGCGACGAGCAACGCAGCCCATAGCGATGCACACGGCCACCCCCCGGCGTCACTGCGCGGCGCCTCGGAGGCGCTGTGTCACGAGTGAACGCGGGAGAGTTGCTCGACGAGCTGATCCCGGGCGAAGACTACCCGAGGATGCCGCAAATTCGCACGATTCCACGATAGAAAGAGCTCGTTCCGGGGCCCCTTGCCCCGGTCACCGAGCACGACCAGGGTTCCTGCCTCGAGCCCCGGTGCGCACAAGTAGTCGGGAAGCACGCTCAGCCCCGCCCCCTGTTCGACCAGCGACCGCACCGCCCTCAGATCCGCCACGCAAATCGTGCTGCGCAGATTGGGCGGTCGTCCATAGTGATGTTCGAAGTACTCTCGGATGAGCGGCAGGTCCTCATCGTAGCCAACCCAACGCTCGGCACAGAGGTCGGAGACGGACATGGACGTCGCCCGAAAACGCCGCGCGGTGGACGGGTCAGCCACGAGCAGCAGCGTCTCGGTGTCGATCTGCACGAAATCCAGGTTGCCACCCGATGGGCGGGACGCGGTCAACGCGAGGTCGATGGCGCCGTCGTGGAGAAGCCCGTAGAGCTTCTCCCGATTGCCGAGCTGCACGCGCACGCTGAGCCCATAATGCGTGAGCCTGGCAACCGCCGGTGTAACGCGCTCGGTGACGTATTCCGCCGGCCCCGCGAGATGCACGGTGCCCTCGATATGCGTCGAGCGGGCGCGCAGTGTGGCGAGTGCCGAGTCGATACTCGCGAACTGATTGCCGACAGCACTTGCCAGGTCATCCGCGACGGGCGTCGGCACCAGGCGCCTTCCGCTGCGCGTGAACAGCGCCCGCCCCATCAATGACTCGACCGTGCGCAGATGTCCGGAAACCGCGGGCTGCGTGAGCCCCAGGCGCTTTGCCGCCCGGGTCACGGACCCACACCAGTAGACTTCGACGAAGCTGCGTAGAGGGGGAAGATAGCTCATAGTTAATAATATATATTATTAATTGGTGCGAAATTATCAATTAGATGCTCGTCCTGTTGCTCACTAGGCTGTTCCCACCGTTATCGCTGCTGCATTAAGGAGAACCGCTATGTCCACCCCTCTGAACGTATTGATCGTCCTGACCTCTCACGCATCACTGGGTGACACGGGGGAACGCACGGGACTCTGGCTGGAAGAGTTCACGACGCCGTATTACGTCTTTGCCGACGCCGGTGCCCGGATCACGGTCGCCTCGGTCAAGGGCGGCGCGGTTCCCATCGATGCTCGCAGCCTCGCGCCTGCCGGCGAGAACCCGCAAAGCGTCGAGCGCTACCTCGCGGACGAATCATTGCAGACCGAACTCCAGACATCGACCGCCGTCGACGACGTCGCCTCCGGCACCTACGACGTGGTCTTCCTCCCCGGTGGCCACGGCACGATGTGGGATCTGCCGACCAGCAAAGGAGTCAGTCACCTGGTAAGCACGACACTGGCTCGCGAAGCAGTCGTCGGCGCGGTCTGCCACGGGCCGGCAGGCCTGGTGAACGCCCGGGATGCCGACGGCCGCCCGGTGGTGGCCGGGCGTCGTGTCGCGGCGTTCACTGACAGCGAAGAGCAGGCCGCGGGCCTCACCGACGTCGTGCCCTTCCTACTGGAGACCCGCCTGCGCGAGCTCGGGGCAGAGTTTGAAAAGGGCCCGGATTTCGAGCCATTCGCCGTCACCGACGGCACGCTGGTCACCGGCCAGAACCCGGCGTCGTCGTCGAAGGTCGCCGAGCTGGTGCTCACCACCGCTCGAGGGCGTTAGCCGCGGGCCGTTACGACAACATCGCCCAGCGAGAGCCGTGGTTCCGGGTCACGTCCTGACGTGGCCCGCCACCGGCAGGCACCGCCACGGCTACGCGAGGCTGTACGCGAAGAAATCCCGGCCCCGAAAGCGCTTGCGATAGCGCGCCGGCGTGACGCCGGTCATACGCGTGAACACCCGGCGAAAGGATGTCGGATCGCGGTAGCCGACGGCGGCGGCGATTTCCTCGAGCGAGGTCGATGTCGTCTCCAGCAGGTGCTTGGCCTCCTCGATACGCAGTGTCTGCACGTACTCGATGGGCCCGTAGCCGGTGGCGGCGCGGAACCGGCGCTTGAAGGTACGCGGCGCCAGCCCTGATCGCATCTGCATGCCGGCCACCGGATTCGGGTCAGCGTAACGATGCGCGATCCATACCTGGCAGCGCTCAATGGCCGCATCGCCGTGACGCGCGGGGCGTAACATCGCGGCGAATGGTAGCTGGCCATCGCTGCGATCTCCCAGGAGAAAGAGCTTGGCGATCCGGATAGCCTCGTCGCGCCCGCAGAAGCGGGCGACCAGATACAGCGCCAACTCAGCCCACGAGGCGTGGCCGCCTGCGGTGATGATGCGATGCTCCGGCCCAGCGGGTACGAGCACGCGTTCCGGTCTCAGCGCCACGGCGGGGTAGAATCGCCGGAAGTGCGGGCGTGCCGCCCAATGCGTCGTGGCCTCGAGCCCGTCCAGCAAGGCCGCTTCCGCGAGCATCAACGAACCGGTACATACCGAGCACACCACGGCACCACCGGCATACTGCTCGCGCAGCCAGGCGACCGCCGCCGACCAGCGGCCACGCGGATCCAGATCCGCACGCAACGCCAAATCCGGGACGATCACCACATCGCGGGCGCCGGTGGCGTGAAACGTGGCACGGGGCACGACCGGCGCGCCGACCTCGCAGGTGAACGGGGCCGCCGCCTCGGCTACCACCTCCGGGACCATCCGTCGACTGTCGATCGTGTCGCCGGTGACCTCGGTCCACGCGACCCCCACAGCCGAGAAAACCTCGGACAAGCCGTAGAGAACCGCTGGCGCGGTGTCCGGCACCGCGATGATCGCGACCGTCACCGGTGATTGTCCTGCGTTCATGGCTGCCCCGGCCGCCCGGCAGTGCAATGCCCGCGGCACAAATGCCTTGTTCCTGGCCCCTATGCCTCTGCCCTGCCACCTCCCCGCTGATCATACTCCGATCTCGCTCACTACGAACCGCACGTGAGGATACCCCCATGACCCAGCACGCCACGGAAACCGCCGTGTTCGACGAATCCACCGCCAACACCTTCGCCGAGAGGATCGGCGACATCATCAACAACGCAGCCATCGCGGTGATGCTGTCCATCGGCCATCGCAGCCGGCTGCTCGACACCCTCGCCGACGAGTCACGCACCACCAGCGATGCCCTTGCCGCCCGTTCAGGCCTGGCAGAGCGCTACGTCAGGGAATGGCTGGCGGTCATGGTGGTGGCAGGCATTGTCGATTATGACGCCACCACCCGGGAATACCGGTTGCCCGCAGAGCACGCCGCTTGCCTCACCCGCGGCGGCACCCTGGGCAATCTCGCCGTCTACGCCCAGACCATTCCGCTCATGGGGGCCGTTCAAGAGCGAATACTGGCGTGTTTCGCCACCGGCGAGGGACTTCGCTACGACGATTACCCCTGTTTTCATCAGTTCATGGCCGAAGACAGCGCCCAGACAGTGACCGCACGACTGTTCGACACCATTCTGCCCCTTGCGCCGGGACTCACCGACCGGCTGCAAGCGGGCATCGACGTGCTCGACGCGGGCTGCGGCCGTGGCGAAGCCCTCATGACCATGGCGGCTCAGTTCCCCAACAGCCGGTTCGTGGGCCTGGATCTCTGCCGGGATGCCGTCGAACACGCCACCGCGACAGCACATAACGCCGGCCTGGAGAACATCCGGTTCGCCGTTCGTGACCTCACTCACTATGACGAAACGCAGTGCTTTGACCTCATCACCTCGTTCGATGCGGTCCACGACCAGCGCGACCCGCAGGACCTGCTCCGCCGCCTCCACCATGCCCTGCGCCCTGGCGGCACCTATCTCATGCAGGACGTCGGCGGCTCCGCGGAACTGGCGGACAATCGCGAATTCCCCATGGCGGCACTGCTCTATGCCGTCTCCTGCACGCACTGCATGCCGGTCTCGCTGGGCCAGGGCGGGCTGGGCCTGGGCACCATGTGGGGATGGGAGACCGCCGAAGCCATGTTGACGGAAGCCGGGTTCCGGGACATTCAGCGCCGGGTTTTCCCCCACGATCCAATGAACGTCTGGTTCGTCTCCCGGCGCGACTAGCGCTGTGCACGCGCGCGGCGGGCGGCGCCCGGCCCAACGGCCCCGGCGCCGCGCCGGCGGCCGCTTGCTCATCCATCGCGGACGACTGCGAGATCGCTGCTCGAGGGCACCGGCTGCACGCTGTCCGCGAGTACCCGGGCAGGCACCGCGCCGCGGTCGCCTGCCGCGACATACTGAACCGGCAATTCGGCGTCCGCCCACCCGGCTCCTTTGCGGCGCGACGCCCGGCGCAGGTACATGAGCGCCCCGATGACAGCGACGACGGGCCCCAGCATGAGCAGATTGAGGGACACCCAGCCGAAATGCTCCAGCAACCGCCCCGCGGACACTGCGGCGACAGTGGACATTCCAAACACCACGAAGTCGTTCACCGCCTGTCGCCGGATCGCTGTCGGCCCGGAGTCGCCTTGCGCCAGAAGTGCGGAGGCACCCACAAAGAGGAAATTCCAGCCCACGCCCACGGCGACCGTGGCCGCCCAGAACTGCCAGATACCGCCGCCGCTGCACGCCGCAGCAACCGATCCGAACACGCACAGCGCCCCCGTTGAGATCACCCGCACGGCGCCCAGACGCGCCACCAGGTGGCCACTGAAGAAGGCGGGAACGAACATGCCCAGAACGTGCCACTGAATAACGAACGCCGTGTCGGCGAACCCGTGGTGATGGGCACCCATGGCGAGCGGCGTCGCCACCATGGTTGCGGCCATGACCGCGTATGCCGTGGCTGCCGCGATAACGGCCACGACAACCTGTAGCCGTGGCAGTGGACCGCTGCCGCGGGATGCCGGGGACGCCTCGACGGCCACAGCATCGGGGACGCGCAATAGCGCAATGGCCGCCAGCGGAATCACGAAAAGCACGCAAAGCACGAGGTAGCTGCCGGTGAATGCCACCGACAGTGTGTCCCTGCTCCACACGGCAATCGCCGGACCGGCGAAACCCGCCACAGTGCCGCCGGCCAACACCAGCGAGATGGCACGGGGGCGCTGCTCGGCGGGGCACAAGCGCGCGGCGGCGAACCGATAGGTGTGACCTGAGGCCCCATAGACGCCGAACAGCACGGACCCCATGCAGAATAGTGCGAAACTGCCCTGCAGCAACGCGACGGTGATCAGGCCACACGCGGCCACGCCCAGCAGCACCGCGGCGCACAAGGCCCGCCGGAGGCCCCACCGGCTGTTGAGATACGCGACGGGAATGGTCGCGACCGTCATCGCGAGATACTGAAGCCCGAACGGCACGGTGGCGAGTTCGCCCCCACCGGATGTGCTCACGCCGATCAAACCGGACGTGGCCACCACCAGCGAGCTGCTGGTCATGAATACGGCCTGACAGCAGGCCAACAGAATCACGTTGCGGTAGGGCACGGCACCGCCTCCTCGTTGAAGGGCCGTCCGGCCCACTGGAGAGGCAGCTTAGGGGTGGTTTGTATCAATGCGATTTTTCCCCGGCGAGGGAATGTTTCGGCGCTGTTGCCGAGCCTCCAGGCATGGAAGAGGCCGGCTGTTCGGTCGGCTACAATTGCCACACGGGTCCCTCCCACATCATTCCCCGACTCGCGGGAGCCGTCGGGTAGAACCGCACGGATGCCAATTTGCGCCGCACCGGCCGGTCCGGGCCGCGCTCAGGACCGAGAATGACCGACAAGCAACCGTGCGTGCTGGTGGTGGACGATGAAGCACCGGTTCGCGAGATGCTCAGCGAGTATCTCGGCGGGCACGGCTTCACGGTGCATGTCGCAAGCGGCGGGGAATCCATGCGCGAGGTGCTCTCCGCCAACGTGGCGGACGTGGTGTTGCTCGACATCACCATGCCGGGCGAGGACGGGCTCTCCCTGGCGCGCTACCTGCGTGAGCATTTCGACGTCGGAATCGTGATGGTGACCGCGTCCGCTGAGGTCGTGGACCGCATCGTCGGACTGGAGATCGGCGCGGACGACTACATCGCCAAGCCCTTCGATCCCCGCGAGCTCCTCGCCCGGCTCAAAAGCGTGCTCCGCCGCACACGCCGGGCACCCGTCGACGCCAAGCCCGCGGCCGACACGGCAACCCGCCGCGTACGGGTGGGCCAGTGCACCGTGGACCTGGACGCCCGGCGACTCATCGGCGCCGACGGCGAGGACATCCCGATCACCGCCATGGAGTTCGATCTGCTCAACGTCTTCATTAGCCGGCCCAACCGGGTACTGAGCCGTGATGACATCCTCAACCTAACCCAGAACCGGGACTGGGATCCTTACGACCGCAGCGTGGATATCCGTATCGCCCGGTTACGCCGGAAGATCGAGGTGGATCCGTCCAAGCCCGCGCTCATCCGCACAGTACGGGGATCCGGGTACGTGTTCGTCCCCCGCGCGTAACGCGGCACAAACGCCACCGGCATCACGTCATCAGAGTCTGCCGCGCCAGCACATAAGCCGAACGTCGTCATGGCGAAGCCCGATATCGCGGATCAGGCGGTCGTCCATCTGCCGGAGCTGTCGAAGGTCCCGAACGCGTTTCACGGTGGCCCGGAACACGGTGATTCCGCGACGCCAACGGCCCTGGATCGCAGCGAACAGACCTGGACGGCCAGCCGGCTCACCGTCGTTCGATAGAGAATGCCTTGCAGTCGTCATGGCCTGTTCCTCCTAGTCGGCCGCAGAAGAAGCGGCCGCTATCACCGCATTCCGGTCGGAATACGAACGAGACTAGTCGGCGGACGTATCCGCACCATGTCGGCGGACTATCCGCACGTCGCACAGGTGTTTCGGAAAAGGCGCGCCGGGGATCGATTGCTGCGGCGGGGTTTCGATTGTATCGGGAGTGTTTCTCCGGCGATCCCGGCCCACCGCCGGGTTCGCGATGGTGCTAATGTCATTGATATCGACGACATCCTGGCGCCGTCATCGGCGGCGCGTGCATCGGAACGCCACCGTGACCACCACACCGCCCCGGGCCCCGCGTCATCTTCCTGGTACCGAATCCTTCGGTGAGGACGCACTACAGCAGTTGCTCGAGCACGCCGAACTCCTTGTCGCCATCAAGGACTCGGCGCTGCGCTACTGCCGGGTCAGCCGCCGCATGCGCGAGGTGCTTGCACAGTTCGGCTGCGCCGACCCCATTGGCAGAACCGCCGGTGAAATACTGCCGGACGAGCTCGCGCGGGAAGTGGACGCCAATGACCGCCAGGTCCTCACCTCACGCACCCCTGCCCAGCACGAAGGGGAACTCGCGATCGATGGGCGCAAACACAGTTACCTGACCACACGGACCCCCCTGCTGGATGCCAGCGGCGATATCCAGGGGGTATGCCTCATCGGTATCGAAATCACGGCACGTAAACGCACCGAACAGGCATTGAGGGACGTGGCGATGGGGGTTTCCGCCGTGGCTGGCGAGAAGACCCACGAGCAGATTGCCCGATTCCTCGCCAGCACGCTGGAAGTGGACCTGGCCCTGATCGGATTGCTCGACGCCTCGCGCAGCGACCGCATCCACACGCTCGCGATCTGGCACGCCGGACAATTGCTGCCCAATGTGACCTACACGCTCACCGGCACGCCCTGTCAGCACGTCGTCGGGCGGCGCTTCGAGTTCATTTCCAGCGGCTTGCGTGAGCGGTTTCCGGATGACCGCATGCTGAAAGAATTCGGCTTCGAGAGCTACGCGGCCTTTCCGCTGTTCGACTCCCGGCATCAGCCCCTGGGGCTCATCAGTGTCGCCGACTCCAAAGCCATGCGCGACCGCGAGCTCACCGAGGCGATCCTCAAGATCTTTTCCGTGCGCGCCGCCGCGGAAGTGGAACGGGCGCGTGTACAGCGCGAGCGCGAGATCTCCCAGTCGAGCTACCGGAATATCTTCGAAGCCAGCGAGGACTGCATATTCGTCCACGACTTCGACACCGGCGCGATCCTCGACGTCAACCCCAAAACCTGCGAGACCTACGGCTACACGCTCGACGAGCTGCGCGCGATGGACGTCGGCGCCCTGAGCTCCGGCGAGCCGCCTTACGTACAGGCGACCGCGGCGGCGTATATGGCGCGTGCGCGCAGCGGCGAGACCGTACGCTTCGAATGGCACAGGCGGAACAAGGACGGCACCCTGCACTGGGACGAAGTGGTGCTCAAGCCGGCGGTACTCGGAAACCACAAGCGCATCATCGCCGCCAGCCGCGAGATCACGGAACGCAAACAGGCCGAGGCAGCGCTGGAGTCCCGGGAGGAGCAGTACCGGGCGATCTTCAATGCGTCCGTGGACGGCATGGCATTGTGGGATACACAGGGGCGGAACGTCGACGTCAACCCCGCCTTCGCGCGCATGCACGGCTACACCCGCGACGAGATGCTGGCGATGGACCCGCACACATTCGTCCACCCGGACTCCTACGCCACGCTGGAGCGCTTCTTCAACACGTTCAGCAGCGGCGAGCCGTTCCATTCCGAGGCTCGTGACGTGCGCCGCGACGGCAGCGTCTTCGACGTGGAGGTCAACGGGGTGCTGATGGACTATCAGGGCCAGCCCCATCTGCTCGCCATCGTACGCGACATAACCGAACGCCGTGCCGCCGAAGCGGCGCTGCGGGCCAGCGAGGAACAGTACCGCGCGATCTTCGACGCCTCCGCGGACGCGATGGTGCTCTACAACGCCGACGGCCACATCGTCGACCTCAACCCGGCGTTCGTCACTCTCTACGGTTATTCCCGGGCCGAGACGCTGTCGATGGACCCACGCATGCGCTTTCATCCCGACGCCGTCGAGGTTCTGGAACGCTTCCTGCGGCGCGTCCGCGGCGGCTGGTTCCACCAGCCGGAGCGGCTGGGCAAGACTTTCCGGGAGGAAACGCGGGAGATCACCAAGGATGGCCGTGTGCTGGACCTGGAAGCCTATCTGGCCCCAATGACCTACCACGGCAAACCCCACGTGATGGCGATCAAGCGCGACATCACCGAGCGCAAGGACCGCGAGAATGCGCTGCGCAAGAGCGAAGACCGCCTGCGGGCGACCATCGACGCCGCCCTCGACTGCATTATCACCATGGATGCCGAAGGCCGAATCCTCGAGTTCAACCCGGCCGCCGAAGCGTGTTTCGGCTATCTACGGGCGGAAGTCATCGGACAACCGCTGGCGGATCTGCTGATCCCCGAACGCGACCGCGACGCCCATCGACAGGCACTCGCCCGCCATCGTCGCACGGGCAGCGACCGGTTCGCTGGCCGACGCCTGGAAGTCACGGCAATGCGACGCGACGGCAGCGAGTTCCCCGCCGACCTGGCCATCGGCATCGCCCACGGCGGCGACGGGGGAATCTTCATCGGCTACCTGCGGGATATCACCCGGCAGCGGGAAGCGGAGCAAGCACGCATCGAGCTGGAACGCCAGTTGCGCCAGGCGCAGAAGATGGAGGCCATCGGCCACCTCACCGGCGGCATCGCCCACGACTTCAACAATATCCTCACCAGCATCCTCCGCTACACGCTGCTAGCCCACGAACGGCCCGCCGCAGAGGCGGACGAGAAGCTCGCGCACTACCTGGAACAGGTCCGCCTCTCCGGCGAGCGAGCTCGGGATCTCATTCGCCAGATGCTGACCTTCAGCCGCGGCCAGCGGGGCGAGGCCCGGCCTCTTGCGCTGGCGACCCTGGTCAAGGAAGCCGTTCGCCTGTATGGCTCGACGTTCCCGTCGAGCATTCAGTTCCAAACGCATGTAGACACGGCAGTGCCGTGCATCCAGGCCGACCCCATCCAGGTGGAACAGGTGCTGATGAACCTGTGCATCAACGCCCGTGACGCCATGACCGGCGGCGGCGTCATTGGCATAGCCGTCAATGACCTGTCGACCGTCTCTGGGATCTGCGCCTCGTGCCGACAGCCGGTCGAGGGACACTTCGTCGAGGTAGCGGTCAGCGACACCGGTACAGGCATCGCCACGGACGTTCTGGAGCGGATTTTCGAGCCGTTCTTCACCACCAAAGAAGTCGGGCAAGGCAGCGGCATGGGTCTGTCCACCGCCCACGGCATCGTCCACGAACACAAGGGCCATCTGCTGGTGGACACCGCCCCCGGTGCCGGCAGCACATTCCGGGTGCTCTACCCACCGGCGAAAGACGTCACCGGCCTGCCCGCGGGTCACCCCGATAGCGCAGCTGACGCAGCGGTCACCGCCCATTTCGCCGGACGGGTTCTGGTGGTCGATGATGAAGCCTCGGTCCGGGAGTTCCTGCGCGACCTGCTGGAAAGCCGTGGCTTCACCGTCACGCTTGCCGCCAACGGCGAGGATGGGCGCGACCAGGTAGAAAGCGAGCCGGAAGCCTTCAACCTGATCGTCACCGATCAGATCATGCCGCGGCTTACCGGTCTCGGCATGATCGAGGCACTGAGAGCCCGCGGCCTGTCAATTCCCGTGATCCTGTGCACGGGTTACAGCGATGCGCTGAACGAGGCCGCCATGCAACGCCGCGGGGTGAATAAGCTCCTGCGCAAACCACTGGACGCCAGCGAGCTCTTCGGCGAGATCGAGCTGCTGCTCGGCGACGGGTAACATCCAGGCAAACACGGCGGAGGCATATTGGCCGTGATCCACGCGCCCCCGGGTGCTTGCGCCCGCAGGCGCCCGCCATAAGGCGTGTCACGGGCCGACAGTGCCCGTGACACGGTTTCCGGATTCCCGCCGGAAGCGGCTTGTCTACACGTCCGCGACGATGGGTGCCAGCGCCTGCTGGATACGCGTCACCTGAGCTGGCGTCGTGAACCGCCCCAGCACCTTCTGGAAGCGCGGTTCGCTGACGCCCGAGACGATGTACTGCCAGCGGTAAGCACGTACCACGCCCTCCCGCACTGCATTGAGCTCCCCGTCAGTGAATGCGCGGCCAGCAATGGCGGCAAAGTAATCTGCATCCGCACTGGACTGTGCCTGCAGAATCCCGTCCACCGCCGCGACCAGCGCGATGAGATCGTCCACCGCTCGATCGCGTTCGTCGTCGGTGACACGCGCATCCTCCCGCTCCCACTCCAACTCGTCGAGGATCGCGTGCTGAGACTCCTCGCGCCAGTGATAGAGGAAAACATCCTTGTACAGGGGCGAGAGCGCCGCATCCGGCTCGATGCTCTGGCGATAGTGCACCTGCGTGAACAGTTCGATGTGGCAGGTCAACGCCAGCACCGCCCAGGTGGACTTACTGAGCACGGCGTGCGCGACCTGGTCCGGGTCAGCCGTCTGCATATAACCCGCCGGCATCCTTTCGGCAATCATCGCCTCGATGCGCCGGAACATTTCCTGGTGCTTGAGCTCCTCGTCACTGAAACGCACCAGCGCCTCCAGCGCGGCCTGGTTGCCGAGCCAGTGCTCGCGACTGACCTCCAGCACCTTGGCATTGATGAACCGTTCCACGAGCCCGAAGATGTAAGCGTAGGTTCGCCCCTGAATCTGGCTGAGCAAACGCTTCTCGTCATCGGTGAGAAACGTCAGCTCGTTCACCCGCGACAGCCCATCCGGGAGGAACTTCCGGTCGAAATCGAATTCGCGTCCGCGAAAGACATCCCTCTCGATATCCCAGCGAATACGCTTGGAGACCTCCACGCACTTGGCGTAGCGATCCCTGACTCCGGCATGCACAGCGTTTTCGGCGACGGCACTCATCACTCTGACCCTTCCGCTTGACGTTGACTGAAAACAGGCCGGCCTTGTGGCCGTGGCGGAAAGGTTGCGCTCGGGACGTATCCCGTTCATGTCGCCAGCCGCCGGAATCGTTTCGGGCTCTTTGCCGATCCCGGGCAGTGCCGGCATTCCGGAAACAATCCGGATACACAGCGAACGTCATCGCGATACCGACGGCAGCCAGACTCCCACCCCACACACTTCGAGTGCAGGTATCCGGCAGGCATGGGCGCCTGTCCGGAAAAGGGAGATCGCCATGACGCGCAAGCACGAGAGCATCCTCGAGACCATCGGCCAGACCCCGGTCATTCGCATCAACCGTCTCGCCCCCGCCAACGTGAACCTGTTCGTGAAAGCCGAAGCGTTCAACCCGATGGGATCCGTCAAGGACCGCATGGCCCGGAACGTCATCGAAATGGCCGAGCGCACGGGGGCGTTGCGCCCGGGACAGACCGTCGTGGAGGCGACCAGTGGCAACACCGGCATCGGCCTCGCCATGGTGTGTGCTGCGAAGGGCTACCCGCTGGTGGTCACCATGGCAGAGAGCTTCAGCGTGGAACGCCGGCGAATCCTGCGCTTTCTCGGTGCGAAAGTGGTGCTGACGCCGGCTGCCTTGAAAGGCACCGGCATGGTCGCCAAGGCCCGGGAGCTCGCCGAAACCCATGGCTGGTTCCTCGTCCGGCAATTCGAGAACGAGGCGAACGCCGATGCACACTCACGCACCACGGCCATCGAGATCCTCGCCGCATTCGAAGACGAACCCCTGGATTTTTTCGTGACCGGCTACGGCACCGGCGGCACCCTGAAGGGCACTGCCCGTACGCTGCGAAAGTGGCGCCCGGAAATCCGTATCATTGCCTGTGAGCCGGACAACGCACCACTGCTCGGCAGCGGCATCGCCCAGCAACGAGCCCCTGATGGCTCGCCCTCGACCAGTCACCCGAGCTTCCGACCGCACCTCATGCAGGGGTGGACGCCGGATTTCGTGCCCAAGCTCACCGAGGATGCCGTCAACCTGGGCCTGGTGGACGGCGTCGTCCCCGTGGACGGCAATCGCGCCATGGACTGCGCGCGGGAGCTGGCTCGGCGCGAGGGAATCTTCACCGGCATCTCAGGCGGCGCCACGTTTGCCGGCGCGCTGGATGTCGCTGCAAACGCCCCCCGGGGCAGCACCATCCTGTGCATGCTGCCCGATACCGGCGAGCGCTACCTCTCAACGCCCTTGTTCAGCGATATTCCCGCTGACATGTCCGACGAGGAGCTGGAAATCGCGCAATCCACCCCGAACTATCGCTTCGACGTGCCTGCGCCGGCTCTTCCCGCTCAAACCGGCAACACGACGCCACAAGGGGATGCACAAGCGGCCGCCTTCGTCTCTGAAGTCCTCGCCGACGTGAACCGGCCCGTGGTCATGTTCGCTCTTCAATGGTGCGAGTTCTGCTGGGCCGTGCGGAAGTTCTTCGCGGCGCTGGGCGTGGCGCATCACGCAGTGGACCTGGACTCAGTCGCCTACCAGAAAAACGACCTCGGCGGCCGCATTCGCGTGGTCCTCGCCGAACGAACCGGCGCGCGCACGATCCCTCAGATATTCGTCGGCGGTGAACGCATCGGCGGCTGCACGGAGCTTTTCGACGCCTATTCCGACGGGCGTCTGCAAGAATTGCTCGCCAGCGCCGGCATCGCGCCCGCGTCCACCGAACAGCTCGACCCGACCACGTTCCTGCCCACATGGGTACATCCGCGCTGAAGGCGCCACCGCGGACAGTAGTTCCGAAATCGTGGACCGCCAGGAGCGGCCTCGCGACCACTGCACCAGGCGGTTCAGGCAGAACCCCGAAGGGCATCAGTAGGCGATCCATCGACTCTAACGCCGCTGCACGGCGCGTATCGTCGCGGAAGCTATCGGCGTCTACGTTCTCGGCCTGGTGCTATAGCGACCGCTGGAACTGGAAACCGGCCTGTTCGGCTGCACTAGGCAGCCGACGGTTCTGCGCCGACAGGGCAACCCGTGCATACCCCGCCGGCATTGCCGTCGTGCTGACGGTGCTCTACTGTTAGCCGGGCCACACCACAGGGAGCACTCACATGGCAAGGGAAAGCCGGCAACGATGTATACGGCAAGCGGCAGCGGTATTCCTGCTGGTTGCGCTATGTGCCACCGGCTTCGCCTCGGCGGGCGTTTACAAGTGGGTGGATGAGGATGGGAACATCCATTTCACCGATAAGCCATCAAGCGAACAGAGCGGCGAAGAAGTGGAGCTCGGCGAGATCAACTCCTACGAGGCGCCATCGCTCGGTGAGATGCCCCAGTGGGGTGCTCCAGGCAATGACACCGCGGACCGCGTACCGGTAGTGATGTACGCAACGCAGTGGTGCCCGTACTGCAAAAAGGCCCGCGAGTACTTCGCGGACAACGACATTGCCTATACCGAGTACGACGTGGAGAACAGCCGCAAAGGCAAGCGCGATTACCGGCGCATGGGTAAGCCGGGTGTACCGATCATCTTCATCGGGGACACGCGGATGAATGGATTCAGCGCCAGCCGCTTCGAAACGGTATACCGCCGGGAAACCGGCGACTGAGATCCCCGGCCAGGTACCGCCTGGCAGCGCCCGGGGCTCGGCACGATGACGGAGCATGCTCGTCACCTGCGCCACCCCCACCGCCCAACCGGTTCCGGCGAATCGCCGTTGCGGGCTGACCCGACCGCCTGGGGGTGCTTTTCCCTCGGAGTTCGGTGATACCGTGCGATCTCATGCCCCGGCAATCAACGAGGAGGATTACATGCTCAAGAAGGTTATGGCCGCCGTCGGCATCGGTAATACCCAGGTCGACACCCTGCTGGACGACGACACCGTGACCGCCGGCGGTACGCTGGAGGGCGAGATCGTCATCCAGGGCGGTGAAGTGGCCCAGGACCTGGACGCGCTCGTTCTCGATCTGGGCAGCATGGCCGTACAGGAAGTCGACGACGAGGAAGTCCGCGTACCCAAGACCTGGGCGTCGATGCGGATCGCCGAGCCGATGACCATCGAGCCCGGCGAGCAGAAGACGCTCGCCTTCAACCTGACGGTGCCACTGCTCGCCCCACTTTCCGTCGGCCGCAAGCATCCCCAGAGCTGGGTAGCGACGCGTGCGGATATCGCCATGGCGATCGATCCTCGGGACACCGATCCTCTGCACGTAATGCCGGGCAAGAGCCATCAGGCGGTCTTCGACGCCATGGAAGCGATGGGATTTCGCCTCGAGGAGTCCGAGCTGGGCGTCTCGCGACTGAACCCCGAGACCGGCTGCGTCCAGGAGTTCGAGTTCAAGCCGGCACCGGGCAGCGCCTTCAGCCATCTCGATGAGGCCGAGATCGCCTTCCTGCCCAGCCAAGGCGGCGCCATCGACCTGCTCATCCAGCGCGATACGAAAGCCCGCAGCCTCGGTTCGCTGATCGCCGAGCTGGCCGGCACCGACGAACAGCACTACCGAGCCACGCTCGCCGGGGGCGAATCGGCCGAACAGGTTCAGGAACTGCTAAGCCGCGCGCTTGCCTGATCGCAATACAAGCGACGATGCCCTGCCGATGCTCGCAACGCCCGGTCGTCTGGGCGTTGCCTTGACGAACCGGGTGTCGAGCCCTATACCCACACATCGTCCTCGGCAGTCAACTCGCCCCCCGCATCCCCCGTATTAACGACGCCGCGTGGTTCTACAATCATGATCCGGCATTCGGCCTCGGCGAAGGGCTTGTGCTCCACACCTTTGGGCACGACGAACATCTCCCCCGAGCCTATCTCGACGAGCCCATCACGAAACTCGATGACCATCTGCCCGTCCAGAACCACGAATACCTCGTCGGTATCGTCGTGCTTGTGCCACTCGAACGCCCCTTCGATCTTGACCAGTTTGAACTGGTAATCGTTCATTTCGGCAATGACCCTGGGCGTCCAGTGCTCAGAGAACCGCTCGAATTTTTCCTCGAAGTTTATCGGCTTGTACACCATCATTTACTCCCGACTCGCCACCAGCTGCACGAGTCTCACTCGGCGCGCCTTAATGTTGTTCAGCAAATTACGAAGCATGATCGGAAACTCATCGCCGAGAAGGACCCGGGTGCTCAAGGCGGGAATACCGTCGTTCTCGAAGCGCTCGACGACCCTGGCGAGCCAGGCACCACCGGCGCCAGTGGTATCCAGACACGACATGACATCGAACCCCGCCATTTCCAGCGACGCCATCAAGGCGTCTTCGCTTGCCAGAAAGCTGACCGACGAATCCCGCGCCCAGGGAACCGGAAAGCACACATCGCCGCCCGCACCAGCTAGCACATCATACAAGGCAAGATAGCCACCGGGTTTGAGAACGCGGTGAATTTCGGCGTAAAGCCGGTGTTTGTCGGCGATGTTCATCGTGGCATGCTGCGTCCACACGAGGTCGAAGGCACCGTCTTCGAAAGGCATCGCGAGCGCATCGCCGCTGCGATACGAAACCAGATCCTGCAGATTCAACCGGGCACTCAATGCTTCGGCGACGCGGCAATACTCTTCGGTGAGGTCCAGCCCCGTCACGTGGCATCCGTAGTCCGATGCAAGCCGGCGCGACGCGCCACCTATCCCGCACCCGACGTCCAACACCCGCATGCCCTCGGCAAGGCCTATCGCGGCCGCGAGCTCCTGTGTCGCTTCCCGGCCGCGGACATGGAATTCGTCCACAGGCGCGAGATCGTCCAGCGTCAGCCTGTCCGTATCCTTGCCCGCCTCTTCCAACGCCTCGAGAATGGCGCTTTCCAGCGCCCCGTGAGCGTAGTGCCGCTCAATCTCATGCATTCGCCTGCCCCCGCACCCGGCTCACGGATACCGAAGGCGGCAGACACACATCATCTAACACCGGCGTCATAGTCAAAACGGCGGAAACAACCGTCCGGCGAGTCAGGACTTCGCCAACCGCGATTTGGATGAAACTCATTTGTACGCCCCTCCGTTGGGCAATCGTCCTACAGGGGGACCCGACGTCCCACCCGATGCCGACAGTTACACGACAATGATGAGCGAGTCGAGTGTAACGGCCATGTTGCACCGGCCACGGTCAGCGTTCTCAGCAACCGGCAATTCGCCCGATATGGCTCACACACGTCGACTCATACTTTCCTGCCCGCTGAAGGCTCGGCGATCTGCTCGATGTCGACGAGATTCCACTTCATGCCGCAATTTCGATAGATGCGTTTTCCCTTGGCCGGATAGTCGGCCACATCATGATCCAGTCGCTGGCCCGCTACGATGCATCTGAGCACGGACGTGCCCTCGTTCTCGAGCTTGTGTGGCTCACCGCCCGCCCGATAGCCCAGAAAGTCGCCGGCCTTTACGCGGTGCCGGACACCACCAACCGTGGCAATTCCCTCACCCTCCAGGACGTACACGCATTCGTCCTCATAGTAATGAACATGCAGCTCGGTCGACTCACAGCCCGGATCGATTTCTACGATATGGAATCCCAGCCCGGCCAACCCGGTCAGATCGCCGAGGGATTTGTTGATGCGCTGCGCGTTGTCGTTGAGGAAGTGGGTCTTGGAGACGCCCTCGTATGCGTCGATCTCCTCTCGGGTGATCAAGTATCTGTCCACGCCTGTGCCCTCTTGACGCCGGTCAGCGATCGTGTACCCGCAACATGCACGCCACTCGCTTCGTGCGCAAGAACGGCGCACACGCTCCTTACTCCTCCATGTCTTGAACATACGCGGCAGCGGGCAAGGATGACCCGACGCCCGGACCAACACGCGGTTTCGACGACATCCTTGCGTAAACACCACACGTCAGATTCCTTTACACGGACCCGGTACCGCACAGCGATCGCGATCTGGC
Organism: uncultured Ectothiorhodospiraceae bacterium; assembly: GCA_964530405.1. Lineage (GTDB taxonomy): Bacteria > Pseudomonadota > Gammaproteobacteria > Nitrococcales > Nitrococcaceae > Arhodomonas. Next base: position 21,470 of record CAZHBN010000022.1, read on the forward strand.
GGCACTGCGATTTCAATGACATGTGCGTGATGGCCCGCATATTGCCTCAGCGATTTCGTCAAGAGCGCTCCAGCGTCTCTGCTGAAGGCCCCACCTTGGACGAGGAATCGACAAATGCCCCGAATACCCCGTCGTCGCGACGAATTGGCCATTGGTGCCGCTGTCGCTTTCGCGTTGACTGCCGGTTCACCCTTGGCAGTGGCCGACGCTCCCTGCGGCGAGCTGGACGAATGCCGGGCAATCATCGAGATCAACGCTACGGACGGCGACATCGGGTTCCACGTGCTGCTCGATGCCGAAGGCTGGCGCGAAGCCCGAATCATCGGCCCCGACGGCACCGTGATCTTCAAGGAACACGCCCACGGCTCGTTGAGGGAGCAAACGCTGACGGAGAATTTCTTCGAGAGCGCCGAACCCGTCTGCGAACCTGGGCTGGTCGAGGATGAAGGCGATGAGGTGGTGACGCTGCCGCAATTCCTCGCGCGCTTCCCCGCGGGTTCGTACGAATTCCGGAACAAGCTGCCCGGTGGCGGAGAGCTGGCCGGCACCACCATGCTCACCCACACGATCCCGGCCGCACCGGCGGATGTGGATTTCGACGGCAGCACGGTCGCCTGGACCTACGGCGATGACCTGGGCGAATGCACAACACTGCCGGCGGGCTTCGTGGTCGCGGCGGAATCGGACATCGTCGCCTACGAGGTCGTTCTGGAACCGGACGATGACGCACTCGCACCCTTTACATTCGCCGTGCATGTGCCCGCGGCAGTCAACAGCGTCTCGGTGCCGGCTGACTACCTGGCGGCACTGCCAGCCGCCACGCCTTTGAAAATCGAGGTGGGAGCCATTGAGTTGCGGCCCAATGGCTCGTTCGGCAACCAGACGTTTACGGAGGAAGACGGGTTCTGCAGCAACGCCGATCAGGATACCTGTCCCGATGACGAGGCATAGCCACCGGCCTGGCCCGGGGCATTGCCCGTCATCACGGCGTCCCCGGGCGCCACCGGCCCGCTAATGCCCTAGAACACAGACCCATTCTCTCTACTGACCTTTTCGAGAGCGTTGCCAGGCCTCAGTGGCCGTTGCGCCGCTGCACGCTTCGACAGGCTTTCGTGGTATGCCGCCGTAATAGGATTACGATGTCCCGAGTCACTCGCCTCGATTGTTAATGGCGCGGGGAGCGAGGTATACAAGGCCTACACGAGCGACGAGCAAAGCGGGCCAAAACGGGGCACGAGCCCCCGCAGGGCGCCGCGCAATAGTGCCGAGACCCAGCAAGACTCCCATCTAGCTAGCTTCCCTTAACCGATTGTTTTTCCAAGGGAGCGTTTTGGCCGGTCTCGACCGTCATGAGCCGCGTAGATCGGTTGGCACTGGCAGACGGTGTCTGTCCACCCGGGATGTTGGCAATCGGGCAGGTCGGCTGGCACTCGGCAGCCGACATCCGTGCTGCCGCGACGCGCCCGTGTTAGCTATACGACAGCGCGCCGCCGCATGGGGAAGCGGAGGCCTTCGAAAAGGTCAGTAGCTCCCACCGGATGCCCAGGTCAACGGTTTCGCCCATGCCCATTCCGCCGTCGACCGGGCATCGCGCTCAATCAGGTCACCGTGAGCGATAATGATTCGTTCGAAATCCCACGCCAGTATCGATTCCAGCGACTTACACGCCGCCTGCTTGTCCGACCAGCCTAGCTGATACTCCGGTGCCGGCTTCGGCGTATTCCACATGTGGAACACAGCTTTCCACCAGAACTTCAGCGGCCAGTTGACGTGTTCGGTACGGTCAGTAAAGAGCTCGATCAGGTCAACCAGCAGCAGGGTCCGGCTGGCGCGATGTAAAAATGCTACCTCCCACATCCAACGACTTCCGCGAACAAGCACCTGATCGAGCTCAGCCGCCCACGCATCGGGTGGTCGGTTTCCCAGAAACCAGTCGAACGCAAGCCGCGGGCGTTTGCGCTCGATGCCCGGGCACAGGTAAGTCTCGGCATCCGGGAAAGCATCCTGGGCTGACGGGACATGGAGGTGGTGGAAGGAGCCGGGCGCGACGATATAGGCGACCTCGCCGAGGGCGCGGATGGACTCGGCGAGACTCTCATCGATCGGACCAGGCGAATGGAGCAGCAGCCGGCCGTTCGCAAGTCGGACGACGGTCATGCGTCCATCAACATTGCAACCCATGTACCGAACGGGGTACCGGCAAAGCCAGATCGATCCCTCGATATATTCGCGCAGCTCCATGCTCGAGTTCGTTCCGTTGACGCGGAGTACTATCGTCGCAACACAGCGTACGCACGGCGCCCTTCGCATTGCGCAATGCGGCCTCGCCAAGCCGGCTGGCCCGAACACGCCTAGTGCGATAGGTTCATTATGCCGGCCATCTGCCGGGGTGGTCCAACATCCTCACAAGCGATGTAGTTCGGTCAGCCCAGAGTACCGGCCAATCGATCGTCCCATGCGGCCCCCACCATTCGACCGGCCCGAGCAACAGCACGCAGGCCATATCGCATTCCCCTAATACACTATCGACCGCGCATCACGCAAACCGGTCCATCCCGCCACTCAATAGAACGAATGACAACCCCATTACCATAGCACCACCGTGGCGCCGAAAAACGAAATCACCACCGGCTTTTCGGGACTCCCTCCAATGCAGCAGCCCAAGGATTCTAACATCTTGCGGATGGCCTCTATCGCTTACTCAGCCTGTAATGGACCGCCCATATCACTGAAGTGTTCCCCGTAATTCTGCTTCTCGCCGAAACCGTCATAGGAGACCATGAATGTGTCGCTCATATCGAGGCGCATGGTCTCGAATCCGCGCACCATCGTTTCGTCCTACGTGGCCACGAAACAGACGAGGAGTCCACACGCAGCTGCGACACGTAACGACTTGCAACGGACTCAGGAGCAACTCACACGGGTGGGGTACCAACCGAACACCAAGAAAACGATGTATCGACCTCAAAATACCCGAAAAGGAAAACCGCTAATCACCCACGAATCAATGCAACCCAATTTGCGCGAATCACCGCTCAAAACCCACACCAAAATGTGACAGACCACACAGAACTCGAAAGCATGCACCTTACAGTAGCTAAGCAGTCAGCCGTGCCGACCGGCTCAGCTCCCAGGCCGACGGAAAACAAGCGGTTCATTATAGAAACAAACAATTTCACCGAATGACAGAAGGAGGGAAATACCTGATCAGGAACGGAATATCCTTGAAAAAAACAAACGAGAAAATCATCTTCTCATGACCGGTCGGATTCCCAGCATCCGCCGGACCCAGGCGCGGATCTGCGAGAAGCCGACGCCACAGGGAGCCCAGATTCGCATGGAGGGAACAATTAAAATGCCTCACACCCTCAGAAATTCGTCCAGAGCCGTCATTGCCATACTGACCATCCTGCTATTGACGG
>CAZHBN010000023.1:0-24784 GCA_964530405.1 uncultured Ectothiorhodospiraceae bacterium
TCGGTCCGCCCGGTGTCGGCAAGACCTCGCTGGGCAAGTCCATTGCCCGCGCGACCAATCGTGAATTCATCCGCATGTCGCTGGGCGGCGTGCGCGACGAGGCCGAGATCCGCGGTCACCGGCGCACCTACATCGGTTCGCTGCCGGGCAAGATCATGCAGAAGCTCTCGAAGGTGGGTACCCGCAATCCGTTGTTCCTCCTCGACGAGGTGGACAAGATGGCGATGGACTTCCGCGGCGATCCCGCTTCGGCGTTGCTGGAGGTGCTCGATCCGGAGCAGAACTCCACCTTCAACGACCACTACCTGGAGGTGGACTTCGATCTTTCGGACGTGATGTTCGTGTGCACGGCTAATACCATGAACATCCCGGCCCCGCTGCTCGACCGCATGGAAGTCATCCGCCTCCCCGGCTACACCGAGGAGGAGAAGATCAACATCGCCGAGCGCTATCTCATCCCCAAGCAGATCAAGGCCAATGGCCTGCGCAAGGGCGAGCTCGAAATCAGCGCCAATGCGGTGCGTGATGCGGTGCGCTTCTACACGCGCGAGGCGGGTGTACGGAATCTCGAACGCGAGGTCGCCAAGATCTGCCGCAAGGTCGTGCGCGAAGTGCTCACCAACCCCCGCAAGAAGGGTGAGACCGTACGCGTGACCACGCAGAACCTGGACAAGTACCTGGGTGTGCGTCGTTACCGCTATGGTATTGCCGAGGATACCGACCAGGTCGGGCGTGTCACCGGCCTGGCGTGGACCGAGGTGGGCGGTGAGCTGCTGACCATCGAGTCCGCGGTGGTGCCGGGCAAGGGCAGGCTGTCCAATACCGGCCAGCTCGGGGAGGTGATGCGCGAGTCGATTCAGGCGGCGATGACGGTCGTGCGCAGCCGTGCGGACGTGCTCGGCGTGGATCCGGAGTTCCACCAGTCCCGGGATGTGCACGTGCACGTTCCGGAAGGCGCCATACCCAAGGACGGCCCGAGCGCCGGTGTGGGGATGTGCACGGCGCTGGTCTCGGCACTGACGAGCATCCCGGTGCGGGCCGATGTCGCGATGACCGGCGAGATCACGTTGCGCGGAGAGGTCCTCCCCATCGGTGGCCTGAAGGAGAAGCTCCTGGCTGCGTTGCGAGGCGGCATCAAGACCGTGCTCATTCCCGAGGAGAACAAGAAGGATCTTGCCGATATCAGCAAGGACATCAAGGGCAAGCTCGACATCCGCGCTGTCCGGTGGATTGACGAGGTTCTGGACGTGGCACTGACGCGTCGCCCGGAACCGCTCGCCAAGGGTGAGGCGGCCACCGAGGAACGCCCGGCGAAGGGGCGGAAAAAGCGTGAAGGTGTTCGTCCGCACTGAAGCGGTGCAATAATCGAAACCCCGGCTGGCAAAGTCGGGGTTTTTTGTTGACAGCGCAAAGCCCGGATTGCTATAAAATGCGCCGTCCGGCGGACGCGAGGCGCGTCCATCCGGACAAGCAGGGTTCCATTGAGACGCTGCAGTCGCGCATCGGTTTACGGACCGGGTGTTGCGGACACAAAAGAAGGCCCCGCAAAGCCGGCGGCCGCAATCAAATCTTGTATGCGGCCGATGCGAACGCTAGGATGCTAAAGGCGTGAGGCGCGATCCTTTGTGGATGCAGCCGGCATCGAACGAGGTCGCGGGGAACTCGTTGGTCCATAAAAAAACACCAAGGGGAATCGATCTGATGAACAAGTCCGAGCTGATTGAAGCCGTTGCGCAGTCTGCTGATATCTCCAAGGCTGCTGCCAGTCGTGCGGTCGATGCGTTCGTCGACTCGGTCACGGACGCCCTCAAGGAAGGCGATCAGGTGACGCTGGTCGGCTTCGGTACCTTCACGGTGCGTGAGCGTTCCGCCCGCTCGGGTCGCAACCCGCGCACGGGTGAGACGATCAACATCCCGGCATCGAAAGTTCCGGGATTCAAGGCTGGCAAAGCGCTTAAAGATGCGGTAAACTAGGCAGTCTCAATTGGGGTGGTTAGCTCAGCTGGGAGAGCGTCGCCCTTACAAGGCGAATGTCGGGGGTTCGAACCCCTCACCACCCACCAAAAAACGGAGCGGTAGTTCAGCTGGTTAGAATGCCGGCCTGTCACGCCGGAGGTCGCGGGTTCGAGTCCCGTCCGCTCCGCCACATAATTCCCAGCAGCAAGAAGGCGCCTCAGGGCGCCTTTTTGTTTTTCGGGCCCGTCGGTCGCAGGCGGACGGGAGAGGCGCAGGGCCTGTTGGCTTATCCCGGCCTTGGCGTCGGGCCTGCCAGCCGCTCATGGCTTCGGCAAGCCAGGGAGTAAGCGCCAGCGTTTTGGGGTTGCGATGTACCAAGTCACAGTGTGACCGGTCAGTGGCCCGAGGAGTGGAGTTTGATGACTCCCGACGAGCGACGAGCAGCGCGGCCTGGGTGGCCGACAGCCCTGACCCGAAGGGGCGAAGTGCTGTGTCGGCGCAATCCTGCGTTGGCGCTCGATCGCGTAGTGCCGCTACACTGCGCTCGCGCGGCCTTGTCTGGCGCCAACAGCGCGCGAGTGCGACGCGCCCGGGATATGTCGACAGGCCGTAAATCTCACAATCTGTATGGCGGGTGACGATGCTTCAGGCGATTCGTGATGTGACCAAGGGGTGGGTGGCATACGTCATCGTGGCGGTGCTGATCGTCCCGTTCGCGTTATTCGGCGTCTATAACTATTTCACCGGCGGTAGCAACCCACCGATTGCCAAGGTCGAGGGCAGGGAGATCACCCGCCAGCAGCTGGACCAGGCGGTACAGCAGCAGCGTCAGCGTCTGCGGCGCATGCTCGGTGAGCAATACGATCCCGCCATGTTCGAGGGTGAGGCACTGCGACGCCAGGCGCTGGAGGAGCTGATCAATTCCACTGTCGTGGATGCTTTCGCCGAGCGCGAAGGTCTGCGTCTCACCGACGAAGGGCTGCGCGACTACATCAGCCAGCAGGCGGCCTTCCAGGTTCAGGGCGAGTTTTCGCCGGAGCGTTACCAGACGGTCCTGCGCCAGAACGGCCTCACGCCGGAACGCTACGAGGCGCAGCTCCGCCGCCAGTATGCGGCATCGCAGCTGCCCCAGGCGGTTTCATCCTCCGCCGTCGTCACCGACGAGGAGCTCGCCCGTTTCGTCGCCCTGCAGCGTCAACAGCGTGACGTGGCCGTCCTGCGTGTGCCGCGACAGGCGTTCAGCGAGTCGTTCACGGCTGACGAGGAGACGCTGAGGGATTACTACCAGTCCCACAAGGATCGCTGGCGTCGGCCGGAACAGGTGAAACTCGCGTTCATCGAACTCTCCCGCGAGCAGCTGCTCGCGCAGGCGGATGTGGACGCCGAGGCGGTTCGTGACCGCTACGAATCCCTCAAGGACACGCGCTTCACCGAGGGTGGGGAGCGCCGCGTGCGCCATATTCTGCTGGAAGCACCGTCCGATGCCGATGAGGCCACGGTTGCGGCGGCGCGCGACGAGCTCGAAGAGGTGCGCAGCCGCATCGTCGACGGCGAGCTCGACTTCGCCGCGGCTGCAAAGGAGCTCTCGGAGGATCCGGCCACCGCCGATGACGGCGGCAACATGGGCTGGGTAGCCCGGGGCGATCTCCCCGAGGCCCTCGAGGGGGCCGCTTTCGATCTGGAACCCGGCGATATCAGCGAACCGGTACGCAGTGATTTCGGCTGGCACCTGGTGACAGTGACCGACGTCCGCGATCAGACCGTGCAATCGTTCGAGGACGTGCGCGACGAGCTGCGCCGGGAGCTCGCGGGCGACGAGGTCGAGAACCGCTTCTACGAGCTCAGCAACGAGCTTGCTAACCTGGCTTACGAAAATCCGGACAGTCTTCAACCGGCGGCGGAAGCGCTGGATCAGGCGGTCAATCGCACTGACTGGATTTCCCGTGATGGTGTCGAGGGCGGCGGCGTGGCGTCCGAGCAAGCTGTCCTCGACGCGGCATTCAGCGAGGAGGTGCTGGAGGAGCGGCGCAACAGCGAGATCATCGATCTGGGTGATGACCGGGCCGTCGTGGTGCGCGTTGCCGACCACCGCCCAGCGACAATTCGCGAGTTCGAGGCGGTCCGTGACCAGGTGCGGGCCGATTGGCTCGCGGAGCGCACTGCCGAGAAGGCCAGAGAACGCGGCAGCGAGCTACAGGAGGCGCTGGTCGACGGGGGCGAGCCTCAACAACTCGCCGCTAATGGCCCGGCAGAGTTCCAGGCCTACGGCTGGGTCGGGCGCGATGGTGGGAATCTGACGGCACCGATCCGGGAGAAGGCATTCCGGATGCCGCGCCCCGAGGGGGACACCGCTCGTCAGGTCGCCGGGCTGGAGCTTTCCGACGGTAGCTACGCAGTGGTGATCCTGCGTGGCGTGCGCGACGGCAAGCTCGCCGAGGTGCCCGAAGAGGAGCGCGAGCAGCTGCGTTCGCGTCTGCGCCAGCTCGATGCGGCCGGCTCCCGGCAGGCGCTGGTGCAGGCGCTGCGCGCCGATGCCGATGTGACCATCTTCGAGGATCGGCTGTAGCGCGGAAAAGCACGGCCCATCGGGGCAGCACACGAAAAACGGCCGCGCCGGGAGACCGGGCGGCCGTTTTATCGTCCGAACGACTTGCTGACAGGCGTCTATTCGAACTCGGCGCCCGAGAGCGCGACGCTGTGAAAACCGCCGTCCACGTGGACGATTTCGCCGGTGATTCCCGAGGCGAAGTCGGAGCACAGGAACACGCCTGCCTTGCCCACGTCCTCCGGGGTCACGTTGCGCCGCAGCGGTGCCGCCTGGGCGTTGTAGTCGAGCATCTTGCGGAAATCGCCGATGCCCGAGGCCGCCAGGGTACGGATGGGGCCCGCGGAGATGGCGTTCACCCGCGTTCCCTCCGGACCGAGGTCGTAGGCCATGTACCGCACGCTCGCCTCGAGCGCCGCCTTCGCCGGGCCCATGACGTTGTAGTTGGGTAGCGCACGTTCGCCGCCCAAATACGTGAGGGTGAGCAGGCTCCCGTTTCGTCCGCGCATCAGTGGCCTTGCGGCCTTGGCGAGGGCCACGAAGCTGTACGCCGAGATGTCCTGGGCGGTGGCGAAGCCCGCGCGGGTGGTGTTGTCCACGAACGAGCCGGCGAGCTCCTCGCGCGGGGCGAAGCCGACGGCGTGAACGAGGATGTCGAGGCCGTCCCACTGGCGCTCGAGCTCGGCGAAGACCGCCTCGATGTCCTCGTCACGGCTGACGTCCAACGGCAACACAATCTTGCTGCCGCAGACTTCCGCGCATTGCTCCACGCGGGCCTTGAGCTTCTCGTTCTGGTAGGTGAGCGCGATTTCGGCGCCTTGCTGCGCCATGGCCTCGGCGATGCCCCAGGCGATCGAGCGGTTGCTCGCCACGCCCACGATCAGCGCCCGCTTGTTGTCGAGAACTCCCATCGGACAGATCCCCGGTCTCTGGTTGGCTTGAGTGATCGGCGCGGCGCCCGCCGGCCGGTCGGTTACGGTAATGAGAAATGGCTCCGGAGGCAAAGTCGGTTGTCCCCCCGGCCCGCTGAGGCGAGGCCGGCGACGCGCCGTATCGATGCGCATTTTCCGTGAACATTAGCGCATATGCGTCGCCTGTTGCCCGCACGTTTGTCCGCTTACGCATCGCCGGTGATACCATGCCAAACAAATGTCATAGGAGGGGAGCCGCTGCCAATGAAGGCCATCGTTGCCGCGAGTGCGGCCGCGCTGCTCTGTGGCGTGACGCAGAGCGCGATCGCCGCTCATGCCATTGCCATGTACGGGGAGCCGAAGTACCCGGAAGGCTTCGAGCACTTCGACTACGCCAACCCGGAGGCGCCGAAGGGGGGCACGCTGCGGCTGGCGAACACGGTCGCTTCAACGTTCGACAGCCTGAACCCGTTCATACTGAAAGGCTCGCCGGCACAAGGGCTGGGCCAGATCTACGACACCCTTACCGTCAGCTCGGACGACGAGCCGTTCACCCACTACGGCCTGGTAGCCGAGGATATCGAGATCGCCGCCGATCGCAGCTGGGTGCGCTATCGTCTGAGGCCACAAGCGCAGTTCCATGACGGCCACCCGATCACCGCCGAGGACGTTCTCTTCAGCTTTCGTACCCTCAAGGCCGAAGGTCATCCGCAGTATCGCTTCTATTACCGCAACGTCACCCGGGCGGAAGCCGATGGCGAGCACACGGTGACATTTCATTTCGAGAGCGGGGAGAATCGCGAGCTTCCGCTGATCATGGGCCAGCTCCCGGTGCTGCCGAAGCACTATTGGGCCGAGCGCACGTTCAATGAGACGACCCTGGAGCCACCGCTGGGCAGCGGCCCCTATCGCATCGCGGACGTGGATCCGGGCAGTAGTATCGCCTATGAGCGCGTGGAGGATTACTGGGCCGCGGACCTGGGCGTCAACCGTGGCCGCTACAATTTCGACCGCATCGTCTATGACTACTATCGCGATGCCACGGTGGCGGTGGAAGCGCTCAAAGGGGGCGCCTACGACCTGCGTTTCGAGAACATCGCGAAGAACTGGGCCACCGCCTACGAGATCCCAGCGTTGCGCCGAGGCGAGCTGGTCAAGCAGGAAATCGATCACGAGATGCCCTTCGGCGTTCAGGGCTGGTTCTTCAACACCCGGCGCGAGATTTTCCGGGATCCGCGCGTTCGCGAGGCACTCGCGCAGGCGTTCGATTTCCAGTGGACGAACCGCCAGCTTTTCTACGGCGCCTACGAGCGCCTCGACAGTTATTTCGCCAATTCCGAGCTCGCCGCCCAGGGGCTGCCTTCGGACAGCGAGCTTGAAGTCCTCGAACCGTTGCGGGACCAACTGCCGAAGGAAGTCTTCACGAAGGACTACGAGCCACCGACCACCGCGGACGAAGGGGGGCTGCGTGCCAACCTCCGGCGCGCCGTGGAGTTGCTCGGCAAGGCCGGCTGGGAGATACGCGACGGGCGCATGGTCAATACGGAAACCGGCGAGCGCCTCGCTTTCGAGATTCTGGTCGATAGCGCCAGCTCCGTGCGCATTGCCCAGCCATTTGCCAAGAACCTCGAACGCATAGGCGTTCAGGCCGACGTACGCCGCGTCGATCCGACCCAGTACCAGAATCGTGTGCAGCAATTCGATTTCGACCTGATCAACGAGCGTATCCCGCAGACGCTGTCGCCGGGCAATGAGCAACGCCAGTACTGGGGTTGCGAGGCCGCCGACACGCCAGGCAGCGACAATTACGCCGGCATCTGCAGCGAAGCGGTGGACACCCTGATCGACAAGGTCATTCACGCGCCGGATCGTGAAGCCCTGGTGGCGCGTACCCGTGCGTTGGACCGGGCGCTTCTCTGGGGGCACTACCTGATTCCGCACTGGTACGCCGGCACTTTCCGCCTGGTGTACTGGGACAAGTTCGGTCAGCCCGAGCGGACGGCACCATACGGACTCGGGCTGGATACCTGGTGGGTCGTGCCTGAGAAAGCGAAGGCACTGTCAGAGCGGTTACAGGGCTGAAGCGGGAAGGAGATGGATATGGCTGAAGAGCTCACCCGCGGCGCGGAACGAGTCGAGCAGCGTGTCCGCGAACGTGCCACGGACAGCCGCGTCGCTGTCGTGTCGCTGAAGTGGAACGGCGACGAGGGCGTGCGCGGCGACAGCGACCTGCAAACGCTATTCATCGAGGGCATGGAGAAGACCGCGCGCGTGGCACTCACCAGTGACCAGTTGCGCATGGCTGCCGAGGGAGGCGTTGCCCCGGACGTGGACGCGTTGATCGAGGAGGCACTGAACAGCGTTCACGTACCGGCGAGCCCGCTGCCGCCGGAAGGAGGTGCAGGCTAGGAGCAATGCCTGCCTACATCGCGCGACGCCTGCTGCTGATGGTCCCGACGCTGTTCGGGATCCTGCTGTTGAATTTCGTGATCGTGCAGTTTGCGCCTGGCGGTCCGGTGCAGCAGGTGCTCGCGCAGGTGCGCGGCACCAGCGAGCTCGCGACGAGCCAGTTCGCCGGCAGCTCGGGGGATACCCGCGGTGGCGGTGAGCGTAGCGAGTATCGCGGGGCTCAGGGGCTGCCGCCGGAGTTCATCGAGGAGCTCGAACGCCAGTTCGGTTTTCAGCGGCCGGCTCACGAGCGGTTTTTCAAGATGGTGGTGGATTATGCGCAGCTCGATTTCGGTCAGAGTTTCTACCGTGACCGGGGCGTGCTGGAGCTCATAGCGGACAAGCTGCCCGTTTCCATCTCCCTCGGATTGTGGACGACACTGTTCACCTACCTCATTTCGATACCGCTGGGCATCCGCAAGGCGGTGCACGACGGCAGCCGTTTCGACGTGTGGACCTCGGCGGTGGTGATCGTGGGCTATGCGGTGCCCGCGTTTCTCTTCGCCATCCTGCTCATTGTGCTCTTTGCCGGTGGCACGTATTTCGACTGGTTTCCGCTGCGCGGGCTCACCTCCGATAACTGGGAGCAACTCGACTGGCCCGCGCGCATCCTGGACTACTTCTGGCACATCACGCTGCCGGTGCTCGCCATGGTGATCGGCGGATTCGCGAGCCTCACCATGCTGACCAAGAACTCCTTTCTCGAGGAGATCCACAAGCAATCCGTGCTCACCGCGCGTGCGAAGGGCGTGAGCGAACGCCGTGTGCTCTACGGGCACATCTTTCGCAACGCCATGCTCGTGGTGATCGCCGGCTTCCCGGCGGCGTTCGTGAGCATCCTGTTCACCGGGGCGATGCTCATCGAAGTGATTTTCTCCCTGGATGGTCTCGGACTGCTCGGCTTCGAGTCGGTGGTCAACCGCGACTACCCGGTGGTGTTCGGAACGCTGTTCATATTCACGCTGCTCGGGCTGGTGCTCAATCTCATCGGCGACCTAACCTACGTCGCCGTTGACCCCAGGATCGACTTCGAAACGCGTGAAGGGTGAGGGCTGCTGGATGAAACACCAAGACACGGGAGAGCCAACTTTTAAGACGACCACGGCAATGAACGACTGCATCGCCAGGGTAGGTGCGGACGGCCCGCCCCCTTGGGCTCATCCGCTTTCGTGGTGTGAGGTGTCAGCGTGCCCATTCTCCCGTCGCGTTCATGCATAAGCCGCGTTTGAATCCCATCAACCGGCGCCGCTGGGCCCAGTTCCGGCGTAATCGGCGGGGCTGGTGGTCGCTGTGGATCTTTCTCGCATTGTTCGTTTCGAGCCTGGGGGCGGAGCTCATCGCCAACGACCGGCCGTTGTTCGTCTGGTACGACGGTGCGGCATATTTTCCGGTGTTCGTGGATTACCCGGAGACCGAGTTCGGTGGTTTTCTGCCCACCCCCGCGGATTACCGGGACGATGCGGTGAGATCGCTCATCGAGGACAGCGGCTGGATACTGTGGCCACCGGTGCCGTACGACCATCAGACGATCAACTACGATCTCGAGGTGCCGGCACCCGCGCCGCCCAGTGCGCACAACTGGCTGGGGACCGACGATCAGGGGCGCGACGTGCTGGCGCGGCTGATCTATGGTTTCCGCATTTCGGTGCTGTTCGGGTTGATGCTCACGGTGTCGAGCTCGTTGATTGGTGTTGTCACCGGCGCCGTCCAGGGCTATTTCGGCGGCCTGACCGATCTCTTCGGTCAGCGTTTCATCGAGATCTGGTCCGGATTGCCGGTGCTTTACGTGATCATCATCCTTTCGAGTTTCGTGGAACCGGGGTTCTGGTGGCTGCTGCTCATCCTGCTCTTGTTCAGCTGGACGCAGCTCGTCGGTGTCGTCCGCGCGGAGTTCCTGCGTGTGCGCAACTTCGATTACGTCAAGGCGGCCCGCGCGTTGGGGGTCTCCGATGCCGTGATCATCTGGCGCCACGCCCTGCCCAACGCCATGGTCGCCACCATCACGTTCCTGCCCTTCGTCATGAGCGGGGCGATCACAGCGCTTACCTCTCTGGACTTCCTCGGCTTCGGCATGCCTCCGGGGGCGCCGTCTCTCGGGGAGCTGCTCGCCCAGGGCAAGGCCAATCTGCACGCGCCGTGGCTCGGTATCACGGCATTCGTCGCGTTGGCGGTGATGCTGTCGCTGTTGGTGTTCATCGGCGAAGCAGCACGCGATGCGTTCGATCCGCGCAAGACCCTGCAGGGGGGGATGCATGGCTGAAACGCCGCTGCTCAGCATCGAGGGCCTGCAGATCGCCTTTGGCGCGCAGCCGGTGGTGCACGGCGTGGACCTCCGCGTGGCCGCTGGCGAAACGCTGGCCATCGTGGGGGAGAGTGGGTCCGGTAAGTCCATCACGGCGTTGTCGGTACTCCAGCTCCTGCCTTACCCGTATGCCCGTCACCCGGCCGGGCGCGTGCGTTTCCGCGGCGAAGACCTGATGGGCGCCACGCCAGAACGGCTGGCCCGGTTGCGTGGCGGGGACGTGGGCATGATCTTCCAGGAGCCCATGACGTCCCTGAACCCGCTGCATACCGTGGAGAAGCAGATCGCGGAGGCGTTGCGGTTGCACCAGGGGCTGCAGGGGCGGGCGCTGCGAGAGCGCGTCCAGGCGCTGCTCGAGCTGGTGCGGCTGCCGGAGCCCGGGCGCATACGCCGGGCGCATCCTCATGAGCTCTCGGGCGGTCAGCGTCAGCGCGTGATGATCGCCATGGCGCTTGCCAACGAGCCGACGCTGCTGATCGCTGACGAGCCCACGACCGCACTGGATGTCACTATCCAGGCGGAAATCCTCGACCTGCTCGCCGACCTCAAGGCCCGGCTGGGCATGGCCATGCTGTTCATCAGCCATGATCTCAACGTGGTGCGCCGGGTAGCCGACCGCGTGGCCGTCATGCATGACGGTCGGGTGGTGGAGCAGGGGGAGGCGCACCGTGTATTTGCGGCGCCCGAGGATGCCTACACCCGGCGCCTGCTCGCCGCGGAGCCCAGCGGCGGCCCGCACCCGCTGCGCGGCGATGCAGCGCCGGTGGTCGAGGCTGAGGACGTGCGTGTGTGGTTTCCCATCCGCGGCGGCTTGTTACGCCGGCCCGTGGACTACGTGCGCGCCGTGGACGGCGTCTCGCTCGCCGTGCGTTCCGGGGAGACGTTGGGGATCGTCGGCGAGAGCGGCTCGGGCAAGTCCACGCTTGCCTTCGCGCTGCTGCGGCTACAACCGGCGCGGGGGCGGATCGTGTTTCTCGGCGATGATATTTCGCGTCGACACTCGCGCCGGCTAAGGCCGCTTCGCAGGCGGATGCAGGTGGTTTTTCAGGATCCCTACGGCAGCCTGAGCCCGCGCATGTCGGTGGCCCAGATCGTCGGCGAGGGACTCGGTGTGCACCGTCTGGCTCGAACCAGCGGTGAGCGCGACCGAATGGTCGCGGCGGCTCTGGAGGAGGTGGATCTCGCACCGGCGCTCGCCGAGCGTTTCCCCCACGAGCTCTCCGGGGGGCAGCGTCAACGGGTCGCGGTGGCACGTGCCATGGTGCTCAAGCCCGACCTGCTGGTACTCGACGAGCCCACCTCGGCCCTGGACCGCACCGTGCAGTCTCAGCTCGTCCGGCTGCTGCGCGATCTCCAGACCCGTCATCAGCTGGCATATCTGTTCATCAGCCATGATCTGGCGGTGGTGCGCGCCATGAGCCATCGCATCGTGGTGATGAAAGATGGACGCGTCGTGGAGGCCGATGAGACGGAAGCGCTTTTCGAGCGACCCACGCAAGCGTACACACGACGACTGATCGAGGCGGCGTTTGGGGAGTTGCAAGTAGCAAGTGGCACGTAGCAAGTCGCAAGAATGGAGAGCCCCGTCGGTGGGAACGGTAGGCAGTCGCCAATTCCCGCTTTCAACTCACCGCTTTTCACTTGCCGCTTCTGACGCTTTCAGCTACTTGTTGCGACTTCTGGTATCCTGCCGTCCGTCCAACCGACCTCGTGAACGGTAACTCCCAATGGATCCGGTCATCGCGCTGGTGGGCCGCCCCAACGTGGGGAAGTCCACGCTGTTCAATTATCTCACGCGTACGCGGGATGCCCTAGTCGCCGACTATCCGGGGCTCACCCGCGATCGCCAGTACGGCCTCGGCAAGGTCGGACCGCAGCCGTATATCGTCGTGGATACCGGTGGCATGGGCGAGGATGACGACGGCGTCCATGTGGGCATGCGCAGTCAGGCCCGGCAGGCCGTGGAAGAGGCCGATGCGGTTCTCTTCCTGGTCGATGGACGCAGCGGCGTTACCAGTGCCGACGAGGAGCTCGCCACGGCATTGCGGCGTAGCGGCAAGCCCGTGGTGCTGGTGGTCAACAAGACCGACGGCGTGGATACACGGGTCGCCCTGACCGAGTTCCACGCACTGGGACTCGGGGAGCCACGGGCAATCGCCGCCGCCCACGGTCGCGGTATCGCCGCGCTCATGGACGATGTTCTGAACGCCGTTCCCGAGCGCGCCGGGGCCGCCGGTGTGCCGTTGCCGCGGGAGGCGGAAGGGGCGATTCGCGTGGCGGTCGTCGGGCGTCCGAACGTGGGCAAGTCCACGCTGGTCAACCGGATACTCGGTGAGGAGCGCGTGCTCGTCTATGACGAGCCGGGAACCACCCGCGACAGCATCTTCGTGCCGTTCGAGCGCGACGGCACACCCTACACCCTCATCGATACCGCGGGGGTGCGGCGTCGCGCGCGGGTCCGGGAGGCGGTGGAGAAGTTCAGCGCCATCAAGACGCTGCAGGCGGTGGAAGCCGCGAACGTCGTGATCATGGTCATTGACGCGCGGGAAACCGTTTCCGAACAGGACGCCCATCTGATCGGTCACGTGATCGACGCCGGCCGCGCACTGGTGCTCGCGGTCAACAAATGGGACGGGCTCGACGGCGACCAGAAGACGGCGGTGCGGCGCTCGCTGGAGGTGAAGCTCGGTTTTCTCGATTTCGCCCGTGTCCACTTCATATCGGCCTTGCACGGGACAGGTGTCGGCCTGCTCTACGAGGCGATCCAGCGTGCTTATGACGCGGCGATGGCCGACATCGACACCCACCGCCTCAACCAGATTCTCACCGATGCCACGGCCACGCATCAGCCCCCGCTCGTCCAGGGGCGCCGGGTGAAGCTGCGCTATGCACACCAGGGCGGACGCAATCCGCCGGTGATCGTCATCCACGGCAATCAGACCGGCCGCCTGCCTCAGGCCTATCGGCGCTACCTGATGAACGTCTTTCGTCGGGAGCTCGATTTGTGGGGTACCCCCCTGCGAATGGAGTTCCGCACGGGAGATAACCCCTACGCGGATAAACCCAATACGCTCAATGCGCGCCAGCAAGCCAGGCGGCGACGCTTGATGCGCCACGTGAAGAAGCAGAAGGCGAAACGCAAGAAGCGCTGATCGTCTCCGCGGTGGCGGGCACCCGATCGCGAGGGAACTGCTCAGGGTGCAAGGAGCACCACGGACACGTTGTCCCGACCGCCGCGGCTCAGCGCGGCCGCAACGAGGCGTTCGGCGGTGGCGTTGTCCGCGGAGCCTCGCTCGGTGAGCAGGGCGTGTATCTCCGCGTCGTCGAGCTCGCCGGTGAGTCCGTCCGTGCACATCAACAGCAGATCCCCGGGGCGGCAGTCGCCTTCCACTACTTCCGGAACCGGCGGTCGCGTCGAGCCAAGCGCCTGGAGAAGCTGGTGCCGGGCCGGCGAACGCCTCGCCTGATCGGCGGTGAGCCAGCCCTGGAGCCGGGCGTGCTCCGCCTCATTCTGATCGTGGGTGAGCCGTTCCAGGTGCCCGGCGCGCAGGCGGTAGATTCGTGAATCGCCGACATGAGCGATGACGAGCCGGGTATCGGCGACGGCGGCAAACAGCAACGTGGTGCCGAGACCTGCAGTCTCCGGCACGCGACGTCCGTGATCGCGAATCGCGTCATCGGCGGCGGCGACGAGCCTGGTCGGATCGGCGTCGCCTCGCGCCAGCCAGGGGCTGCCTTCGTCCGTCTCGTGGCGGGCCACGGCCAGGCAGGTATCCACCGCGATGCGGCTCGCCACGTCGCCCGCCGGGTGGCCGCCCATACCGTCGGCCACCACGGCCACGCCCAGCTTTTCGTCCCAGCCTATGGTGTCCTCGTTGCGTGCCCGCACGTGACCGACATGGCTAACACCAGCGATTTCCATGGTGGCTCCCGCCGCTCGGCTGCGCGATGGATTCCGAGAACGTAGCACACCTACGCCGCCTACACGGCCGGGGAGACGCTGCGCGCGAGGCACTGCGAGAGCGCGTCGGCGACGGCATCGACGGCGTCGATGTGGATGTTGCCGATGCTCACGCGCACGGCGGCGGGGCTCTTCAGCCTGAACGGCTGGCCTGCCTGGATGGAGTAGCCGCGGGCGGCCATGCCTTGAACCACACTGCCCTCATCGGCGACCGGAATCCAGAGGTTGATGCCGGAGCCGTCGGCAACGCTGATACCGCGCACGCGCAACGCCTCCACGAGTCGCTGGCGGCGCTCGTGGTAGGCATGGCGCGCGCGGGCCACGCAGTCCTCCGTCGCACCGTCACGCAGAAGGGCGAGCACGAGTTGCTGAATGACGCGGCTGACCCAGCGCGGCCCCAGGCGGAACTGCCGGTGCATCCGCGTGACCGTCCGGGCGTCGCCGGTAACCGCCGCCACGCGAAGATCCGGGCCCAACGGCTTCGACAGCGAGCGCACCAGCAGCCAGGGGGTATCGACATCCGCGACGGCGGGTGGCGCGGCCGATGACAGTACCCCCCAGTGGTCGTCGAGCACCAGCAGGATGTCGCGGCGTTCGCTCAGCAGCGCCTGTATCCGGGCCAGGCGGTCGTTGTCCAGGTTCGCCCCGGTAGGGTTCTGGGCGCGGGGGGTGAGCACGACCGCTGCGGTGTGCCGGTTGAGATGCCCGTTGAGTGCCGCCGGATCGACACCTTCCGGACCCACCGGGGTGGGCACCGGCCGCAGGCCGAGTGACCGCAGCAGGGAAATGAGCGGTGGCCAAGCCGGATCCTCCACGATGACTTCCGCGCCGGATCGCGTGTGCCCGCGAAGGGCCCGTTCCACGGCATCGAGTGCGCTGTGACAGAGCATCAGTGACCGCGCCGGAATGCCTTCCGCGACGAAGCGTTCCCGCAGCACGGCCATGAGCACCGGATCGTCACCGGGATGGTCGTAGCCGGACTGGGTCCAGTTCTGTGCGGTGACGGCCGCCGCCAGAGACGGCAGCAAGGTGGCGTCCACATTGCCGGAGGCGAGATCGACGGTGCCAGGCGGCGGTGTTTCGGGGGCCGCCGCCTGGCCCGTGGTGGCGGCCAGAGCGACGCGTGTGCCGCCGCGGCCCTTGCCATGCACGAGACCCCGCTCGCGCAGGCGCGCATACGCCTGGGCCACGGTATTGCGGTTGACGCCAAGGTGATCAGCGGCGTCGCGCACGCTCGGAAGGCGCATTCCCTGCGACAGGTCACCGTCGAGGATCGCCGCTTCCAGGCTGTCGGCGATCTGGACGGCCGTCTTCCCGATGATGTAGTATTTGTCCATGACAATAGATAATATGACATAGGACATTATGTGTCAAACGTCAGGCGAGGCGCTTCCGCCAGGAGGATCGGCCGCCGCGAATCAAACCGGAAGCCGGGCGGTGGATGAATCGCCCGAGCTGGAAGTGACCCTGGAGGACCTGCGGCTGGGCGGGCTTACACCCCTCGGTGCGCGCGGCGTACCCAGTGGCATCCGCAAGGGCCCGGTGGCGGCGGCACGACTGGAGGCCACCGGTCTCGTCGGTGACCATCAGGGCGATACCAGGCACCACGGCGGCCCCGAGAAGGCGCTGCATCACTACGCCCGAGATCACTATGCGGCGTGGCGCCATGAGCTGCCGCTGGGTGCGGGCGAGCTCGCGGCGGCCGGCGCATTCGGCGAAAACCTCTCCACGGTCGGGGTTACCGAAGAGAACGTCTGCGTCGGCGATGTCTGGGCGGGGGAGACGGTCGTGCTTCAAGTCTCCCAGGCACGGCAGCCGTGCTGGCGGCTCAACGCTCGCTTCGGCGTCGCCGACATGGCCCGACGCGTGCAGGAGTCGGGGCGTACCGGCTGGTACTACCGGGTCCTCGAGCGCGGGGATATACGCGCGGGCGAGACGCTTCGGCTGGTAGAGCGCCCGCATCCGCGGTGGCCGCTCGCGCGGCTGATACGCGTGCTCTATCGCGACCGCCACGATCGCGCGGCACTCGCGGAGATGGCTGATCTTCCGGCGCTGTGCGAGAGCTGGCGCGCGATCGCCCGAAAGCGGCTCGACAGCGGCCGGGTGGAGGACTGGTCCCGTCGTCTGACGGGGCGGTGACCGCACGCGAGCGATGGACATTCAATCGAGACTGCAGGAGGCAGACCATGAGTCAGGCCGCAACGGCACTTTCGCCGCTACTCACCCAATCCACGGCGATCCAGGCGAGTCGTGGCGAAGGATGCTATCTCTACGATGACAATGGCGGGCGGTACCTGGATTTCACCTCCGGGATCGGTGTGCTCAGCACCGGCCACTGCCACCCGGACGTAGTGGCCGCCATCCAGCGTCAGGCGGCGACGTTGATTCACGGGCAGTACGCCATCGTCCGGCACGACAGCCTGATGTCGCTGGTGGAGCGTCTGGATGCCATCGCGCCGACGGGCATCGACTCGTTCTTCATCTCCAATGCCGGCACCGAGGCCGTGGAAGCCGCCATCCGGCTCGTGCGCCAAGCGACGCGCAAGCCCAATATCATCTCTTTCCGCGGTGCTTTCCACGGGCGCACCATGGGATCACTGTCGCTGACCTCCTCGAATGCCAAGGTGCGCCAGGGCACGCAGCCGATGATGGGGGGCGCGATCGTCGCACCTTACCCCGATCCGCACTGGTACGGCATGGATGAGGAGGCGACTGCCGCTTTCTGCCTGCGGGAATTCGACCAGATCGTGGAAACCTACAGCACACCCTCGGAAACCGCCGCGGTGATCATCGAGCCCGTGCAGGGGGAATCCGGCTACGTGCCGGCACCCGCATCCTTTCTGAAGGGGTTGCGGGAACGCTGCGATGCCCACGGCCTGGTGCTGATCGTCGATGAGGTTCAGTGCGGTAATGGTCGCAGCGGGAATTTCTGGGCTCACGAGACCGCCGGAATCACCCCGGACATCCTGATTACGGCGAAGGGCATCGCCAGCGGTATGCCGTTGTCCGTGATGGGCGCCTCGCGCTCGCTGATGGAGCAGGGATGGCCCGGGTCGCAGGGCGGTACCTACGGCGGCAATGCCATTGCCTGTGCGGCTGCCGTGGCGACTCTGGACGTGATCGAGCGCGAGAATCTCGTGGACAACGCGGCGGCGCGCGGTGCACAGCTTCGCGCGGGACTCGAGCGCTTGCAGGAGCGCTACCCGGAGTTCGACGACGTTCGCGGCGTCGGGCTGATGCAGGCGGTATACGTGGTGGACGACAACGGCCGGCCGGATGGCGAGCGCGTCGGGCGTCTGTTGGCCGCTGCCGAGGAACGGGGCCTGCTGCTGCTGCGCTGCGGCTCCGCGGGGCAGGTGGTCCGCTGGGTGCCGCCACTGATCGTCTCCGAGGAGCAGGTCGACGAGGCTCTGGCGAGCTTCGAGGCCGCGTGGGAGGCAGTGCGCCGGGACACTTGAGTGGTTCCGGCGGCTGCAACGCCGACAAAGGAGGTCGCCGAAGAATGGCACAAACGGCTTTCAATACCGCCCGACCGGCGGCGTCTCAGGGGCTGGACCCGGAGCTCGCCGCTGCTCTTACCGGTGAGCTCGAGCGCCAGGAGTGCAATATTGAGCTCATCGCTTCGGAAAACTACGCCAGCCGAGCGGTACTGGCCGCCCAGGGCAGCGTGCTCACCAACAAGTACGCCGAGGGCTACCCCGGCAAACGCTACTACGGCGGATGCGAGCACGTGGACGTCGCCGAGCGCCTCGCCATCGAGCGGGCTCAGCGGCTGTTCGACTGTGGCTATGCCAACGTGCAGCCGCACTCGGGGTCACAGGCCAACGCGGCTGCGTACCTCGCACTCGCTGCTCCCGGTGCGACCATCATGGGGCTCAGCCTCGATCATGGTGGTCACCTGACCCATGGGGCGAAGCCCAACTTCTCGGGAATGCTCTTCCGAGCCGTGCAGTACGGCGTTGACGACAGTGGTCGCATCGATTTCGATCAGGTGCGCGATCTGGCCCATCGTCATCGTCCGGCAATCGTCACGGCGGGCTTCTCGGCGTATTCGCGTACCATCGACTGGCGTGTCTTCCGCGAGATCTGCGACGAGGTCGACGCCTATTTCGTCGTGGATATGGCCCACGTCGCCGGACTCGTTGCGGCTGGCCTGTATCCGGATCCGTTGCCTCATGCGCATCTCGTCACGACCACCACCCACAAGACCCTCAGGGGGCCGCGGGGCGGGCTCGTGCTGGCACGGGAGGAGAGCGATATCACCCGTCGGGTCAACTCGCTGCTCTTCCCCGGTCTCCAGGGCGGGCCGCAGATGCACGCCATTGCCGGCAAGGCGGCCGCTTTTCACGAGGCGCTTTCGCCGGACTTCCGTGTTTATCAGAGCCAGGTGGTCGCAAACGCCCGTACCATGGCCGAGGTGATTCTGGAGCGTGGCTATGACGTCGTCTCCGGCGGCACCGATAACCACCTGGTGCTCATGAACGTCGCCGCTGGCGGGCTCGACGGGCGACGTGCCTGCGATCTGCTCGAGGAGGGCCGGATTACGGTGAACAAGAACGCCGTGCCCAACGATCCTCTGCCGGTGACCCGCTGCTCCGGTATTCGTATAGGGACACCGGCGATCACCACCCGCGGCTTCCGGGAAACGCAGGCGGGCGATGTCGCCAACGGTCTGTGCGACATTCTCGATGCCCCGGACGATGAGTCCGTGCGCCAGCGGGTTGCCGCCGATATGAGCTCCCTGTGCCGGGCGTTTCCGGTTTACGGCTGAGGCTCCTGACCGTGCGAGGCCTGTACCCTGAAAGCGTCCGGAAGGGCCGTTCGTACGGTGGCGCGAAAGATGTCGGCCAGGCGGTCGGCGGCGTGGGAGTGCATGCTCCCGCGCCGCCACTGCAGGGCGATCGCGCGTGTGAGCGTCGGCCGTTCGAGCGGAATCTGCGTGAGCTGGTGGCTGTCGTCTTCGGTGAGCGCGAGCAGTGGCAGAACGGTTGCCAGACAGCTGCTCCGCGAAACAGTCGCCAGCAGCGCCGAGACAGTGTCCGCTTCGAGCTGCGCGCGCACCCGGATGCCTGCCTGGCGCGTGGCGGCGTCCCAGATGCGGCGGGTCACGAATCCCTTGGCGAGAAGTGCCAGTGGCATGTCATCAAGGGCCGCGATCTCCAGGCTCTGGTGCTCGGCCAGTCGATGGTCACGCCGGCAAATCAGGGTCAACGGTTCGCGCAGGACCGGCTCCGTGTCCAGATCACGCCGGCGCGGTGGCTGGAAGCCGATGCCCATGTCCAGGCGACCTTCCGCCACGCCGTCCTCGATGGCACGGCCGGAGAGCTCGTGGACGGTGACGTCGATGCCCGGGTGAGCAGAGGTCAGTTCCGCGATGGTGGCGGGCAACAGGCTCATGTTGAGTGTCTGCACCACGCCAACGCTGACGTGACCGCGTTCCAGGCCGCGCAATGCGTCGATAGCGAAGTAGGCCTCCCGCAGGTCTTTCTCCACTTCCCGGGCGAAGCGCAGAAGCGTGGTTCCGACCGCGGTCAGCTGGATGGATCGCCCTTGCCGTTCGAACACCGGCGCGCCCAGCTCGCGGGAGAGCCGGATCATCTGCTGGGAAAGGGCGGGTTGAGTGACGTGGACACGCTCGGCAGCGCGTCCCATGTGTCCGGTTTCGGCGATTGCGATGAGATATCGGAGTTGGCGAAGGTCCATGATTAGCCGTCGTTATCCCTGACGTAGAAATACATATTGGATGTAATACTTTTTTGCCGCTAGCCTGAATTGCTTCCCGACACGGAGGATGGTCCCCATGCGAGTCCGGATTCTTCAGCACGTGCCCTTCGAGGGGCCGGCTAGTATCGCCCGCTGGGCGGAAGCGCGAGGCGTCACGCTCGAAACCACGCATCTCTATCGCAACGATGCCCTGCCGGATCCGGCTGCGTTCGATGCACTCATCGTTCTCGGCGGACCCATGGGGGTTCATGACGAGGCCGAGTATCCCTGGATGGGGCCCGAGAAGACGCTGCTGCGGCATGCTCTCGAGGCGGACCGGCCCGTGCTCGGCGTCTGCCTCGGGGCCCAGTTCCTCGCGGACGTGATGGGGGCGGCCGTCCACGGTGCGCCGCATCGCGAAATCGGATGGTATCCGGTGTCGTTCACCGACGAGGCGCTTGCGCTGCCGGGGTTTGCCGATTTCCCCAGCGAGCTGGAGGTCATGCATTGGCATGGCGATACGTTCGAGGTTCCGCAGGGGTGCGTGCCGGTCGGGGCCAGTGCTGGTTGTGCGAACCAGGGATTCGTTCATCGCCGTCGACCGATCGCCGGCTTCCAGTTCCACATGGAATGGGACCGGGAGACCGCGAAAGCACTCACCGAAAACTGCGCCGACGATCTGGCTCCGGGCCCGTTCACGCAGTCCACTGATGCAATACTGGTCGGTGAGGATCGCTTCGAGGCCATGAACACATGGATGTTCCGTTTTCTCGATAACTGGCTGCTTGCGCGTTCGCGCGCCGACGTGACGGCCAGCGCCTCCTGACCACCCCTCGCCGGGCGCGGTCGGGATGACCGCGCCTCTCCTCTGGCAAGGGGCATCGGTGCGCACTCTCCCATTGCCTGTCAACCGCTTCCGCCATCATGTCTCCCCCCGTCGACGCCCGATCGGTGCCGTGAGTTTCGATGCCGACTAGTCCGGGCACGGCGCCATGCCACGTGTCAGAGCGCTTGTGCCGCCGCCGGGTCCGCACGTGCGCTCTCTTCGGGCGAGCGTGTCGGGCGTTCTCGCGACATTGCCCGTTACTCATGTAGACCCGCTACACCACACGGTCCTCGCGCTTAGCCGGAGCGCTCGACAGGATAGCTGACATGTGGCGCGACCTGTGATTGGACCAACGAATTGCCACTGCATTCCCGTCGTCGTTTTCGTGACATTTGCGTTTCTTGTAATTGTCTATTGAATCCATAATACACTTGTCCCGCTCCAGCGTTGCTGGCTTGCCTATTAGTCCTTTTCGGGAATGACTGGAACGTGTTGGGACATTATATAGTCACTCGGTGCCACGGCAGAGTGGCGCCGCGCCGTGTTCCCAATCCAATCTCGTTAGTGACGACATAACCCCGCGATTTGTACGTTGATTATCCGGTAATCAGAGCGTTTCGATTCGTACCCGGCTCGATCACTTTATCTTATCGCTATGCCTCGATAACGAATTGGACCATTTTGGTGCACTGTGCACTAATTAGGGCCCGCTATGGGGGACAACCAATCGAGGGATGCGACATATGAGCGTCATGGAACTCAACGACGACACCCAGGCGACAATGCCCATCGGGGAGGGTTCGTCGGATGGTGAGGCGTGCCTTTCGATGCTGCGGCAGATGTCATCGCAGTGGTGGCGTCGGGCGCAGGTCAAGGAAGAGGAAATGCCTGTCGATCTGATGTTCGACCGCACCCGGGATGACTTCTTGCCGGAGCTGCTGCCATTCAATGAGCACCCGGATTTCTGGGAGGCGCCGCCGGAGCTTCGCAGCCGTGCACTTTCCTGCGGATGGATCGCCTATAACGAGAAAACCATTGCCATCGAGAGTCAGATCATCGGGCCGGCGTGTATCGATCTTCTCTACCGTCGCCTGCCCGGCGCGGATGAAGGCTCCATTCGTGCTACGGCCAGCGAAACACTGACCGACGAGGCGTATCATATTCTGCTGACCAATAACGCGGTGCGCTCCTGCGAGGACAACCGTGACCTGAGGCTGCGTGAGCTGCCGGAATTCGCGCTGGTTCGGGAAATGGAGCGCGAAATGGCAAGTCATTCCGAAAAATGGCAGCGCCATGTTGTCCAACTCGCCACGGCAATCGTCTCAGAGGTGTTCATTAGCGACTACCTGGCGCAACTGTCGTCGGCCAGGCACATTCAACCGCTCAACCGGTTGACGGTTGATGCGCACCGGCGGGACGAGCTGGCGCACAGCAAGATCTTCCGTTCGCTCGCCGCGCGCATCTATCACAGCCTCAGTGAGCGGGAAAAGGCGTTCTTCGTCGAGGTGCTGCCCAAGCCGGTCCGCTGGTTCGCGGACCAGGAGCTCGACGTCTGGGAGTCCATGCTCATGCAGATCGACTTCCCCGGGTACGAGGGCATCATTCGCGATTGCCGCAACGTGGCGCAATGGCGGCTGGACCGACTGGACTACTCGGAGCTCGAGGAACTCGCCGACGAGCTCGGTATTCTCGACTCACAGCACGGCGTCGACAGCTTCGGCCGGGCCGGGCTTCTGCGCCGGTAGGGCCCCGGATATCAGGAGGTATCGAATATGACCGAGCCCTATCGACGCTATATCTGCGAGGATTGTGGCTATATCTACGATGAGCGCCAGGGCGATCCGGCAGCGGGGCTGGCGCCGGGGACGCGTTTCGAGGATATACCCGATGACTGGGTTTGCCCGATCTGCGGCGCCCGCAAGTCTGACATGGTATTGATGGCGGAGGCGCCGGAGGGGGCTGCGAATGCGCCCGCGGCACCCGTTGCGGGCGGTGCCGACGCGGACGCCGGCGTGCTCGTGGTCGGTGCCGGAATTGCCGGCTGGAGTGTTGCCGAGCGTCTGCGTCGTGCCTGCCCGGATCGTCCGATAACGATGTTGGCTCGTTGCGACGCGGCGTTCTACCACAAGCCGGCATTGTCGACGGCGTTGCGCAGTGAGCGTGACGGCCGGGAGCTGGCCCGGGTGGATGCTCACGAGCGTGCCGCCGAGCTGGGTATCGAGGTGGTGCCGGACACCGAGCTCGTCGCCATCGACCGGGGACGCCGCTCGGTGCTCACCGACCGTGGCCGGTTTCCTTACGACCAGCTGGTGCTCTGTCTCGGTGCCGATCAGCGGCCGATCGCCTTCCCGGGAGAGCGTCCGGGAATGGTCACGACGGTCAATCACCTCTGGGACTACGAGGCCTTCCGGCAACGGTTGAAGGACGGCCACCACGTGACGCTCGTTGGCGCCGGCCTCATCGGGCTAGAATTCGCCAACGATCTCGCCTCGGCGGGATATCGTGTCGAGGTCGTCGATAAGGCCCGAGAAGTGCTTTCGGCGTTGTTGCCACCAGAGCTCGGGGCGCGGTTGCGGCAGCGGCTCGAGCTCGCGGGCGTGTCCTTTCACTTGGGCCATGAAGTCGACCGCCTGTCGCCGGCAGGCAATGGTGCCACGGTGGTCCTCGATAACGACGAGGACTGGACCACGGACGTCGTCCTCGCGGCAACCGGGTTGGTGCCGCGGACGGAGCTCGCGCGTAATGCGGGTCTCGATGTTGGGCGTGGAATCGTCGCCGACCGCTTCATGCGCACGTCCGATCCCGACATCTACGCGCTGGGCGATTGCGCCGAGGTGGAAGGACGTGTGTTCTCGTTCATCGAGCCCATACGTGCCCAGGCGGCTGCGGCGGCGGCGGCGATCGCCGGTGGCGGGGATCGTTTCGAGCCGGTGCCGGGTATGATCCGGGTGAAGACGCCCGCGCTTCCGCTGGCGGTCTGGCCGGTGGTGGCGGCGGCAGGACAAAGTGCCGTGGAAACGCAGCTCGTCGAGGCCGCCGAAGAGGGTGACTTCCTGGCGGAGTTCCGCGTCGGTAGCCGCTTATGCGGTTTCGCGGCCGCCGGGCGGTACGTGGATCAGGCCCGGGATCTCGGCGCGCGCATCGCTGCCTGAATGCGGCACCCGCCTTATCGTGTATCCGTGACTGCCGCAACGGCGGTCACGGATACGCGTGAGTCGTCCGGAGAACGGCGGAGTGGGGGCGACGGCGTCATACTGCATTCGTCACGACCCGGAAGGGGAGGCGAGTGCCATGGCGGTCAGTGTGTTCGACCTGTTCAAGATCGGCATAGGCCCCTCCAGCTCTCATACCGTCGGCCCGATGAAGGCGGCGCGTCAGTTCCTGTTCCGTCTGTCGGAAGCCGACATCCTCACGCAAGCCGCCCGCGTCAAGGCCGAGCTCTATGGGTCGCTCGCGCTGACAGGTCGGGGGCACGGGTCCGATCGCGCCGTGATGCTCGGTCTGGAAGGGGCGCAGCCGGAAACCGTGGACCCCGAGCATGTCGCGGAGCGGGTCGAGCGCATTCGCGGTGATCACCGCATTCACCTGCTCGGCCGTCACCCGGTGCGCTTCCACGAGCGGCGCGACCTGGTGATGCACAAGCGCGGCAGCCTGCCTCACCACCCCAATGGCATGCGTTTCACCGCCTACGACGCGGCAGGCGAGGTGTTGCGCAGCGGCGTCTTCTATTCCGTCGGCGGTGGCTTCGTTCTCGATGAGCGTGCCGCCAATGCCGGGGGCATCGTCGCCGATACCAGCGAGCAGCCCTATCCCTTTTCCACCGCTGCGGAGCTGCTCGCCCATTGTCGAGATCAGGGTCTGAACGTGAGCGACATCATGTTCGCGAACGAACGGGTGTGGCGTGGTGACGAGGAGATCCGCGACGGTCTCCGGCGGATCTGGGAGGCCATGCAGGCGTGCGTGGAAGCGGGTTGCCGCAATGAGGGGGTGCTGCCGGGGCCGTTGCACGTGCGCCGGCGTGCTCCGGCGGTGCTCCAGCGGCTCACGCGTCGCCCCGAGGCCTCCCTGCAGGATCCACTCTCGGCGCTGGACTGGGTCAACCTTTACGCCCTCGCGGTGAACGAGGAGAACG
>CAZHBN010000024.1:0-24728 GCA_964530405.1 uncultured Ectothiorhodospiraceae bacterium
AGCGCGTTCATGGTGCGCCGGGTTTGGCTACGGTCGTGGACCAGGAAGACGAGCCCGGAGCCCAGGCTGACGAGGATCGCGAGCAGCGCCAGCACGATCCCTCCCTTGATCAGGATTTCCATCGTCATCTCCGGTTTGCGTGGTAGCTCCATTGTACGCCACGCGTGCCCGGGGGCCCGGTGAGGCGGATATGCAAGTGGGTGCTCTCGAGTTCCGGCCGGCGCTCTGGCCGTCGCTGGCAGTGATCGTTCTGCTTCCGATGTTGATCGGACTGGGAGTCTGGCAGCTCGAGCGCGCCGACGAAAAACAGGCGATTCTCGATGCTCGCGCGGCGGCAAACCAGGCGCCGCCGCTCGTGCTCAACGAGGGCATGCCGCCGCTGAAGGACGCCATGCATCGCCGGGCGAGCGCGCGCGGCCACTTTGACAGCGACCGGCAGTTCCTTCTCGACAACCAGGTGAGCGGCGGCGTTGCAGGTTACCGCATCCTCACGCCACTGCGCCTGACCGGAAAGGACCGCGCGATTCTCGTGGACCGTGGCTGGGTCGCGGCGCCGGTGCGTCGCGAACGCCTGCCCGATATCGATGTCGGTAGCGGTGAGCGGCGGTTGACCGGCCGAATCGATGATGGTCCTTCCGTGGGGTTACGCCTCGGGGCTGCGTATGTCGGTGAGGGACAATGGCCGCGGCGGATCCAGTATCTGGATTATCAGGCCATGGCGGATGCTCTGCCTTACGAGCTCGCGCCCTACCTGCTGGAGACCGGCGAGGTGGCGCAGCAGGTCCAGCCCGCAGGGATGCGCTTCGGCCCGCGCCGGCACTACGGCTATGCCACACAGTGGTTCGCGCTCGCCACGGCCCTGGTGGTGATTTACGTCGGGGTCAATATCCGCCGCAGGAATACTCATGAGTGACAACAAACCTTCCGGCAGGGGCCGGATACAGCTGGTCGCGCTCGCGGCGATGTTCTTCGGGCCGGCGCTGCTCGCCTGGGCCATGGTGGTCACCGACTGGCGGCCGGCGGGTACCACGAATCACGGCGAACTCATTCAGCCGCCGGTGCGCCAGGACACCGAAGGCTGGTACACGCGTGATGGTGTGGCGTTGACGCCGAGGTGGTTCCGGGGGCAATGGAGCTGGCTCGTACCGGTAGAGGGCGACTGCGGCAAAACCTGCGCTGCATTGCTCGATGAGCTCCGCCGCGTGCGCCTCGCTCTCGACAAGGATGCCGATCGTGTACGGGTGGTGCTGTTGCAGCCACGTTACGCGAGCCCGCCGGGGCCACCGGCCCGGTTCCCTGCGCTCGAGCTCGTGACCGTTCCGCCCGAGGCACTCGCCGAGATCGCCAATGCGGCGGCATCCGCCGGGCAAGTCGAGGGCGGGCCGCCGCTGGTCGTCGTCGATTACCTTGGTTTTCGCATGATGGCGTATCCGTCGAAGGTGGATGGCTCTGCGGTGCTCGACGACATGGAGCGTCTGCTCAAGCTTGCCAAGGAGCAGGTGGAGCGGTATCAGCAACTCGAGAAAGGCGCGACGCCAGCGACTGATTGACCCGGTCTCCTTCTATAACGCTCGACGCAGGCTTGTGGACCCATGACTCGATCATCCTGGTTCTATCGGCTTTCCCTGCTCGCCACAGTGCTCGCACTGAGCGTGGTCGTGCTGGGGGCCTACGTGCGGCTTTCGGATGCTGGCCTGGGCTGTCCCGACTGGCCCGGGTGCTATGGCCGGATCGGTGTCCCGGAGACACCGTCGGCGGTGGCGGAGGCAAATGCCGCCTACCCGGATCGACCGGTCGAGTCCGCCAAGGGCTGGAAGGAGATGATTCACCGCTATTTCGCGGGTGCCCTGGGGCTGATGGTTTTCGCGCTGGCTGTGAACGCGTGGCGGCGACGCCACGTGCCGGGGCAGCCGGTGGCGGTGCCACTGTTGCTCGTGGCGGTGATCATATTCCAGGCGGTGCTCGGTATGTGGACCGTGACCTGGAAGCTCAAACCCTTCATCGTGATGGCCCATCTCCTCGGTGGCCTGACCACGCTGTCGCTGCTCGCGTGGCAGACGCTGCGCGCCGGCCGCGAAGACTCGGAGGGGTTGTCGCGACGCTGGCAGGCGATTCTGCTGGGGGCGCTCCTGCTGGTCGCCGGACAGGTGGCGCTGGGTGGCTGGACCAGTGCCAACTATGCCGCCCTTGCCTGTAACGAGTTTCCGGCGTGCACGCTGGGCGAGGTGTGGCCGGCGGAAGCCGACTTCGTCCGAGGCTTCGAGTTGTGGCACGGCATCGGGCCCGACTATGAGTACGGTACGCACCTCGCACGGGAGGCGAAGGTGGCGATTCACCTGGTACATCGTGCTGGTGCGCTGGTCGTGCTCGTCGCGCTGCTGGGGGTGGCGGCGGGATTGATCCGGTATGGCCGGACCGCGGGACGGCTCGCAATGGCGCTCGCTGTTGCGGTCATTGTTCAGTTCCTGTTGGGGGTGAGCAACGTGTGGTTCAGCTTGCCCCTGGCCGTGGCGGTAGCGCACAATGCAGGCGCAGCCATCCTCTTGTTGCTCCTTGTGGGGCTCAATCACGTCGCGCAGCCGAAACGCCTGTCATGAGTCATACAGCTTCCACCGTTTCCAGCGAGGATCTGCCGGTGCACCGCCATTTGATCCAGCACTGGCGGGACTACTACGAGCTGTGCAAACCCGGTGTCGTGGCGCTCATGGTATTCACGGCGGTTGTGGGCGAGCTGCTCGCGGTGCCTGGCATCGTTCCCTGGCGCGCACTGACCCTCGGGAACCTGGGGATAGCGCTGGCAGCGGGGTCGGCGGCGGCGGTTAATCATCTCGTCGACCGTGGCATCGATGCGCGCATGGCGCGTACCCGCGGCCGGCCGATACCCACGGGGCATATCCGGTTGCCGCATGCCATCGTCTTCGCGGCGACTCTCGGCGTAAGCGGGCTTGCAATCCTTTACTACTTCGTCAATCCGCTGACTGCGGGGCTGACGTTCGCCTCGCTCATCGGCTATGCGTTCATTTACACGATGTTCCTCAAGCGCGCGACGCCGCAGAACATCGTCATCGGCGGTGCAGCGGGAGCGGCGCCGCCCGTGCTCGGGTGGACCGCGGTGACCGGGACCATCGAACCCCACGCTCTGCTGCTGTTCCTGATCATCTTCGTGTGGACGCCGCCTCACTTCTGGGCCCTCGCCATCCACCGTCGTGAAGAGTACGCGAAGGTAGATATCCCGATGTTGCCCGTCACACACGGCGACCGGTTCACGCGCTGGCACGTGCTGTTCTATACGCTGCTGCTGCTAGCGGTGACGGCGCTGCCTTTCGCGACGGGTATGAGCGGCTGGCTGTACTTCGCGGGGGCAATGGTTCTGGGGGTGGGATATCTGTACTATGCGGTGGCGATGCTGGTAAGCGACGATCGGTCGCTGCCCATGCGTTCATTCGGTTTTTCCATCATCTACCTGATGGCGCTGTTCGCCGTCCTGTTGCTCGACCGCTACTTGCCGTTCATTCGCGACCTGTTCGTGTAGTCCGCGACGACAAGGGCCGCAGCGGCAAGCCGCGGCCCCGTCCGGTAGGTGTGGCGGTCAGAAGTTGAAGCCGACACCCACACCGTATGCCCAGGCTCCGTCATCGAAGCCTTCGTCCGCATCGCCCGCATCCTCGAAGAAGAACTGATACTCGGCGCGGCCGACAATGAAGGTACGGGGCAGGACGTAGTACTTCAGGCCGGTCTCGAGTCCGGCGAAGGCGCTGTCGTTGACGCCGTCGCCGTAGATCCCGCCGAGGCTGGCGCCGGCAAACGGGCGCAGGGCGCCGCTGCCGAAGTGATAGTCGGCGAAACCGCGGGTGGCGCCGTTCCACGCGTCATTGGAGATGTCCTCTCCTTCGATGTCCGTGAAGTTGAGGCTCTGGCGGATGCCGACTTCGAGCTCGCGCGACAGATACCAGCCAAGCTCGCCGGAGACGCCCGCGCTGGTGTTGTCGAAATCCTGGTCACTGCTGCCGGTACCGGAGATGGAAAACTCGCGGTCGCCGGCCTCGGGACCCACGTTGCCTGTCCCTTGCGCGAACGCAAAGCACGGTACGGCAGCGAGGGCGGCGGTGATGAGATACCGTTTCATGGGGCGTTCCCTCCGTGTTCGCTAACGTTTCCCCGGATTCGTACCGCATGATGCGTGCCAACCGTTCGGGGAATATGTAACCATCTGTTTTTGAATGATTTGTTTTCTGTCGCTTTCCCGGATGCCACAGGGAAACCGTCGTTTCTGTAGCTCATGCACGACACACGTTGCGAAAAAGCCCCTGTTTGCGGCTTTAAAGGCATTTAAACCAGATAGATACAGTGTGTTGTCGCGAAACAACAGAGGTGCGAAATGTCTTGACCGCCATTGCGGACCGGGTGGTGATTCAGCGGCGTTTGGGAATCAGCGGTCGTCGTCCCCATACTCGCGGGAGATGACGAGCTTCATTCACGTCAGGGAGTGGATACCTGCCATGCGCATCCGTAGTGACAGTATCAACGACGCAACCCCGATCGACGCCCGCTACGCATTCGGTGTTCCCGATACCGACACGCACATGGCGCTGGGGCCCAATCGCAGTCCGCATATCGCGTGGACGGACGTGCCTGAAGGTACCCGTTCTATCGCGGTCATCTGCCATGACCCGGATGCCCCCACCAGCGCCGATGACGTCAACCAGGAGGGTCGATCCGTCTCAGCGACGCTGCCGCGCACGGACTTCTTCCACTGGGTTCTGGTCGATGTCGATCCCGCTGACGGTGAGCTCGCGGAGGGAAGCCACAGCGACGGCGTGGTCGCTGGCGGAAAGACGGCGGACACGGCGCCCCAGGGACGTCCGGGTGTCAATACCTACACGGACTTCCTGGCCGGAAGCGCGGAGCTGGCTGGAACCTACTGGGGGTACGACGGCCCCTGCCCGCCCTGGAATGACGAGATTCCCCATCGCTATATCTTTACCGTGTACGCCCTCGACGTACCGCGCCTTGAAGTGGACGGGGCCTTCACCGGCGAGGACGTCCGCCGGGCAATCGCCGGCCATGTGCTGGCCGAAGCGTCACTCACCGGCACCTATAGCCTCAATCCCGAGGTGCCGGCTTAGCCGGTTCCGGTAGCCGCGGCGGCCGGCGCGTCGTCGCGGGCCGCCGCGAACGCTTCCACGAACCACGCGTGATCCTGCCGTGTCTGGTCGGCATACGCGAACGCCAGCGCCTCGAGGGTGCGCAGAAACGCATCGCGGCGGTCACCGTCTGTCGCGCGTGTAATGGCCTGCGCGAACACCGTGGGGTCGTCGGGGGAGAGCGCGTGACTGCCGCGCACGTGTTCCCAGGCAAGTACTCGTCCCCACCATGCAGCCATCGCGCGATACTGTTTCCCCTTGGTGAGCTTATGAGTGGGGAAGTCGTCCTTGAAAGGGGAGCGTTCGCGTACGGAGAACACCCGGCCGTGCATCTGCAGCCACCCGAGGTAGGCGTCGGGGTGAGAGGCGATGGCACGAAAGGCTGACGCGTGGCGCTCTCCCTCGTGGGCGAAGGCCACGGCGTACTCGCGTTGCTCGCCGGCGGGCATGACGTTCCAGGCTTCCGGAGTGGTCTGCTCCTTGATGTCGAGGATGACGTCATCATGTTCGCCCTGGCTCGCCCCTTCGATGAGGGCGTAGTAGCGTTCGCTGCCGAGCGAGCCGGTGCCCGCGCCCAGACGACGCGCAACGTCCTTGATCCGGAAATGGGTTTCCGGCGTGTCTTCGTGACGACCCGCCAGGGTGCCGCGGTAGCGTTCCAGCGCCGCACGAAGTCGCCGGCGGGTGCCCGGGTCCAGCGCCTCCAGCTTTTTCGACGACGATGTGGCCAGCATCCGCCCCCGACGTGGATGCTCGTGGGTCCACTTTTCGAGCATGCGCGCGCGGCTGCGTTTGCGGGCGACCTTCTCGAGGAAGTCGTGCAACTCGCCGTCGGTCGTCTCGATATTGGCCGTGGGTGGATTCGCGCCGTCTGCGTGGTCGCCGACAGCGGCGAGATAGGCCTCGGCGAGCGTCACCAGCGCCTTGCGCTGCTTGCCGGCGCCGAAGCCCTGGGTACGGCAGTCGAGTACGACGCTGATGGCCAGCCGCCAGAGATCGTACTGATAGTCGCCGACGACGCTGTCGTCGAAATCGTCCATGCCATAGATCACGCGGCCGTAGTGATCGCCGAAGGCGCCGAAGTTGTAGACGTGGGCGTCTCCTTGCAGCCAGGTCACTGTCTCCGGCCGTCCGCCGAACAGTGCGAAACGCCAGTCGCCGTAGAAGTCGCGCCAGTAGAGGTGATTCGTGCCCCTGAAGAAGCGGTAGGGCGATTCACCCATGCGCGCGAACTTCCGGCGGCGAGCGGTCTCGTCGAGGCTGTCGTTGGCTTTTCCGACTGCTTCGACGACTTGGTGGCGGCGGTCGTGGCGGATGACCGGTGGTTGCATGGTCGCGTCCCGTTCTGCGCTCGTGGGGGCGAGTCGACCGTAACACGCGAACAACGTCCCCGCGGCACCGCATCACAGTTGTTCCGGCGGCCAGGTACGGATAACCACGGCATGCAACGCAGAGTGTAGCGCCGGATCCATTTGTCGGGACGACGGTAGTTCGCTGTAGCTATAAGCCGTCATAATGCAGGTACGCATCGTTACCAGAGAACGGACGGCTACATGGAGCACCTTCCCACCGATCTGCTGCGCACCTTCGTGCTTGTCGCCGACGAGGGGGGCTTCACTCGCGCCGGCGAACGACTCGGACGTTCTCAGCCCGCTGTGAGTCTGCAGATGAAGCGGCTCGAGGAGCTCGTGGGCGTGCCGCTGCTCTGGCGCGAGGGGCGTGGACTGAGGCCAACCGCGGCGGGGGAGACGTTACTGGACTACGCGCGCCGGATTCTTGCGCTCAACCGCGAGGCCATCGC
Organism: uncultured Ectothiorhodospiraceae bacterium; assembly: GCA_964530405.1. GTDB lineage: Bacteria > Pseudomonadota > Gammaproteobacteria > Nitrococcales > Nitrococcaceae > Arhodomonas. Next base: position 6,946 of record CAZHBN010000024.1, read on the forward strand.
GCGCATGGCGCAACCGGCGCTTGCCGGCAGCATACGTCTGGGCGTGCCGAACGAGTTCGCGAGCTCTTTTCTGCCCGAGATTCTCGGCAAGTTCGCTGAAGCGCACCCCAACGTCACGCTCGAAGTGACCTGTGACCTGAGCACGAACCTGCTGACGCGGCGGGAGCGTGGAGAACTGGACGTGGCCTTCGCGCTACATGCCGACGATACCCCGCTGGCCGCCGGTGAAGGCTGGACTGAGCCGCTGGTGTGGGTGACGAGCCCGCGCCACGATCGTCATGTGCGTACGCCGATCCCATTGGTGGTGGCTCCCGAAGGGTGCGTCTACCGCGCGCGCATCCTCGAGCACCTGGAAAGGGCCGACGTGCCATGGCGGGTGGCGTACACCTGTGCGAGCTTCGGGGGCATCCGGGCCGGCGTGCTGGCCGGCCTCGGTGTCACCGTGCTGGCTCGCAGTATCGTGCCGGAGGGGATGCACGTGGTCAGTCGCAACCATTGTCTGCCGGCGTTGCCGCCGGTACAGGTGCGCCTGCACTACGACCACGACGGAGCGCCTGAGACGATCAATGCCCTCGTGGCGCACATGGCGACGAACCTCGAGAGCCGGGTTTGACGATAAATTTGCAGATTTTATGCGCACATTGAGACTATTGATTTAACAAATTCCTCTGTGCGGCCTAGGGTTGACTATCGTGACCATCTTTCACGGCGGCGCAGTCGCCGCTGCAGTATGACGAGGCGACCCATGAACGAGACGCGCACCCCGCTCAGCGAGCTCGAGGACCACGACGCGTTCGTCCCCCGGCACAACGGTCCCACGGCCGAAGACCGGGCGGCCATGCTCGGGGCTCTCGGGTTACCGGATATCGAGACCCTCATCGACCGTGCGGTGCCCGCTGACATCCGCCTGGCGAAGCCGCTCGCGCTGGACGAGCCCGTCAACGAGGCGGAGGCGCTCGCGGAACTGCGGACCATGGCTGATCGTAACGTGGTCAAGCGTTCGTTGATTGGTGCTGGCTACGCCGATACCCATACGCCCACCGTCATCCAGCGCAACGTTCTCGAGAACCCGGCCTGGTACACTGCTTATACGCCTTACCAGCCGGAGATCTCACAGGGGCGGCTCGAGGCTCTGCTCAATTTCCAGACCATGGTGAGCGATCTCACGGGCATGGAGATCGCGAATGCCTCGCTGCTCGATGAGGCGACGGCCGCCGCCGAGGCGATGACGCTGTGTCATCGCGTCAATCGCCGCAGCAAGAGTGCCACGTTCCTCGTCGATCCCGACTGCCATCCGCAGACCATCGACGTGCTCAAGGGGCGGGCGGAACCGCTCGGGATCGAGGTGATCGTCGGCGATCCGGCCACGTTGCTCCCGGAACAGGCGTGTTTCGGCGTGCTGCTGCAGTATCCCGACACCAATGGCGAGATCCGGGATCACCGCGCCACCGTGGCGGCGGCGCACGATGCCGGTGCAATGGTGGTCATGGCCACCGATCTGCTCGCGCTCACCCTGCTCACGCCCCCCGGCGAGATGGGAGCTGACGTGGTCGTGGGCAGCGCCCAGCGTTTCGGTGTGCCGTTGTTCTTTGGCGGGCCCCACGCAGCGTTCATCGCCGTGGGCGACAAGCACAAGCGCTCGCTGCCCGGGCGGCTGGTCGGCGTGTCCGTGGACGCGCGGGGCAATCCGGCTTATCGCCTTGCGTTGCAGACTCGCGAGCAGCATATCCGGCGCGAGAAAGCGACGAGTAATATCTGCACCGCACAGGCGCTGCTTGCGGTGATCGCGGCCATGTATGCCGTTTACCACGGTCCCGCGGGGCTGACCCGAATCGCCCGCCGCGTACACCGCTTGACCGGTATCCTCTCCGCGGGGCTGCAGCAGCTTGGCTGGACAGTGGCCACCGAGACGTTTTTCGACACCATCACCGTGGAGGCTGGCGCGAACGCGGAGCGGCTGCTCGCCGATGCCGAAGCCGCCGGTTACAACCTCCGCCCCCTCGCCGACGGCCGTATCGGCATCTCATTGGATGAGACGACCACCCGCGAGGACGTCGCCGCAGTGCTGGGCGTGTTCGCCGGTGACCGCGCCGTGCCGGAGGTGACCTCGCTGGATGGCGCGGTCACCGATGCGCTGCCGACGGTGCTCACGCGTGAGAGCGATTTCCTCACGCACCCGGTATTCAACCGCTATCACTCCGAGACGGAGATGCTGCGTTACCTGCGCCGGCTCTCCGATCAGGACCTGGCGCTTGACCGGGCCATGATCCCGCTGGGCTCCTGCACCATGAAGCTCAATGCGACCACGGAGATGATTGCCGTCTCATGGCAGGCTTTCAGCGGCGTTCACCCGTTCGCGCCGGCGCATCAGACGCAGGGGTACCGCGAGCTGTTCGCCGATCTGGAGCGGATGCTCTGCGCGGTTACCGGGTACGACGCGGTGTCGTTGCAGCCCAATGCGGGTGCTCAGGGTGAGTACGCCGGGTTGCTGGCGATTCGCGGCTACCATGCCGACCGCGGCGAGGCCGAGCGTGACGTCTGCCTGATTCCGAGCTCGGCCCACGGCACCAACCCCGCGTCGGCGCAGATGGCTGGCATGCGTGTCGTCGTCGTCCATTGCGACCGCGACGGCAACGTGGATCTGAGTGACCTCCGCGAGAAGGCGGCCGAGCACAGCAAGCGTCTCGCCGCGATCATGCTCACGTATCCGTCGACTCACGGGGTGTTCGAGCGCGACGTTCGCGAAGTCTGCCAAGTGGTGCACGAGCACGGCGGGCAGGTGTATATCGACGGCGCGAACCTCAATGCCATGGTCGGGTTGTGCAGCCTCCGCGAAATCGGCGGCGACGTCTCCCACGTCAACCTGCACAAGACCTTCTGCATTCCCCACGGCGGCGGTGGTCCCGGGGTCGGACCCATCGGCGTGGCTGCGCACCTCGCGCCGTACCTGCCCGGACACCGCCATCGCGACCCCGAGGCCAAGGTGCCGCCGGTGGCGGCCGCCCCCTGGGGTAGTGCGGGCATTCTGCCCATTTCCTGGGCCTACATGCGCTTGATGGGCGAGCGCGGGCTGACCGAGGCGACGCAGCTGGCGATCCTGAACGCCAACTACATCGCTGCGCGTTTGCGCGACCATTATCCGGTGCTCTACACGGGTCCGGACGGTCTGGTCGCCCATGAATGCATCGTCGATCTGCGCCCGATCAAGGATGCCACCGGCATCACCGTGGATGACGTTGCCAAGCGCTTGATCGACTATGGCTTCCATGCGCCGACCATGTCGTTCCCGGTTGCGGGCACCCTGATGATCGAGCCAACGGAGAGCGAATCGCTGGCGGAGATCGATCGCTTCTGTGAGGCCATGATCGGCATTCGCGAGGAAATCCGCGAGATCGAAGCAGGCCGGATGGAGCCCGACACGAGCCCGTTGCGCCTCGCACCGCACACGACACTCGACCTCGCTGGCGAGTGGGATCGCCGTTACAGCCGTGAGACTGGTGCGTTCCCTGTGCCCGGACTGCGTCACACGAAGTACTGGTCGCCGGTGGGGCGTGTGGACAACGTCTACGGTGATCGCCATCTCGTCTGCAGCTGCCCGCCCATGGACGTCTACATGGACGACGACGAGCAGACCCATGGCCGAAAGGGGGCCCAGGCATGACAGCACAGGAGGAGCAGGAGCTCGCCCGAGTTCCGCTGGACGGCTTGCACCGGGAACTGGGCGCGACCATGGTGGCGTTCGCCGGCTATGCCATGCCGGTTCGCTACCCGCTAGGCATCCTCAAGGAGCACCAGCACACCCGTGAGCGAGCGGGGCTGTTCGACGTCTCCCACATGGGGCAGGTGCGCATTTACGGCGAGGGGGCTGCCGAAGCCCTGGAGGGGTTGACCACCGGCAATCTCGTGGCCCTCAAGCAGGGGCGGCAGCGGTATACCCTGCTGACCAACGATGCGGGCGGCATCCGCGATGACTTCATGGTCTGCAATGCCGGCGATCACCTGTTCATGGTGGTCAATGCCGCTTGCAAGGACGCCGATATCACCCACCTGAAGGCACATCTGGAGCCGACGTTCCAGGTCGAGGTGCTCGCCAACCGAGCCTTGATCGCCCTGCAGGGGCCGGCGGCCGGCGACATCATGGCCGAGCTCGCGCCGGAGAGTCGCGACATGGTCTTCATGGACGGTCGCAGCCTCACGGTGGACGGTGTCGAGTGCTTCGTCACGCGGTCGGGCTATACCGGCGAGGACGGTTTCGAAATCTCCGTGCCCGCCGAGTCCGCGGAGGCACTGGCGCGGCGCCTGCTTGCCTACGACGCCGTGGAGCCGGTCGGGCTCGGCGCCCGCGACTCATTGCGCCTGGAGGCGGGGTTGTGCCTGTATGGCCACGATATGGACATGCAGACGAGCCCGGTGGAGGCGAGCCTCACCTGGGCGATCTCCAAAGTGCGTCGCCCCGGCGGCAAGCGTGAGGGCGGTTTTCCCGGGGCGGACGTCATCGCCCGGCAGCTCGAGGAAGGCGTCTCGCGACGCCGAGTCGGTCTACGCCCGGAAGGGCGGGCGCCGGTGCGCGAGGGTGCGGAGCTGCAGAACGGGGACGGTCAACGTATCGGCACCGTCACCAGCGGCGGCTTCGGGCCGAGCGTGGGTGCGCCGGTCGCCATGGGTTACGTCGCCAGCGAGCTCGCGGAAGAGGGTACCCGCCTCGTCGCCATCGTACGTGGGCGCGAGGTTCCGGTAGTGGTCGCCAATCCGCCTTTCGTGGAGCCGAATTACCACCGAGGGTGAGTTGAAGGTGGCAAGTCGCAGGTTGAAAGTCGCACGAAGAACAGTCGTGCGACTCACTGGTGCGGGGTAGGCTTGGCACTTGCTGTTTTTGGATCTTGGCTTGTTGCCTGGGGCGGTTGCCCCAGGCCACCCCCCCCACCCAGGACCCCACCACAAGGTTCACCGCCGGTTCATCGAGTGATGCTGTGCACACCGCGACCGGGTTCGTCGCGCGACCTTTTACTTGAAACTTGTCGCTTTCAACTCCTTTGACCCTGTTACACTCCGGGCACAGGCACATAGTGCGGGATCGCAAGTATGAGTGAACTCAAGGGTATTCCCGTCGTCGTCAGTGGTTCCAAGGTCGAGAAGGACCACGGCATTCGGGCCGTGAAGAACGGTGTGAAGGCGAGTCGGCACGCTGCTCCGGTCGCGCGTGGCGACAAGCCCGACTGGTTGCGGGTGAAGATTCCCACCGGCAGCGCTTACCAGCGGGTGAAGAGCACCGTGCGCGAACATCGCCTCGCCACCGTGTGCGAGGAATCCATGTGCCCGAATATCGGTGAATGCTGGGGGCATGGTACGGCCACCATCATGCTCATGGGCGATACCTGCACGCGGGCATGCCGTTTCTGCGCAGTGGATACGGGTAACCCCAAGGGCTGGCTCGACGAGGAAGAGCCCGAGCAGTGCGCGGAAACCGTCGAGCTGATGGATCTCAAGTACATCGTGCTCACGTCGGTGGATCGTGATGACCTTGAGGACGGTGGTGCCGCGCACTATGCGGACTGCATCCGTGCGATCAAGGCGCGCACGCCGCAAACGGCGGTGGAGGCGCTTACGCCGGACTTCAAAGGGGTGCACGAGTACGTTGAGCGCGTGGTGGATGCGGGGCTGGAGGTTTTCGCGCAGAACGTGGAGACCGTGCGCCGGCTCACGCATCCCGTACGCGATCCCCGCGCGAGTTATGAGCGAACGCTGGATGTCCTCGCCCACGCGAAGCGGCACAACCCGAACGTGCTCACAAAGACGAGCCTGATGGTGGGGCTCGGCGAGACCGATGAGGAGATCCGCGAGACCATGGACGATCTCCGTGCAATCGGCGTGGATATCGTCACGTTCGGTCAGTACCTGCGGCCTACTGTGAATCACTTGCCCGTGGAGCGTTACGTGACGCCCGAGCAGTTCGCCCAGTATCGCGAGTGGGGGCTGGGTAAGGGCTTTCTGGAAGTCGTGTCGGGGCCGTTGGTGCGTTCGAGCTATCGGGCCGAGCGTGTGCTCGAGAAGAACAACTGCGGCCTGGATGAGGCGGCCGGCGCCTGAGCAGCGTCGTTATCCACCCTTGGGCGGCGTTATGCGCCGCCTGACTTCGTGCTTGCCGCGGTGTCCCGCTGACGGGTAACCATCAGCGGGCATGGGCGGTGGATCTTCTCGTCTGGCGCGGGTTCCGTCGGTGCGGGCTTTTCCTGCCTAAGTCGAAATCCTTGGCAGGTTGCCCAGTGCCCGGGTTATCGCGTCTTCCGGGTATTCGTAGTCTTCCAGCTCTCCGGCGAAGTAGCGGTCGTAGGCCGCCATGTCGAAGTGTCCGTGACCGGAGAGCGTGAACAGGATGGTGCGCTCGCGGCCTTCCTCCTTGGCACGCAGAGCCTCGTCGATGGCGCCGCGCACCGCGTGGTTCGATTCCGGCGCCGGGATTATGCCCTGGGTCCTTGCGAACAGTACCCCCGCCTCGAAGGTGGCGAGCTGGGGCACCGCCACGGCTTCCAGCACCCCTTGATCGTAAAGCTGTGACACCAGAGCCGAGTCGCCGTGATAGCGCAGGCCGCCGGCGTGAATACCCGGAGGCATGAAGTCATGGCCGAGGGTATACATCTTCATGATCGGTGTGAGGCCGGCGCTGTCACCGTAGTCATAAGCATAGTGGCCGCGCGTAAGGGTAGGGCAGGAGTCCGGTTCCACGGCCACCAGGCGAATCTCGCGGCCGGCTGCCTTGTCCGCAAGGAACGGGAACATGATGCCGCCGACGTTGGAGCCGCCCCCGCAGGGTGCCAGTACGACATCCGGGTAGGCGCCGGCGAGTTCCATTTGCCGCTTGGCCTCCTGGCCGATCACGGTCTGGTGGAGCAATACGTGATTGAGTACCGATCCCAGGGCGTAATTGGTGTCCGCGCGCCCGGCGGCCTCTTCCACCGCTTCCGAGATCGCGAGGCCGAGCGAGCCGGGGTTGTCCGCATCGGCGGCCAGTGCGTTGCGTCCGGTGTCGGTGTGCGTCGAGGGGCTCGGAATCACTTCACCGCCCCACGTCTGCATCATCGAGCGGCGGTGCGGTTTCTGCTCGTAGCTCACCCGGACCATGTAAATGCGCACGTCCAGATCGAACAGGCTGCCGGCGAGCGCCAGCGAGCTTCCCCACTGGCCGGCCCCGGTCTCGGTGGTCAACCGGGTGATGCCCGCTTCGCGGTTGTAATAGGCCTGAGCGACCGCTGAGTTCGGCTTGTGCGAGCCGGCCGGCGAGACGCCTTCGTACTTGAAGAAGATCTTCGCCGGCGTCTGCAGCGCCGCCTCCAGGCGGTGGGCGCGGATGAGCGGCGCCGGCCGCCACAGTCGCAGTGCCTCACGCACCGGTTCCGGAATTGGAATCCAGCGCTGAGTGCTCGTTTCCTGTTCGATGATGGCCGGGGGGAAGATCGCCGCCATGGCTTCGGGTGGCACGGGGGTCCCGTCGGGCCCGACGTACGGCGCCGGTGGCGTCGGCAGGTCGGCGATGACGTTGTACCAGTGTGTCGGGAGCTCCGATTCCGGCAGCAGGATCTTGGCTTCTTGCACGGTTTCTCCCCGGTTGGCCGTTTTCCGGAGGATATCAGAGCTTGGTTCGCCGCGGTGCGGCCCTGCCCGATCTCAGCCCAGGCGTTGGTGCGGATCGATGTGTTGCGTGGCATCGCGGGCGTCGTGTAGCGCCCGCAGGTGCCAGATGGCGGGTGCGCCATGCACTCGGCGGTAGCCGTCGCGACGCAGGGCCGCCTCGATGGATTCGGCGACGAACTGCGCCCGCGCTTCCCGGTCGACCGGCTCCTGCGGCGAGGCGCGCTCGGGGTGGTGGCCGTCGGTGCCTGCATAGGTCTGCACCTGCCAGGGGCCGTATGGTGACAGACGGTTCAGGTAGAGTTCGCAGCGCTGCCTCGCCGCCGGGCCTTCACGCAGCAGCACCGCGTGAAGCCGCAGTGCCAGGGGGGCGGTCACCGCGTCAGTCCTTCCCGTAGTCGTTGTTGAGAACGGTGAACCACTCGCCGTGCTTGCGGTCGGCTTCCTCGCGCCAGCGCTCGACTTCTTCGCGGCTGTATTCCTCACGCAGCTCGCTGTCGGTTACCGGGCGCGGGTCGTAATCCTGGTGGCGTTCCTCGTGTCGTGCCATGGTCTGCCTCTGGATGCGTGAGTCTGATGTCAGAGATTCGGCTCGGTTACAATGCCGATCCGGAAATTGGGCGATTATAACGTGACCAGGCTATCCATGACTGCCGAATTCGATGCCGATCTGGATGTGCGCGGGTTGAATTGCCCGTTGCCGGTGCTGAAGACGAAGAAGGAGCTGGTGCCATTGGCGCCGGGTACCGTGTTACGCGTGCGTGCGACGGATCCGCATTCGGTGATCGACTTCACCGCCTTCTGCGACAAGACAGGCCATCACCTCGTGGCGCACAGCGAGGATGAGGGGGTGTATACGTTCTACGTGCGCAAGGCGGGGTAAAAGCGGGTGTGCGAAGATTCAGGCGCGCGTATCGATAAGGCTGCCGAGTGTCTCGTCGGCGGCGCGAACGACGTTCGTCGCGGCCGAGGCCTGGGTTTGGGCGGTCGCAGCCTCCACGAGTGCGGTCTCGATCGTCTCGCTCTCCGCGAGGCTGCCGCTTTTCCGCGCAACCACCTCGGCGCTGCGTGTGGCACTGTGCTGTGCCGACTGCAGTCCGCGCAACCCCGCATTGAAGGCGCTGTTGAGGTCCACTTCACGCTCCGTCGCCCTATTGACCGACGAGTGGATTATAGCGCGAATACGGACGATGAACCGGGCATGCGACGTTTTTCCGATGGGTGGCGGACGTATACGCCGCCGCATGGACACGTAGTTGCCTCGAATCGCTCCGCGTCGGGGCCATGGCGATGGTAAAATCCGCGGCTTTGTTCGCGAGGGGATGAGCCATGAGTGAAACACCGCCCCTGGTGGGCGTGATCATGGGCAGCAAGTCCGACTGGGAGACCATGCGTCACGCCGACGAAGTCCTCACGGACTTCGCCGTACCCCACGAATGCCGGATCGTCTCGGCGCATCGCACGCCGGATCTGATGCGCGAGTACGCTGGCGAGGCCGCCGGTCGCGGTCTCAAGGCGATCATCGCGGGAGCCGGCGGGGCGGCGCACCTGCCGGGCATGGTGGCGGCACAGACGACAGTGCCGGTGCTCGGCGTGCCGGTGGAGAGCCGTGCGCTGCAGGGCATGGATTCGCTGCTGTCCATCGTACAGATGCCGGGCGGCGTGCCGACGGCAACCTTCGCCATTGGCCGTGCGGGTGCGCGCAATGCCGCGCTGTTCGCTGTCGCTCTCCTCGCCAATGAGCAGCCGTCGCTGCGGGACGCGCTGGAGCGCTTTCGCGAAGAGCAGGCGCGCAAGGTAATGGCGGACAAGCTCTGAAGCGCGGCGCCGCGTGGGGGCCGGTCGGTCCGACACGGAGCCGGGGTGGTGGCTTCCGGGCTGTCGATGAACGATGCGAGAGCCGATGACATGACACGACACAACGATCCCATCCTGCCCGGGGCGACCCTCGGTGTGCTCGGCAGCGGCCAGCTGGGGCGCATGTTCGCCATCGCAGCCCGGCGTATGGGTTACCGTGTGCATACCCTTTCTCCCGATACGGGCACGCCCACCGGGCAGGTGGCCGATTGCGAATGGGTTGCGGATTATGACGACCTGGACGCCATTGCCGGTTTCGCCCGTGAAGTGGATGCGGTCACGTTCGAGTTCGAGAATGTGCCCTTCGCCGCCGCCGAGTCCGCCGCCCGCTTGCGGCCGGTTCGCCCCCGCGGCGAGGTGCTTCATACCACGCAGAACCGCCTGCGTGAGAAGACGGCGCTGGCGCGCCACGGTTTTCCCACCGCCGCGTTCGAGCACGTGCGCGATCGTGATGCACTGGATGGTGCCCTGGCGCGTATCGGTACGCCGGCAGTGCTGAAGACCGCCGGGTTCGGGTACGACGGCAAGGGCCAGGCGGTAATCCGCGAACCATCGGAGGCCGACGAGGCGTGGCGGTCAATCGGCGCCACCGAGGCCGTTCTCGAAGCTTTCGTCGATTTCGAGCGTGAGGTGAGTGTGGTTGCCGCTCGCGGTGCGAACGGCGAATTCGCGCACTACGGGGTGACCGAGAACCGGCATCGCGACCACATCCTCGATGTTTCCATTCCCGGTGTGCAACTGCCCGGTAACGGCAACGACGAGGCGGTCACCATTGCCCGCGGCATCCTCGAGGCGCTCGAGGTGGTGGGGGTGCTCTGCGTGGAGTTTTTCGTCACCCGCGACGGTGACCTGCTCGTCAACGAGCTGGCACCGCGCCCGCACAACTCGGGCCACTTCAGTTTCGACGCCAGCGTGGTGTCGCAATTCGAGCAGCAGGTGCGCGCGGTCTGCGCGTTGCCGCTCGGCAGCACCGAGCTGTTGCGGCCGGCGGCGATGGTGAATCTCCTCGGTGATCTCTGGGCGGGTGGCGAGCCCGACTGGGCAGCGGCGCTGAGCGATCCGCTGGTCAAGCTTCATCTCTACGGCAAGGCCGAGGCGCGTGCGGGACGGAAGATGGGGCACATCACCGCTTTCGGCGACGATGGCGAGGATGCCGCACGCCGTGCACTCGCCGCGCGGGAGCGGCTGCAGTAGCGCTGCACCGCGCGTATCGTCGCGGGACACAAGGTGCACGAGGCTTCACACTGGGTTGAAGATCACCGCGGTGACGACTGACGTATGGTGTCCTTGTCGGTGCGGCGGGTTCTTGGCGTCCTCATGGCGTGCGTCGTGTTTCATCCATATGCCGGGCCCTGAACGTGGCCTGATCCCGTGTAGGCAGGAGTGAGCATCTCCGTATGTGGTTCAAGAATCTGAGCATTTATCGCCTCAACCAGCGCTTCGAGCACTCCGCCGAAGAGCTCGCCGAGCGGCTCGCCGAGTTCGCCTTCCAACCGGTGGGCCGCACGGAGCAGGTCACACGCGGCTGGGTGGCGCCGTTGCCGGGTGGCGAGAGCCTGGTGCACGCCGCAGGCGGTCAGTTCCTCGTCTGCTTGCAGGAGGAGTCCCGTCTGCTGCCGGCGGCGGTCATTCGGGAGACGCTGGACGAACGTGTCGCCGAACGCGAGGAAGCGGAGTACCGCAAGCTGGGGCGCAAGGAGAAAAACCGCCTCAAGGAGGAGATCACACTGGAGCTGCTCCCGAGGGCGTTCACGCGCTCGAAGCGTCTGTATGCCTGGATCGATACGCGCAACGGCTACCTCGTGGTGGACACGAGCACCTGGCGGCAGGCCGAGGAGCTGACCGAGCTGCTCCGCGCCTGCCTGGGAACGCTACCGATCCAGCCGCTCGCCACGGATTCAAATCCACAGCCGATCATGACCGACTGGCTGGTGAAGCAAAGCGAGCCGGCGGATGTCGAACTCGGTGACGAGGCGGTGTTCGAGGATCCGCAGAACGAGGGTGCGGAGGTACGCTGCAAGCGCCTGGATCTGCATTCGGGGGAGATATCGGCGCACATCAAGGCCGGCAAGCTGGTGCGTCGTCTCGCGCTCACCTGGGACGAGCGCATGAGCTTCGTGCTCGACGCCGATCTCTCCATCAAGCGCCTGAAGTTCCTCGATGTCGTCCAGGAGGGTAACGAGGACTACACGCCTGAAAGCGCCGCGGAGCGCTTCGATGCGGATTTTTCCATCATGACCCTGGAGCTTGGCCGTTTTTTACCGCGCCTCACTGACCTCTTCGGTGGCGAAGCCCAGCGCGACAATGCCACTGCCGCGACGGGGTAGCCGCTCAGTGCCAAGCCCCGGAGCCCGGTCCCGAGTGGCGAGTTGGCAGTTGTGCTGCCATTGCCGCTCGCAACCTGGCACTTGCGGCTTTGAGCTTGATAACGCCCCCTATCCCGGCCCGTGGGTCCGGCGGTAGGCGCTCGGTGAGAGCTGAAACCAGCCCTGGAAGGCACGGCTGAAGCTCCCCGGCGAGGCATAACCGAGCTCGTAGGCGATTTCGCTGATGGAGTGTTCGCCACTGGCAAGGCGTCGCCGGGCGATGTCCCGGCGGGCCTGGTCGACCAGCGCCTGGTAGGTGGTGCCGTGGCGGCGCAGGCGCCGGGTGAGCGTCCAGCGACTCATGTGCAATTCCGCGCTTACGGCATTGATGTCGAGCTCACCGCGTTCCAGCGCCGCCCGGATACGCGCGACCACGTCCATGACGAACGGGTCACCGAGGCCTTCCCGGAGCATGCCTTCGACTTGCGATAGCAGGCGTTCGCGGCGGGTCGGTTGATAATCCTCCCGTGTCGCGTCGAGCAGCTCCCGGTCGAAGACGATCGCGTTGTGCCCGGCATCGAAGCGCAGATGGCTCGCGAAGAACTGCTCGTGGGCTCTGGTACGTCGTGGCGGGCGTACCGTGAAGCTTACCTGTCGCGCGCGGAACTCGCCCCGGGTGTACTCGCGGAAGATGGCCATCATCGCCGAGAGATTCGCCTCTGCCTGCTGCGCGGTCAGCTTGGTGTTGTCCGTGTCCATGGTGTAACGGAAAGCGGCGGTGGCCGGGCCTTCCACCAGGCTGTAGGTGTCGCGCTCGCCTAGAAAACAGTGCAGGCGGCAGGCGGTCTCGATGAGCTCGCGCAGGTTTCGCGAGGCGAGCAGCAGGGTATGGAAAGCTCCCATCGCCCGCGGGCCGTTACGGCCGTTAATGGTGATCTGGCAGGCCGGGTCGCCGCTTTGAGCGAACGCCTCGCGAAACAAGGCTACCAGGCGGTCCTGGGGTAGCCGAATGTCGGGGCGGTCGAGATGATGACGCTCCACGCCCGTGACGCGCGTGATCCGCTCGGGTTCGTGCCCGTTATTGACGAGGTGATCGAAGACCGGACGGGCAAGACAGGCGCCAACCGTCGGCTCTCGTTGCATGAGCGCTCCTCCGCGGCAACCCAAGAGGCTCAAGGTAACCCGCGATGAAAACCCGGCTATCCCCTCTTGTCAAGCAGACGCTGCACCCAATTGTTACGTGACGGTAACGCCACAGGCACTACCCTCAACAGTGCGTACCGGACCCTATCGCCTCGCCCGTGGCGGATGGTATCGCCTAGCGCGGTGCGTGTCCGTGCGGACAGGCAGCTCATCGAGGAGGAGTTGATGATGACCAGGTCGTTGACCAGAAGTGCCAAAGCCCTCGCGCTCGCTGGCGCGTTCGCCGCCGGTGCCGCCCATGCCGGAACCGTGGAGGTGCTCCACTGGTGGACCTCCGGTGGCGAGGCCGCGGCGGTGAACGAGTTGAAGGACATGCTCGAGGCCAAGGGCCACGAGTGGGAGGACTTCGCCGTTGCCGGCGGTGGCGGTGAGAGCGCGATGACTGCCCTCAAGTCCCGGGTGATCTCCGGCAATCCGCCGGGTGCCGCCCAGATCAAGGGACCCGCCATTCAGCAGTGGGGCGACCTTGGTGTGCTCGCCGACCTGAGCGAAGTGGCGTCGACGCAGAGCTGGGACGAGTTGTTGCCCGAAGTGGTCGCCGACGTCATGAAGGTCGACGGCCAGTATGTGGCGGCACCGGTGAACGTCCACCGTATCAACTGGCTGTGGGCCAACCCGGACGTCTTCGAGGAGGCGGGGGTCGAGATCCCCGGTACCTGGAAGGAGTTCGTCTCCGCCGCCGAGAAGATCCGCGAGGCCGGTTTCACGCCGGTGGCTCAGGGCGGCCAGCCATGGCAGGAATCCACCGTGTTCGAAACGCTGGTCTATGGGGTGGGCGGTGCTGACCTCTATCGGCGGGCGTTCATCGAGCAGTCGCCGGAGGCGTTGTCCGGGGAGCAGATGCAGGAGGCTTTCCGTCGCCTGCGGGTGTTCAAGGGGTTCACCGATCCCAACGCTGCCGGTCGTGACTGGAATCTCGCCACCCGAATGGTGATCGAGGACGAAGCCGCCATGCAGGTCATGGGCGACTGGGCCAAGGGCGAATTCATCAGCGCCGAGCAGAAACCTGGCGAGGACTACGTCTGCCGCGCGTTCCCCGGTACGGAAGATGCGTTCCTGTTCAATATCGACAGTTTCGTGATGTTCCAGGTCTCCGGCGATGACCGTGCCGCGCAGATGGCGTTGGCCGAAACCATCATGGAGCCCGAGTTCCAGCGCCTGTTCAATACCACCAAGGGGTCCATTCCGGTGCGCACGGACATGTCCATGGAGGGCTTCGACGACTGCGCCGTCCAGGCCATGGATACGTTCAAGGCCTCCGCCGACAGCGGCTCCCTGCTGCCGAGCATGGCCCACGGTATGGCGGTATTCCCCGCGACCCAGGGCGCGATCTTCGATACCGTCACGCAGTTCTACAACTCCGAGATGAGTCCTTCAGAGGCCGCGCAGAAGCTTGCCGACGCGGTGGCTGCGGCCGAGCCCGGACTCTGAGCGGTCGTCGTCAGGGGGCCGGCCCCGCCGGCCCCCGCGCCAGGAGAGAACACGCATGTCTCAAACGCCAAGCGGCGGGCGGTGGCTGGAGCGATGGCTGCCCAAGCTGGTAGTCGCGCCCACGTTCATCGCTTCGCTGGTTTTCGTCTACGGTTTCATCGGCTGGACGGCGTGGCTGTCACTGTCGAAATCGACGCTAATGCCCAACTATGACTGGGCCGGGCTCACCCAGTACATCCAGCTCTTCAACAACGACCGCTGGTGGGTGGCTGCGCAGAACCTGGGCCTCTTCGGCGGGTTGTTCATCGTCTTTTCGATGGCGATCGGGCTCGCACTCGCTATCTTCCTCGATCAGCGCGTGCGCGCCGAAGGGGCGATCCGCACCATTTACCTCTACCCGATGGCGCTGTCGCTGATCGTCACCGGTGTGGTCTGGCAGTGGATGCTCAACCCCGGGCTCGGTCTGGAACGCGTGATCCGCGGTCTTGGTTTCGAGGGTTTTCAGTTCGACTGGATCGTCGACCCGAACATGGCCATCTATACCATCGTGATCGCCGCGGTCTGGCAGTCCTCGGGGTTCGTGATGGCGCTGTTCCTGGCCGGGCTGCGCGGGGTCGACGACGAAGTCTTCAAGGCCGCCCAGGTCGACGGCGCGTCATTGCCCACGGTCTATCGCCGCATCGTGATTCCCTGCCTGCGGCCGGTGTTCTTCAGCGCGCTGGTCATTCTCGCGCACATCGCGATCAAGAGCTTCGATCTGGTGATGGCCATGACCCACGGTGGGCCGGGCTATTCCACCGATCTGCCGGCGACATTCATGTACACCTTCGCTTACACCCGCGGCCGCCTCGGCATGGGCGCGGCCAGTGCGATGATGATGCTCTTCGCGGTGCTGGCGATCATCGTGCCGTATCTGTACTCGGAGCTTCGGGGAGGCCGCAATGAGTGATATCCGCGCCCCCGGCAACACCGCACCCGGCTGGCGCTTCGCGCTGTACGCCCTGCTGGTGTTCGCGGCGTTGTACTACCTGGTCCCGCTGTGGATCATGGCCACGACATCGTTCAAGACGCTCGAGGATATCCGTACCGGCGGTCTGCTGGACTGGCCCGCCACTTTCACCCTGGATGCCTGGCGTTACGCCTGGTCGCAGGCGCAGATCGGCGCCGGCGCGAGCACCGGGCTCGCTGGGTATTTCTGGAATTCCGTGATGATCACCGTGCCCGCCGTGGCGCTGTCGACGGCCATGGGTGCGATTGCCGGTTATGCGCTGACCAAGTGGCGCTTTCGCGGTGCCAACCTGATCTTCGGCATGCTCCTGCTCGGTGCCTTCGTGCCTTACCAGGTCTTTCTGCTGCCGATGTCCCAGGTGCTCGGGCAGCTCGGGATCGCGAGCTCTCTCGCCGGACTGATTCTCGTGCACACCGTCTACGGACTGGCGTTCACGACACTGTTCTTCCGAAATTTCTACGTCTCGGTGCCCGACGAGCTGGTCAATGCCGCGAAAATGGACGGGGCCGGGTTCTTCACGACGTTCTGGCGGATCATCCTGCCCCTGTCGGTGCCCATCATCATGGTCACCATCATCTGGCAGTTCACCCAGATCTGGAATGACTTCCTGTTCGGGCTGGTGTTCTCGGGCAGCGACTCGCGCCCCATCACCGTGGCGCTCAACAACCTGGTGAACACCTCCACCGGTGTGAAACGTTACAACGTGGACATGGCCGCGGCCTTGATCGCTGCGTTGCCGACGCTGGTGGTCTATGTGCTTGCCGGGAAGTATTTCGTGCGCGGTCTGACCGCCGGTGCGGTGAAGGGTTGAGGAGAAAGGTTCAATGGGTTCGCTTACCATCGACAACGTTCGCAAACGCTACGGCCGCACAGAGGTGCTCAAGGGGATCGACATCGACGTCACCGACGGGGAGTTCATCATCCTCGTGGGACCGTCGGGCTGCGGCAAGTCCACGCTTCTGTCCATGATCGCGGGGCTGGAGACCATCTCTGAAGGTGAGGTCCGTATCGACGGTCAGCGTGTGAATGAGCGTGGGCCGAAGGATCGCGACATCGCCATGGTGTTCCAGTCGTATGCGCTGTATCCGAACATGAACGTGCGTCAGAATATCGAGTTCGGCCTGGAAATGCGTGGCGTCCCGAAGGATGAACGGCGTCGCATCGTGGAGCGTGTCGCCGAGACGCTGCAGATGGGCAATCTGCTGGAGCGACGCCCCGGGCAGCTCTCCGGCGGTCAGCGTCAGCGCGTTGCCATGGGGCGGGCGATGGCGCGGGAGCCGGCAGTGTTCCTCTTCGACGAGCCGTTGTCGAATCTCGATGCCAAACTGCGCGTGGAAATGCGTACCGAGATCAAGGAGCTCCACCGCCGTACGGGTACGACCACGGTCTACGTCACCCATGACCAGATTGAGGCCATGACCCTGGGGGATCGTATTGCCGTGATGAAGGACGGTGAAATCCAGCAGCTCGGAACACCGCAGGAGGTCTACGACGAGCCGGCGAACCGCTTTGTCGCGGGTTTCATGGGCTCGCCGTCGATGAATTTCATCAGATGCCGCCTGGAAGGAGAGGGCGATGGCGTCACCGCCGTGGCGGAGGCCAACACCGGCCCCTTGAGGCTGCCGTTGCCTGCGGGGCGGTGCGACGGGCTGACCGGCCGTATCGGTGACGAGATCATCCTCGGGCTGCGCCCCGAACAGATCACCGCACAGGGGGATGCCGACGGTGCAAGGGAGGATGTCCACGTCGCCTCGTGTGAGGTGGAGCTCACCGAGCCGACGGGACCCGATACGCTGCTGTTCTTTCACATCAATGGCGAGCGTGTCGTCGGCCGCACCCGTCCGGAGCACGCTCCGGGGCCCGGTCAGACACTGCCGCTCGCGTTCAATCTGTCGCGGGCCGTGGTCTTCTGCCCTAACACGGCGGAACGTCTGGCGTAGCGAGTGGTGAGTGACAAGTTGAAAGTCGCGCGTCGGTAACCGCGGTGTCGTTGCCGCTCGCGACTTGGTACTCGCAACTCGCGAGTTGCAAGTTGTATGTCCCTGTAGGCTCGTATGCCGCCGTCCATGGCGGCATACGGTCCCGTCGGCGTTCGTCTCGCCTATCCCGATGCGTTGCGGGTTTCGCGTTCCGGGTTTCGAGTCAGCGTGCGCCGTGTCGATGTGGCACAGCGGTTGCCCCACTTGAAACTTGCTACTTGAAAACTTGTCACTCGCTACCAGCGCCCTGGCCATTTCCCACCGCCTTCCCGCCTTCCAGCAACGGCTCGAGCTTCGGCCACACATTTGCGAGGAGTGTCGACTGGGCGGCGGCGTTGGGATGAATGCCGTCGTCCTGCATCAGCGATGGCT
>CAZHBN010000025.1:0-1425 GCA_964530405.1 uncultured Ectothiorhodospiraceae bacterium
GGTGGTGAAGGTGGCGAAGGCGGTGAAGCCGGCGCTCTGTGCCACCTCGGCGGCGGCGAAGGTGGCGAGGGCGGTGAAGGCAGCGCCTCTGCCCCGGCCGCGGTCAACAGCCCCGGCGTCTACTACGCCACGCTGCTGTTCATGAAGGGCCACCTGAGGGTTGCCGAAGAGCTCTATACCAGCGGCAATACGGAGATCGGCTCCGCCCACATGGGCCACCCCTACGCCGAGCACTTCGACGCCGTGGAGGCCGCACTCGAAGAGCGGGGCGTGACCGGCGTGCACGACGCGTTGGAGCATCTTGCCGAGGAAGCCGGCAGCCAGCCCGAATGGTCGGCGCTGGAGCCCACCTATCAGGAGGCCCAGAGCGCCATCGACCGGGCGATTGCCAGCCTGGACCCGAGTCTGCGGGAGGATCCGGATTTCATCGCGGATGTCGCGCTCGGAGTGCTGCGCAAGGCCGCGCACGAGTATGAAGAGGCAATCTCCGACGGCGAGTTCGTCAACGTCGTCGAATATCACGACGGCCGTGGGTTCGCTCACGTCACCCGCAAGCTGCTCGAGGACCACGCCGACGTACTGAAGGCGGCGGACGCGGATACCTACGAGACCCTGCTGGCGGACGTGGATCGCATTCTCGAGGCATGGCCGTCGGCCATGCCGCCGGAGAAACCCGCCGTGAGCACCTCGGAGCTCGCCGGCAATGTCTCCCGCTTCGAGCTCCACGCCAACAACCTCTGAGCGCCCAGCGCACCGGGCCGGTCGTCGGCCGGCCCGGTGCCTGCTTCACTATGGGATCAGCCCCCCATGCAAACGGCCCCTATCCCGCCGGCCGTCGATCAGTGGTCGTGAGAATCCTGTAGCTTCGCCTTCTGCTCGGCGGTGGCCTCCGTCTGATAGCGCGCCTTCCACTCGGCGTACGGCATGCCGTAGACGATCTCCCGCGCGCCGTCGTAGTCCAGGTCCACGCCACGCTCCTCCGCCGCAGCCAGGTACCACTTGGACAGGCAGTTCCGGCAGAAGCCGGCCAAGTTCATGAGATCGATGTTCTGCACGTCGGTACGCTCGCGCAGGTGATCCACCAGCCGACGGAATGCCGCGGCTTCGAGCTCAGTGCGGGTCTGCTCGTCCATCATCGCCTCCGGGAAATGCGTTGGTCGCTTCAGTTGGCCATGAGGATAGCGCCTGTCCGCCGGCGCTGTCAGAGGCGGCAGCCTGTCACCGGGAACAGCGGGTGCCGGCGGCAGGTGCTAATGTCAGTGATGTCCTCGTCGGTTGGAGGCGCCGGCATGTCTCCCGCCATCTGTCACCCGAATGCCCGCCTGCACCCCGGCATGGCCGCGATGATCATCGGCGCCGCGGCGTCGCTGGTCGTGATCCTCGCCGGGCCCTCCGCCAGCGCGGCAGACGAGACGGCAGTTCTCG
>CAZHBN010000025.1:1435-21548 GCA_964530405.1 uncultured Ectothiorhodospiraceae bacterium
GTGCTGTACTTCCGCCACGCCCAGACGGACTGGTCCAACCCCGACGGACGCCATACCGCGGCTAACGTCGCGAGTTGCGATCCCACGCGCATGCGTCAGCTCTCCGAGCGCGGCCGGGAAACGGCCCGCGAGGTGGGCGCGGCGATTCGCCGGCTGGGGATTCCCGTGGCCAACGTATACGCCAGCGAGTACTGCCGCAGCCGGCAGACCGCCGAGTTGCTGGGACTGGGCCCGGTACGAACCACGCGGGATGTCATCAACGCCCTCGCCGCCGACCTCATCGGCGGCCGGGAGACCCTGCGCCGGCGCACGCGCACCCGGCTGTCGACGCCACCGCCGGCCGGCCGCAACACGGTGATCGTGGCCCATGGCAACGTGCTGATGCTCGCCGCCGGCCGGCGCCCGCCGGAAGCCGGTACGGCCATCGTCCGGCCCGCCGGCGGCGGGGAGTTCGAAGTGGTCGCGGTGTGGGATGCCGCCACGTGGCTGAAGCTCGCCGCCGAACACGCCGACGACACCGCTCTATCGCCCGCGGAGGAGGCACACCATGGTCCGACTGCTGGCTCTATTGCCGATACTTCTCATTACCGGCACCGTTGACGCCGATGACGTCACCGTCGACCGGTTCCCCGTGCCGGACGGGGCCCATCCACACGATGTCGCCCCGCAGCCCGGTGGTGGCCCGGTCTGGTACACGGCCCAGTACCAGGGCGCCCTCGGGCGCCTGGATCCGGCCACCGGCGAGACGCGGCATATAGCCCTCGGTGACGGGTCCCGCCCCCACGGCGTAATCATCGGCCCGGACGGGAACGCCTGGGTCACTGACGGCGGCCTCAACGCCATCGTCCGGGTGGACACCGGCACCGAGGCGGTCAACCAACACCCGCTACCCGACGGCACCGGCTACGCCAATCTCAACACCGCGGCATTCGACGCCTCGGGCACCCTCTGGTTCACCGGTCAATCAGGCATCTACGGACGCCTCGACCCGAAGAGCGGGGAGATCGACGTCTTCGACGCGCCGCGGGGCCGCGGCCCTTACGGAATCACGGCCACCCCGGACGGCGAGATCTACTACGCCTCCCTCGCCGGCAGCTACGTGGGCCACGTGGACACCGACAGCGGCGAGGTCACCGTCCTGGAGCCGCCCAACGCCGACCAGGGCGCCCGTCGCGTGTGGTCGGACGCCGAGGGGCGGATCTGGGTCAGCGAGTGGAACACGGGCGTTCTCTCCCGCTACACCCCGGACACCGGCGAGTGGCGGAGCTGGCCGCTGCCCGGCGACAGCGCCCACGCCTATGCCGTGTACGTGGACTTCCAGGGGCACGTCTGGGTGAGCGATTTCGGCACCAACGCGGTTCTGCGGTTCGACCCGGAGCGCGAACGCTTCGAGCCTTTCCCCGCGCCGACGCCCAATGCGGCGGTGCGCCAGATACTGGGCCGAGAGGGCGAGGTCTGGGCGCCGGAGTCCGGGACGGACACGCTGGTACGGTTCCGCGTTCGCTGACGCCTGCCGTCGGGCTGCGCCACACCGATTGCTAACCGGAACGGCGCACGCGGTCACTCGCAGGCCGCCCCCGCGCGGCACCTCGGCGGCGTTGCGCTCGCTTGGACGCGGCGCTCGCCACGCTGGCGCCGAAACCTGCCGATACTGCGTGCGAGGCCAGTAAAGGCGGTGAGCGCCGGCTCCGCGGGTCAGTCGGCGGCCATCATTGGCACCGTACCTTCAATCCGTCCAGCATGAGCTGCAGGTGTGCGCGGCGGAAAGCGTCGCGATCCAGCGGCTCGTGGGGCTCGAACACCAACCGCCACACCGCCGCCAGCAACGCCGGACCGATGATCAGCTCCGGGTGGTCGACGGGAACGTCCGTCCGGAACTCGCCACGCTCGCGGCCGTGCTCGAGAATCGCGGCGAGCAGGCGCCGGCCGCGCTGGATCACCGCTTCGAAGTAAAAGCTGGTGACTTCGGGAAAGCGCGCCCCTTCCGCGATCACCAACCGCATCACCTGGCCCGCGTCGGTTTCCACCAGCTCGCGATAGAGGGTGAACAGCACATCGGCGAGCAGCGCCTCGGCGCTACGCCCGTCGTCGGCCAGCTGCGCCTCGGCGTGGGCGAGCCCGGGTAGCAGCCAGGCTTCCACCACGCCGCGAAACAGCGCCGCCTTGCTGTCGAAGTACAGATAGATGGTGCCCTTCGCCACCCCCGCGCGCCTGGCGACGTCATCGAGTCGGGCGCCGGCGTACCCGCGCGCGGCGAACTCCGCCAACGCGGCGTCGACAATGGCGCCGCGACGGGCTTCACCGTCGCCGCGGCGACGGGGCTGGTGGTCATTCACGGTGCTTGCCTCCATGGAGAAGACGGTCCTAGACTAGTGACTGACTGGTCAGTATTCAAGGACCCCGCCACATGCGTGCCGCTCCCTGGCCTTTGTTCCTCGCCGCGCTGACTGCCCTGCCGCTATTCGGCTGTAGTGAATCACCGACGCCTTCGCTGACGGGCTATCTGGAAGCGCAGCGTCACTACATCGGTGCGAACACCGGCGGCCGCGTGGAGGAGCTGTCCGTACGCGAGGGGACGCAGGTGAACGCCGGCGAACCGCTCTTCCGGCTGGCGGACCGCCGCGAGCAAGCGGAGGTGGAAGAAGCCCGGGCCCGCGTGGACGAGGCCCGCGCCCGGTTGGAGGACGCCCGGACGCAGACCCAGCGGCCCCAGGAGATCGCGGTGCTGGAAGCGGCGCGCGCGGACGCCGAGGCGGCCGTCGAACGCGCCCGTACCGAGTACCGGCGGATATCCCGGCTCCACGAGCGCGGCGCGGTCTCCGAATCGGCGATGGATGACGCGCGCACGGAACTGGCCCGGCGACAGGCCGCGCTTTCCGAGGCGGAACGGCGCATCGACGCTGCCCGCCTGCCGGAGAGGGAGTTCCGCATCCGCGCCGCCGAAGCCGCCCTGACCCAGGCCCAGGCCGCCTTGCGGCGGGCGCGCACGGCGCTCGATGACACCCGGGTTCTGGCGCCCACGGCCGGAACCGTTCAGGAAGTGCTCCACCGGCCCGGCGAGGTGGTCTCGACCGGGGAACCGGTCATCGCCCTGCTACCACCGGACAGCATCAAGGTGCGCACTTTCGTCCCCGAGGCGCGGCTGTCCACGCTTTCCACGGGCACCCGTATCGGTGTCGACTGCGACGGCTGCCCCGCCGGGCTGACCGCCACCGTCACCTTCATCGCCGACGAGGCGGAGTTCATGCCGCCGAACCTGCTCGCCCGGGGGCAACGTCAGCGCCTGGCATTCCTGGTGGAAGCACGCCCGGTCGACAGCCTGGGCCAACTGCCCGCCGGTCTGCCGGTGACGGTCCACCTCCCGGAGCGCCCGCGGTGAGTGAGGCGGTCATCGACGTCACGGGCCTGACCAAGCGGTTTCACGGCCATACGGTGGTGGAATCGCTGGACCTGCGGGTCGACCGCGGCCAGATCTACGGCTTCCTCGGCCCCAACGGCTCCGGCAAGACCACCACCATCCGCATGCTTTGCGGTCTGCTGACGCCCGATGGCGGCGGCGGTACCTGCCTGGGTTACGACATCACCCGGGACGGCCGGCGCATTCGCGATCACCTGGGGTACATGACCCAGCGCTTCAGTCTCTACACGGACCTCACCATTCGCGAGAACCTGGTGTTCGTCGCCCGCCTGCACGGGATCCCGGGCCCCCGGCAGGCCGCCGACGAGGCACTGGCTCGGCTGGGACTCACGGCACGGGCCCGCCAGCTCGCCGGCGAGCTCTCCGGTGGCTGGAAGCAACGCCTCGCCCTCGCCGCCTGCGTGCTCCCGAACCCGGAGCTATTGCTGCTGGACGAACCAACCGCCGGCGTGGACCCGCAGGCGCGGCGCGACTTCTGGGAACAAATCCACCACCTCGCCGCCGACGGCATGACCGTGCTCGTCTCCACCCACTACATGGACGAAGCCGAACGCTGCCACGAGATCGCCTACCTGGCGTACGGGCGCTTGCTGGTCCACGGCCCCATCGACACGGTCATCCAGGGCTGCGGCCTGCACGCCTGGACGGTAAGCGGCGATGCCCTCGGGGAGGTGGAGCAGCGCCTGCGCACCAGCGAGGGCGTCACCATGGTCGCCCCGTTCGGCCGTCGCCTGCACGTGCTCGGCCCCGACGCCGACGCTCTGGACGCCGCCGTGGACGGGCTGCGCCGCGAGTGGCCGGACCTGCACTGGCAGCGGGACTCGCCCTCGCTGGAGGACGTGTTCATCCACCTCATGGAGCGCAGCGAGGACAATTTCCAGTGAGCCGGGGGGCGAGCAGCCGTCGCGGATTCCTGCGCCGCCTGTGGGCGATGATCCTCAAGGAGTTCGTCCAGATGCGCCGCGACCGGCTCACCTTCGCGACCATGATCGCCATTCCCCTGATGCAGCTCGTGCTCTTCGGCTATGCCATCAACACCGACCCGCGCCACCTGCCCACCGCAGTGCTGGCGCGGGACGATGGCCCGCTGACGCGGTCGCTGATCAGCGCCCTGGAGAACACCACCTACTTCCGCATAGACGACGTTGTGGACGATCCAAAGCGGCTCGACGCGCTCATCGCCAGGGGTGCGGTGCAGTTCGCCGTCGAGATTCCCGCCGACTTCGAGTCGGACGTGCTCGCCGGGCGCCACCCGCAGGTGCTCATCCTCGCCGACGCCACCGACCCCGCCGCCACAGGCGGTGCCGTCGCCGCGCTGCAGCAGCTTCCGCGCTACGCGCTGCGCCACGACCTAAAGGGTGCCGTGAGCGCCGCCGCGCCCGGCGAGCCGCCGTTTACCTTCAGCATCCACCGGCGCTACAACCCGGCGAGTGACACGCAGCTCAACATCGTGCCGGGGCTCCTCGGCGTGATACTCACCATGACCATGATGCTGTTCACGGCCCTGGCGGTGACCCGTGAGATCGAGCGGGGAACCATGGAGAACCTGCTCGCCATGCCCATCCGCCCGGTGGAGATCATGCTCGGCAAGATCCTGCCGTTCGTGCTGGTGGGGGCGCTGCAAATGGCGCTGATTCTGGTGGCGGCGCGCTTTCTCTTCGATGTGCCCATCGAGGGCAGCCTCGGCTTGCTGGTAGCGCTGACGACGCTGTTCATCATCGCCATGCTGTCGGTGGGTTATACGTTCTCCACCATCGCCACGAACCAGCTACAGGCGGTGCAGATGACGTTCATGTTCTTCCTGCCGAACATCCTGCTTTCGGGTTTCATGTTCCCCTTCCGCGGCATGCCGGTCTGGGCGCAGTGGATCGGCGAGATCCTGCCGCTGACCCACTTCCTGCGCATCGTCCGGGGCATTCTGCTCAAGGGCACCGGCGTGGCGGCGATGGAGGTGGACATCGCCGCCCTGGCAGTGTTCGTGCTCGCTGCCATGGGCATTGCCCTCGCCCGCTTCCGCCAGACGCTGGATTGAGGCATCGCCCACCGAGTGTTTCCGATCCGCGACGGACATGCCACCACGGTCTCGCTACGCGCGATAATGCGCCAAGACGGTCGCGCGTGCCGTTGCCACGGACCGACCATGCGTGCCCGTGGCCGTTGTTGACCAACCCCGTTATCATATCCATGCGCGGTGCTTGATCGCCCGCCGGCCCCGACCGCACGTATGGCGTCGATGCCACCGCCGGGGCTGTTACCGGGCGCGGTAGCGAACTGCCAGACAACCACGATGCGTATGGATTCGGTGGACGAGACAGGGGGACGACGAGCCTCGATGGATGCGCGCCAGTTCAAGGGATCCGGCCCGATGGGGAACGACGCCATGGGGGCGGCGGGACAGGGCGGTCTTTCGCGCACGTTGTTGCGTGCAGCACGACCGAGAACGCCCACCGCTTCCATGACCATCGGCGAGCTGATCGACAACCTGGGTAGCCAGTCCTTCGGCTGGTGCCTGCTGCTGTTCGCGATGCTCAACCTCATGCCGATGCCCATCGGCTCCAACATGGTGACGGCGCTGCCGCTGATCTGCCTGGCCGTGCAGGTTGCGCTCGGGCTCGACTGCGTGCGCCTGCCGCAGCTCATCACCCGCCGGCGGCTGGACCATCGGCGTTTCCGCTCCACCATCGTTCGCGCGCGGCCGGTCATCCGCTTTCTCGAAGGGCTCATCCGCCCGCGTCAGGGCCGGCTTCTCGACCCGATGTTCACACGGCCGCTGGGCCTGCTGCTGCTGGTGTTCTCGCTGGCGCTGTTCGCCCCGATCCCGTTGAGCGGTTTCATACCGGCGGGGGCGCTGTTCCTCATCGCCCTGGGCATGGTCGCCCGGGACAGCGTGGCGCTACTGGCGGGGATCGTGCTCGGCGTTGTCGCCGTGGGCATCACCATCGGCGTGGGTGGCGCGATCGTCGCCGGCCTGAACGGCCTCGTTTGACGCTCGACGCAATGCGGACCGGAAACTGCCGTTAGCCGACACTGGTGTCGAGGAGCTTATCGGGGATTGTCGGCTGCCAAGAGCAGCCGACCTACGGCAACTACAGCGACGGCGCGAGCTGGAAATCGGGTAGGTCGGCTGCACTTGGCAGCCGACATCTCTGCGCCGGGCATGTCGGCCAGCGCTTCGCGCTCGCCGACTGACGGCGCCTGTTCAGCGGTGTTCATGTACACCGCGCTCGACCGACAACGGAGTATCCACGTTAGCTGCGCCAGCTGACCTGTGCTCCCGCTTCCCGGGAGATGCGTCTGACCGGTGCCCATGGGTCGGGAACCGCCGCCAGGCGGCCCCCGACCGGGACCGTGTAGCCGCCGCCGGCCCTCTCACGGGGCTACCGGCGATTCACCCTCCGCCGATTGCGCCAGAGCCCCCCGGCGGCCATGAGCAACAGCGCCAGATAACCGATGGCACCACCACCGCCACCATCGTCGCTGCCACTGTCATCGCCATTCCCATCGTCGCCATCGCCGTCGTCCGGGTCCTGGGCATCGCTGCGGGTACCTACCCCGCCGGGGTCGACCACGGCACCATTGGCAAGCCCGTCGGCATCGTTGGGACCACCGTCCTCGATGGTGAGCTGCACGCACCAGTCACCCGGGATCAGGCCGTTGCGGTACGCATCGCTCCCCGGCGGCGGGCAGACACCCTCTTCACCCGTGGCCGAAGCCAGCGCATTGTTCACGTCTTCGAGGAAATCCACCCACATGCCGTTGACGAACTTGCGGTAAACCGCATCCTCGGGCACCGGCTGGCGCTGGGGAATGACCACGTCGATGCTGTCACCGGCGATCGGCACCCCGTTCACGCGGAAGTCGAAGTAACCACCCACGTTTGTCACCTCGTCTTCGGGAACGCCCCCGCCAGCCAGCTCGTCAGACGCCACACCGGCACCGGAGTCCCCGGCAGCCAGCGCCTGCTCGCCGAGCCCCGGGCGCGTGCCGGGCTGGGACTCGATGAGGAAACGATCGCCGTCAGCGACCTCCTCGCTGAGCACGTTGCCGGCCACGTTGCCGTCCAGGTAGTTCGGCTGACCGTCGCCGTCGTCGTCGCCGAAGCCTTCGGTGGCGTCGTCCACGCCGTCCCCGTCACTGTCCTGCTGGGCGGACAGGCTGGGGGCCTGGGCGACGACCCGGATATTCTCGCTGACCGTCGTGCTCTCGATGGGATTGCCGTCATCCCTCACGATCAACCGCACCGGGTGCACGCCTGGTTCGAGCCGGCCCGGTTCCAGAGACCTGGTGGCGCCGTCGACCTGCGTCACGAGCGCGCTCGCCGGGAACAACCACTCGTAGCTGTGGCTATCGCCGGCGTTGGGGTCGTCCACGGACGCAGCCACCGTCACCGGCCCGCCGTTCCGCGTAATGATCCGGCCGGCGCGGTCGTCCTGGGTGAAGCTCAGCGTCACCTCGGGCGGCGCGTTATCCTCCACGATGGTAATGACATGCTGATCCGGGTCACCGAAGTTCCCTTCACCGTCCAGGGCAACGCGGATCGTCTCGGGCCCTTCGAATCGGTCATCGCCGGCGATGGTCACCGGCACGGACGTCTCGCGCATCCCGTCTTCGAACACCACCGTGCCGCCGGTCAGGTCGTGGTCGTCGGCCGCCGCCGTGCCATCCACCGTGTAGGCCACTTCCAGCGGATAGCTGGGAGACTCGCCGTTGAGCAGGAAGCGCACGTGGGCGGTCGTGCCCTCGCCGCGCACCTGGTCGGCCGCCAGGGAGACCAGCGGCTGCACGTCGAACCGTTGCTCCACCGTCGCCCGGTTGCCGGCGGCGTCCACCGCCGACCACGTCAGCACATGGCGTCCCGGCGCGAAGCGGTCCGCGGTGGTGGTCAGGGTCGCCTCCACGGCCCCGTCGAGGGCATCGACGGCTGACGGCGGTGTCAGCGCCGGGCGTGCGGTGAGCAGCCCCGTCGCGTCGATGACCACCGGATCGGGCGTCGCGAGCTGCGGCGGCTGGTCATCCACCTGGGGATTGTCCCCGGCGGAATACTCCTCACCATTGGTGGCGCCGTCACCGTCGGCATCACCGTTCGCGTCGTCCGGATCCCGCGGATCCAGGCCGTTGGCCTGCTCGTACGCGTTGGGTATGCCATCGCCGTCGATGTCGGCGTCCTCACCGTCGGGGATGCCGTCACCGTCCAGGTCCGCCAGCACCTCGATGGTGAACGCCGCCAGCGCGTCGGTGTCGGTGCCATCGCTCACCGTGAGCACGATGTCCCCCGAAACGCCGCTGTCCACCGCCGCAGGTGACCCGGTGACGATGCCGGTTGCCGCATCCAGGCTCGCCCAGCCGGGCAGACCGGTCGCCGTCACGCGCAGGCGGTCGCCATCGGCATCCGCCAGCACCGGCGCGAATTCGTACGCCTCGCCGATGCGCACCGCCTCCGCGGGCGTGCCGGCGATGGTCGGGGCATCGTTTACCGGATCGACCCGCACGGTGACCGCCGCTGCGTTGGAACGCCCGCCCACGCCGTCGGCGACCGTGTACGTGAACCGGTCCTCGCCGTTGGTATCGGGGTCCGGGGTATAGGTGATCGAACCATCGCCGTTGATCGAGGCGCTGCCCGCTGCCGGCGACTGTGCCACCGTGACACTGCCGGCATCCGGCGCACCGTCGGCGTCGCCGTCGTTACCGAGCACGGCGATGGTGACCGGATCGTCTTCGTCGGTGGCGGCGAAGTCGTCATTGGCGTACGGCGGCTCGTTACCGGCCTGCCCGGTGATGGTGACAGTCGCGGCGCCGGACCAGGCGCCCTTGTCGTCACGCACCCGGTAGGTGAACGAATCGCTACCCCCGAAACCGGCACCGGGCGTATACGTGGCGACGCCGCTCCCGGCATCCACGGTGACCGCTCCCGCCGCCGGGGCCTGGACGAGCTCCACCGACCCCGGCACGAGGCTGCCGTCCACGTCGTGGTCGTTGCCCAGGACGTTAATGGCGCGGGCGGTGAGCTCGGTCATGGCCACGGTGTCACCGGCAGCGGCCGGTGGATCATTCACCGCGGCAACCTGCACCGTCACCGTCGCGGGATCACCCGCGGCGCCGTCACCATCGCGAACCCGGTAGGTGAACGAATCGCTACCCGCGAAATCCGCGGCCGGCGTATAGGTTACCGCGCCGGTAGCGGCGTTCACGCGGGCATCGCCGTTGCGCGGGGCCCCGATCACCTCCGCGGAGGCCGGGTCCAGCGCACCGGTCGCGGCGCTGTCGTTGGCGAGCACGCTAACGGTAACCGCCGTATCCTCGTCGGTGTCCGCCTTGTCGTCCACCAGTGTGGGCGGCGCCCCGCCGCCGACCTCCACCACCACGTCCGCGACATTGGAGCGGGCCCCGGTATCGTCGGCGATGCGGTAGCTGAACCGGTCACTACCGGTGAACGCCGTCTCCGGCGTGTACTGAAGTTGCCCGCCGACACGCTGGACACTGCCGCCCAAAGGCGATGTCGTGACGTCGATACTCGCCGGGTCGATGGTGGCCACACCGTCGGCGTCCGTGTCGTTGCCGGCGACGTCGATCGTCACGGCCGTGCCGGCATCGGTGCGCGCGGCATCGGCAACCGCCACCGGCACGTCGTTGACCGCCGTGACGGCCACGTCCACGGCCGCTGCGGTGGCGCTCGCGCCGTAAATGTCGGTCACGGTGTAGCTGAAGGTATCCGTGCCCGCGTAGTCCGCGGCCGGTATGTAGGTCACCACGCCGGTGGCGGTATTAATGCGGGTCCGGCCGTGGGACGGCGCAGCAGTGATGCGAACGCTGGCCGGGTTCAGGGCGCTGTCGGCATCGGTGTCGTTGGCGAGCACCGGGATGGCGACGCGTTCGTCCTCGGCCGTCGTGGCGTTGTCGCCGGCGGCCACCGGGGCGGCATTCGCCACGGTGAAATCGAACACCCCCGCATCGGCGATGCCGGCGAACGCATTGCCCGCCTCGTCCACGAGGGCGTCGCCCGCCATCAGTACGTGGTACTGCCGGCCGGGCACGAGGTCCTCGGTCAGGGAGACGGTCACCGTATTCCCGGCAATATCGCCGGGTGCCACCGCAACGGTCTCGTGTACGCTGCCCCCGACCGTCTCGTGGACGCTGATCGCGCTACCGCTGCCCGGCCCCGTCAGGACCGGCGTATCGAACTTCAGTGCGAGCTCTGTATTGCGATCCACATTGGAGGCGTTATCCGCCGGCTTGGTTCCCGCCAGGGCCGGCGCAGCAGTATCCACCGTGACACTGAGGGGCGAGGACCCACCCGATGCGTTCCCGGCTGCATCCGTCGCCTTGGCGGTGAGGCCGTGGACCGCGTCCGACAGCGCTGCGCCCGGCGTGAACGACCACGCGCCGGCACCATCGGCAGTGGCGGTTCCGAGGCTGCCCGCCTGGTCGGAGACGATCTCGATCTCAGCGTCTGCTTCGGCCGTCCCGGTAAGGGTGGGTGTGGCATCGTTGGTGAGATCGTCGGAATCGGAATCGCCGGTATCGCTGGTAGCCGCCAGATCCGGGGCCCCCGGGGCAGCCGGCGCGGTGGTGTCGATGGTCACACTCAATGCCGGCGACCCTGTGGATTGGTTACCCGCCGCGTCTTCCGCGGTCGCCGTGAGCGAATGCGTCGCCTCGCTGAGCGCCGAGCCCGGTGTGAACGACCAGTTGCCGGAACCATCGGCAGTGACATCACCCAACGCACCGTCCTGATCCGAAGTGATCGAGACCGCGCTGTCCGCCTCGGCCGTACCGGTGATCGTCGGGGTCGTATCGCTGGTGATGCCGTCGGCGGCGTCGCTGCCGGTATCGCTCGCCGCGGCGAGCGCAAGCGCCGATGGCGCCGCGGGTGCGGTGCCATCGTAGTCGATGGTGAACGGCGATGCCGCGTCGTTACCGGCGCCATCGGCATCCGTCACGCCCCCCGCGGGCACGTCGACGGTGACGGTCCCATCCCCCGCCGGCGCGATGGACACCGTGTAGCTAGCACCGGTGCCGGAAACGCTGCCGACACTGCCGTTACCGACACTCACATCACCGGCATCGAAACCGGTCACCGGTTCGCTGAACGTCACGGAGACATCGAACGGTGCGACGTTCGTCGGGTCCGGTTCCGAGGACCCGATGGTTACGGTGGGCGGTGCGTTGATGTTGACGTCGACGGCGATGGTATCGGTATCCAGACCGTCACTGACCTGGATCTGGAAGGCATCGGCGCCGGTCGTGTCCGTGTCGGGGGTATACGTCAGCCCGCTCGGGGCGACGCTGCCGCCGTTCGAGGTGTCCACCACGGCGAACCCGCTCAGCGACCCCTTAGACGGTGCCGAGGAGACCGTCCAGGTCAGCGTGTCGCCGGAATCCGCATCGGTCACCGCCAGGAGACTATCGATGGCGTTCGCACCGCTGTTCTCGACGACGCCCAGCGCTACCGAACCGCCGGCATTGAACGCCGGCTCCTGGTTGGCGGTGAGTGTCGTACTGTCCACCGTTGAAAGGCCGCCGGAGGACGCCTGCAGATTGAAGGTCTCCGCGCCGCCCCCCGAGGGCGTATAGGTAACGGTGAGACCGGTGAACGTGGCCACGCCCGAGGACGGCGTGACGGTCACGGTGGCGGCCGAGCCATCCTGATCGCCGGTGCCGGACAGGATCGCCGAGCCGGCGCCGTTGACCTCGGCGAGCTGGATATCCGTGCTGTAGCCGGTGTCCACGGTCGCGTTGGCGTCGACCGCCCGGACCACCGGCACCGTGGTGAAGCTGGTTGCATCACCCCGCGCCACGGTCGTGGGCCCGGGCTCGGTGCTGAATTCAAGCATCGTGGCGACCACGTCGGCCGTCACCGCGTTCGAGTCGACGGTGGCAAAGTCGTCTCCGGTACCGTCCTCGTCATTGGCCGTGAGGGTGAAGCTCTCCTGGTCCGCCGTGGCGGTGTAGGCAAGATCGGTGAACGTCGCTACGCCGTTGACTGCCGCGATATCCACGTCACCGGCGAGCGTGCCCGCACTGGACTCAGCCACGGTAATCGTCTCGGTAAAGTCGGCATCGGTGTTACCGAAACCGTCCTGCCCCGCCACCACCGGCTGCGTCGACAGGGCGCTACCCGATGTGGCCCCTGCAGGCTGCGTGGTGAAGCCCAGGCCGGTGGCGGTGACGTCGACCGTGCCCCCGGCGCCGTTGGTAACCGCGGAGGTCACGCCCATGACCGTACCCGAACCGGACAGCGTCACGTCCGTATCCCCATCGACGGACAGAATGAACGTGTCGTCCTCGGTGAGGCCGGTGTTGTCGTTGTAATAGGCGTTGAGGGTGTAGGTCTCGCTGCCACCATCGGCAACAGCGATACTCAGCCCCGAAAACGTGATCGTGTCGGCACCGGCATTGTAGGTTCCCGTGACGTTGCTGGCGTCATTACCGTTCAGCCGCCAGGTCACCTGGTCACGCACCGCATCGCTGGTAGTGCCGGAGACGTTCACCACGATGTCGGTGATCACCATGGCGAGCCCGTCGCTGGTGCCGCCGTCACTCAACGTGAAGTCGAAGACGTTCACCGCTTCGCCGGCAGTATCCACCGTGGTCGCGAGCCCGACCGGTTCGCTGACGCCGCCGGCCGCGGTGAGGTCACCATCGCTGTCCGGTGCATCGGTGGTCACGTCCACCTTTACGGGGCTGCCCTGGAGATTCGGCGTGCCCTCGTCGTCCTCCGCGACGGCGTAAATGTCGTAGGCCGTGCCCGGATCCAGGCCCGTGATAGTGTCGGTGAAGTCCTGGCTGGCGCTGGAAACGTTGATGCTGCCACTGGCGATGGCGGCGCTGCCGCCGCTGTCCTGGCCGGCTTTCACCTGGACCGAGCTCGGCGCCCCGTCACCATCCGCCACCGCCACGTAGTAAGCCGTGCCGATTTCACTGAGGCGGACCGTGAGGGTCGTCTGGCTCACTGTCGTGCCCGAAACCGACGGCGTGCTGTTCTCATAGCCGGGCGCAACGTCGTCCACGACGGTAACGGTGAACGATTCCTGGTACGTCCCGCCATTACCGTCAGCGGTTTGAATACGAACGCTGTAGTTACCCGGCGGCAGGCTGGACGCATCGTCTGCACGCAGGTTGCTGCCGCTGATATTGAAGCTGGCGTTGTCGCCGTCGCCGGTGCCGGCGACGAGGGAATAGGTGTGCGTATCCCCACCATCGGCGTCCGTGGTGCTGAGCGTGCCCACCGTGGCATTGACACCGCCGCTCTGGTTGACCGTGGTGGAGCTCAGGGCGATGTCGGTGGGATCGCTGTTGCTGCCACCCGGCGGGCCCGTGCATTTGCCCAGAAAGCTCTGGATGGTGGAGTCCGACGAGGTCTCGCAGGACACACTCGTGCCCGCCGGCCCCGAGCACATTCCCAGGCTATCCCCCGGAACGCCGTCAGCGGTGTCGTCACAATACGGGGCCGCCCGCCGGTAGCCCATGATGGACGCACTGCCCTTGGGCGGGCGGCGCCAGATATCGCCGGACAAACGGCTCGACTGCCTGGCACCGCCCGAGGACCTCATGCCCTCGATGAGCTCGGCAATGGCGTCGTCACCGGGCTCGTGCGATTGCTGTCGGCGCACTCGGGATGCCTGCCTCGAAAAACCACCGAACGCCTGCGCACGCCCCGGGGCGCTATCGGCCTCCGGTCGGTCGGCCGGTAATGGCCGGCTCGCGACAGGAACGACATCCACGTACGCCGAGGCACTGGCCCCTGACCGCGAGCTCACGCTGCGAAGCTGAGACGCATTGGCCAGATTTCCGCCGCCCATCGCCAGAATGGGCAGCAATCCGGCCACCCCCGCCGTTCTTCTACGCCCCGTCATCGCATTATTCCCCTTGATCCAGGCCGCTTGCCGCCGCAGCCGTCATTCAATGTCCGGAAACGAAAACGCACGTTTCACGAGATCATCGTCCCACTCGACCAGCTCCGGCCAACAGGCGCCGGGTAAAACCGCCACATCGTAGATCTGGCTTACATCCCCCTCGAAAACCAGACTCGCGAGGCAGCTTTCATCCTCCAGATTGATGACATAAACGCCCGAGCAACCGTCGTCGTACATGTCATCGATGGGTACCTTCTGCCGATGCTCGGATCGTCGTATTTTCGAAAGACCCACGAACATGAGCGGACCGTAGAATGCAAGCCCTCTCGTAAAACCCGGGAGCTCCGCGAGACACTCCCGATGCCCGGTTTTCGGGTCCACTTTCACGACCCGGCCATAACCGGACTCGCAAACGTAGAGCGTGCCACGGTAGTAACGAGGCGAATGAGGGAGCACGAGATCGTCCGCCAGCGCGCGATTGGACGCAACGTCGATCAGCTGCCCTTTCATGCGGTCCCTGTATCGCCAGGCCACGTTCGAATCGGAATCGTCGAAAGACGTCACATACGCCGGTTGTCCGTCCTTCATTGCCATGCCGTTGAGATGGCAACGATCCTCCGGAACGAGCTCGGATATGAAAGGCGGTTTCCAGCGCGGCACGAAGCTGTACTCCGGCTCCACCGTCGCCAGGCACGAGAATTCGGAATTGACGATCCACAGCCCGTCCGTCCCCCAGGCAATATCGTGGATATTGATCATGCCGGTCACGTGTGAGGCACGCGGAACGAAACACGCGTCCACCACTCCTTTCGGCTCCAGGTCCGCCACGAGCTCGTCATTTCGGCTGTAATCGAGAATCTGCGACCAGATGCCGACGACGAGCCGGTCCGGCTCGACAGCGAGACCCATGGGGCGCGGAAACGCCTTGAAATTCGTGTCTATGACGCTGCCGTCGGTGCGAATGAGAACGACTCGCCGGGATTGATAGGACGTCAGCACCAGGGAGATGTTCAGGCGCTTTAACAGAGCCGGAAGGTTGGGCGTATATTCACTGCTGAAGCTGAATTCCGCGTCTTCCTGCGCCGCCTGATCGCCTGGCCCACTCGCACGATTCAGGTTCGGCATGGCGAGCGCCCGGCCAACCTGCCGTACACAGGCGCACTGCCCCCCGCCGGGAGCCTGAGTGCGTCATGGCATCGACGTCCGGTGATACGCGGAGGGGTCAGGGAACCCAACCGGCCGTTACCGGGATACTCGACTGTGAATCGCCAGCAGCCGCGTATCCCCGCGCCGCCGACGGCCCGCAAAGCGGAATACCATATCACCAAGCCCGTCACACTCCCCCCCTCAGTGCGCTGGCCGGTTGCGCGCCGGAGGGATTACCAGCGTCTTCCCTCCGATGCCGCGCGCCTACCGATGAGCTGCGATACTCACGATCAGGACCGACCGGCGGGTGCCTCGCTGACCGTCCTGCGCGCCGTTCACCGTTATGTATTTTTGTCAGCCGGATTGTGGACCATTTCACAGCACCTTAGCGCCAGCTTCGATCACGCCGAGCCGGGAGTCAATAGCCGAACAGCGGGTCATGTGCGCCCCCTGGGATCGGAGACACCAAATGCCCGAAACCACCGCGACGCGGATCCGTCTCCGCCGGCAACGCGGATGGCGAATGCCCGCCAACACCGTGAAAGTCGACCGAAGCACCCGATGGGGCAATCCCTTCGTCGTCGGGCGGCACGGCGACCGCGAAGCGTGCGTTCGTCTCTACCGCCGTCTTCTCGCCGGTGAGCTGGACAATAGCGACGCGCAACGCCGGACACTCGCCCACGTCCGCGAGCACCTCCATGAGCTCACCGGCCGCAACCTGGCATGTTGGTGCCCGCTGGACGCCCCCTGCCACGCGGACGTGCTCCTGGCACTGGCGAACCGCGCGGCGTATTGCGACAAAAAGTGAAACCTGCTTCACTCCTTTTATCACGGTTCACCCCACGACCGACGAACGGCCCACGGATGGCCAGCAAGAGAGGGAGCGTACAGTGGACGACCTGACAGCCTTCGCGCACGGAATCATCGCATCCCAGCCCTTCAGCCAGCTCATCGGTGCCGAGCTCACCGATACCGGGCCCGGCAGCGCCGAGATCAGCGTCCCCATCGTCGCCGAGCTGAAGCAGCAGCACGGCTTCGTCCACGGCGGCGTCATCAGCTATCTCGCGGACAACACCATCACCTTTGCCGGCGGTCTGGGACTGGGCGGCAACGCCCTCACCTCGGAGTTCAAGATCAACTACCTGAGGCCGGCGATGGGTTCGCATCTGGTCGCGCGCGCCCACGCGGCGAACATCGGCAAACGCCAGGCCGTCTGCCAGTGCGAGGTCTATGCGGTGCGTGACGGCGAAGAAAGTCTGTGCGCGATCGCCCAGGGAACCGTCGTGCCGGCCACCGAGTAACGCGCACGAACACGGCGCGCCGGGCGCCGGGGCACGGCGAAGCCCCCGGACGCCGGCGCCGCCATGGCGGGTTTACCCGCGCGCGGTTCGATATGCGCGCGCGGGCTCGATCAGCGCATCGATACTCTGCTGGAAAATACCGATCAGCCCCTCCTCGGTGCCCAGGGTGTGGTATTCGTTCGGGCCGTAGCGCAGACCCTCCTGGACGCGCTCGGCGATGGCGAAGTCCTCCTGGTCGAAAACCACGTCATTGGTGAACTTGAAGCGCTTGGCGAGCGCCGCCTGCCCGCGCTCGCCCTGGAACCGGGATGCCCGGTAGAGCATTTCGTGGGTCCAGATCGTGCGATCCGGTGCGAGCGGGTAGAACGCGTTAATGGACACGTAGTCCGGGTGCATGATGAAGAACGCGTTCGGGAATAGCAGGTAGTAGACGGACGCGTAATCGAGGATCCGCCAGGACTCCGGCTCGACGTCCAGCACGTCGAGGATGTTCGTGCGCGCGGCGGCCATGCGGATATGCGGGCCGTGCTCGTAGTGGGCGATGACGCCCTTCTTGAAGTTCGCCGCGAGGGTCGTGCGGTGGAGATGGGGGACGTGATAGCCCTCCAGGTAGGTCTTCAGCAGCAGCTTCCAATTCGCGTTCCTGGTCACGGAGGTCTTGCAGTAGCGCACGAGATCGCCGATGGCGAAGTGCTCGATGTCATCTCCGATCGCACCGAGGTGCGAGTCGAGGTCGATGGTCGCACCGGACGTCGGGTGAACCCAGACGAGCCCCATGCGCTCGGTGACGGGCAGCTCCTGGAGGCTGTACTTGCACCGATCGAGACCGGGGAAGGCATAGGATTTCGGCACCGACCTGAGCGACCCGTCGAGACCATAGGCCCACCCGTGGTACGGGCAGACGAATGCCTTGAGCCGATCCTCCTCCCCCGAGACCAGCCGCGCCCCGCGATGACGGCACACGTTGAGAAACGCCCTCAGGGTGCCGCCGCGGTCGCGGACGACGACATACGGGAACCTGTCCCAGTCGCTGAGCAGGTACGAGCCCGGCTCCCGCACGCTCGACGCATGCCCCGCGATCATGGGGTAATCGCTGAACGCCGTCGCCATCTCGCGCTCGAAGATATCCGGGTCCGTGTAGTTGCGCACGGGGATGTGAACGACTTCCCCCAGCATTTCCTCGTCACGGCCCTGCTCGCGCAGTGCCAGTAGCTTGTTCAGGGTCTCGACTTGCTTTTCGTGCCGCATTGATCGCCTCCTGGCTTGCGGGCCGGCTTCCTGATACGTCGCAGAACCGTTGCGCTGGAGGCGTCACATCGCAGCGGCGACGATACGGTGGCCCGCCCCGCCGTCGCGGAGCCCGTGCCGCTCTCCTCCTCATTCACGCACGTCCGCGCAAAGCCAAGGCTAGTCGACCGCCGAATCCGTTGCAACAAGCATTGAATGATGTTTCACTCTTTATCATGGCTTATCGACGTACTCCGAAAATCGCAGCGCGCATGGCGCAAACCCGGGAACGCATCGTGGACGCCGCGGAAGCGCTCGTGGCCGAAGGCGGCTACGGCGCCACGGGCATGCCCGCCATCGCGGAAAGGGCCGGGATCTCCACCGGTCTCATCTACCGCTATTTCAAATCCAAATCGGAGCTGTTCGACGAAGTCTTCAAGCGGGCCGCCCAACGGGAGATCGATGCCTGCGCCAGAGCAGCCGCGACGTCCGGCCCGGCACGCGACCGGGTGCGCCGCATCGCCGAAACCTTCGCCCAGCGCGCCCTCAAGGGCCGACAGCTCGCGTATGCACTGCTGGCGGAGCCGGTGGACTCGACCATCGAGGCCGAGCGCCTGCACTTCCGCGTGCCCTACCGGGACATCTTCACCGGCGTCATCGAGGACGGCATCCGCGATGGCGAGCTCCTCACCCAGGACGCGGCGCTGCTCGCCACCGCCATGGTCGGCGGCATCGCCGAAACACTCGTCGGCCCTCTGAGCGAGGCCCCGGCGCCGGAGCGCGAGCACGCGCTGATACAGGGGGTCGGCCAATTCTGTGTCCAGGCACTCGGTCCGGCGCCCGGCGAAGCGCCCGCGGGTAGAGAACAGAAGGAGACCCGCCGTGACTGACTTCGTGCAACCCCCACCGGTTGCCGGCAACCGCTTCCGTACCGATCCCTCGCTGCGGCTGGCACTCGCCTGGCGCCTGCCGGATGACATGTTCGAACAGGCGAAGCCCGCTCTCGAGCGAATGGGCCGGCTCGCCGACGAGACCATGCACCCGCTGGCGGCAGAAGCCGAGGCGCGGCAGCCGCAGCACACGCCCTACGACGCCTGGGGCCGGCGCATCGACCACATCGACGTGGACGCGAGCTGGCAGGAGCTGGTTGCCATCGGTCAGCGCGAGGGCCTGGTCGCCCTGCCCCACGAGGCCCCCTATGGCGAGCACTCCCGGCTGGTACAGGCGGGCCTGATTCACCTGTACGATCCGGCGAGCGCGGTGGCCGACTGCCCTCTGGTGATGACCGACGGCGCCATCAGCCTGCTCCGCGAGCACGACCCGGCCCTCGCCGACCGCTACGTGCCGAGACTCACCGCCCGGGAGAACGCGTGGACATCCGGGCAATGGATGACGGAGAAGACCGGCGGCTCCGATGTCAGCGCCACGGCTACCGCCGCATACATCAACGCGGACGGTAGCTGGTCGTTGCACGGCACCAAGTGGTTCACATCCGCGGCGACCTCCGACATGGCACTGGCGCTGGCCCGGCCCGACGGCGCCGAAAGCGGCAATCGCGGGCTGTCGTTGTTCCTCATCGAGCTGCGCGACGCCCAGGGCGACTGGAACGGCATCCAGGTCCGCCGGCTCAAGGACAAGCTTGGCACGCGGGCGCTACCCACCGCCGAGGTGGACCTGGTCGGTGCCCGGGCCCTGCCGGTGGGGGCACTGGGCGATGGCGTACGCAAGCTCACCGGGCTGCTCAACATCGCCCGCTTCTGGGCGGCGATCGGCGGTCCAGCCGGCGTCGGCCATCTGCTGGCGCTCGCTCGCGACTACGCCCACAAGCGGGTGGCATTCGGCCGCCCCCTGGCGCAGAACGCCGTCCATCGGCGCTGGCTCGCCCGCATCGCGGCACAATACGACGCGATGCTGATGCTCAACCTCGAAACCGCCTGCCACCAGGGGCGCATGGAGCACGGCGGGGACGGCGAGCTCGCCCGCCTGCTGGCACCATTGAACAAGCTCGCCTGTGCCCGGCAGTCCGTCTCGGCGGCGAGCGAGCTCCTGGAGAGCTTCGGCGGTGCCGGTTACCTGGAGGACACCGGTATTCCGCGCATCTTCCGGAATCTGCACGTTCACTGCATCTGGGAAGGCACCACGTCCGTGCTCGCCCATGACGTGCTGCG
>CAZHBN010000025.1:21648-24605 GCA_964530405.1 uncultured Ectothiorhodospiraceae bacterium
GTCAACTACTACGCCGCCCTGCGGGCCGGCGCCGTGGCGGTGCCGATCAACCACAAGCTCGCCCCGGCGGAAACCGCCTACATTCTCGCGCACAGCGAGAGTCGGCTCCTGCTGGTGGACCACGACGTCTACCGGGAAGACGCCAACCGCGACACGGCGCTACCCGTGTTCAGCCTCACCCGGAGCGACGCCCCGGCCGACCCGCCGGCTGCCCCGCCAGCGACCGGCGTCGATGACGCCCCCGAACCCGTCGCCTGCACGGACACCGACCTGGCGGAGCTGCTCTACACGTCCGGGACCACGGGCAAGCCGAAAGCCTGCATGCACTCCCATGCCAATGTTCTGCTCGCCGGCATTGCGTCGAGCCTGGTCTACGGCCTCAGCCCCGACGATCGCATGCTCCTGGCCATGCCGGTGTGGCACAGCTTCCCCCTGAACAACCAGCTCGTCGCCAGCCATTACCTGGGCGCTGCCGTGGTGCTGCTGCCGGAGTACCATCCGCAGCGATTCCTGGAGACGATCGCGGCAAAGCGCTGCACGCTGTTCTTCGGCCCACCGGTGGCTTACTCGATGCCGCTGCAGAAGGTACCGGACTTCGACACCTACGATCTCTCCAGCGTCCGGGCGTGGCTCTACGGCGGCGGCCCGATCGACGAAACCATGGCCCGGACACTGATGCGACGCTACCGCAGCGACCGTTTCTACCAGGTCTTCGGGATGACCGAGACCGGCCCGACCGGAACCGCGCTGCGCCCGGATGAGCAGATCGCGAAAGCCGGCTCCATCGGCCGCTGGCCGGTGAGCGGCTGCGATCTCGCGGTCATGAAGGACGACGCCCGCGAAGCGGGGCCAGGCGAGGTCGGGGAAATCTGGATGCGCTGTCAGTCCATCATGCAGGGCTACTATCGCGACCCGGAGAGTACCGCCGATGCCTTTCACGGCGAGTGGTACCGCACGGGGGACTTGGCGCGCGTGGACGAGGACGGCTATCTGTTCATCGTCGACCGGCTCCGGGACATGATCATCACCGGCGGCGAGAACGTCTATTCCCGGGAAGTGGAAAACGTCCTCGCCGAATTACCCGGCATCCAGGAAGCCGCCGTGATCGGCCGCCCCGATCCCGAGTGGGGCCAGACCGTCGTCGCCTACGCCGTGCCGGCGGGGACCGAGCCGCCGGATGCGGAAACGCTCCGGCGCCAGTGCGAGCCCCTGCTGGCTCGTTACAAGATCCCCCGCGAAATCCGGTTCGTCGACGCCCTGCCCCGGACGCCGACCGGGAAGGTGATGAAATACAAGCTTCGCGACGCATCCGGTCGCGGGTAATGCCACCTGTCACGGTGCTCGCGCGGTTCAGCCGCAAGGCCCGCGAGCGACGGCGTGGCGAGGCGCACGTCGAGTGAGCGCAACGCCGCGAGAGTGCCCGACAGGCTTGCCGACCCGTGGCCGAGTCAGTAACCCTCGGAGCAACGGCTCTCGGCGAGCGGCTGGTAGACGGTCTCTCCATGGAGTGTGCGAAGGCGCCGGAAATAGTCCCACGCGCCTTCCGACTCCCCGGGGCGTTTCACTTCCATGAGCTGCAGATCCTGCACCAGTTGGCCGTCCGCCCGCAGCTTGCCGTCAGGTGCGTACATGTCGTCCACGGGCGCCCGGCGCATGGCGGTCGCCACCTCCGCGGGCCGGTCGGAGCCCACGGCCGCGGCTGCCTCGAGGTAATGCTTGACCGCCGAGTACACGGCTGCCTGATCGTAAGTGGGCATCGCCCCGTGGCGAGCGTAAAAGCGCTTCGCCCATTGCCGTGTCCGCGGCGTGGACTTCCAGTAGAACGGCGAGATGAGCCGCATGCCGCTACCGGCATAGAGCCCCAGGGCGCGAAGGTCGGTGACGAACACCTGACCGGTGACATCCTGACCGCCCCGCATCATCCCGTGCTCATAGGTATCGCGCATCGCGTCCCGGCGACCCGCACCGTATATGAAGATCGTCCGGCTCCCCTGCTGTTTCCGCAGCTCTGCACGGGTAACCTGTGTGAGCACGTAGAGGTCCGGCACCCAGTGAAACGCAGTGGGCGTACAGCTCGCCCCCGTCAGCCGGTCCGCGACGGCGCCGGTGGCGACGGTGACCGCCCTCTCCGCGACCGTCCTCTGTACCGCCTCGGCGACATCGCGCCCCGCCAACCCGACCACCAGGTCGGCACCGTTGGCCAGCAGCTCGCCGACACCCTGCCGCGCACTGACCGCCTGGCCGCCGTTGTCCTCACCCGCCACCTCGACGGGCACAGCGCTGAATCGACTCGCCGTGTCCTCAGCAGCGAGCTCGGCCGCCACCACCGCCCCCGGACCTTCGGCGTCGGACATGTCGCCCTGCATGGCCGTGTAGACGACGACGCGAATCTCGCCGTCCGTGTACCCGCCGTGGGCGCACAAGGACGCCCCGCCCAACACCAGGGCGACCAGGCCCCGAACGAGCCGTGACAACATTCCCATGCCCCCCTCAGCAAAACGCCCGTCATTGTTCATCAGGAAACCCGGCGACCGGACGCAGCCGCGGTTACCGGACACCGTATTCGCATTGAGGTAGCTTTATTACATTTTTACGACAGGTTCAATGCCGGGCACTGCAACCTAGCATTGATTATCGATTTAAAATCCGATCGTTATACGATCACGCAAAATCGGGCGAGCACGGTCACGCAAGGGCACCCTGCGGTTACCATGTAGTTTTCCTACCGCCCGGCAACGGCAGACCCGCCCCGGGTCTGTCCATCGCAACGCCCCGGCTTCCGGGACACTGAACGACTCACACGCCCGCAGGCCACGCCGGCACGGGAATGCGGTGGACGTTGTGCGCGGCTGACGTCGACTCCCCGACCTCCTGATCCGGAGCGAGGTGGTGTATATTCGGCCCCCGAGCGGGAACAAAAAACACATCGATACAAGGGATGTAGGCGTGGGGGTGGC
>CAZHBN010000026.1:0-7144 GCA_964530405.1 uncultured Ectothiorhodospiraceae bacterium
GCGACGCCGAGGTAGATGGTCACGAAACCGATGCCCTGGCGGTCGGCGAACCCCACCGCGCCGTAGTAGCTCCAGGTGGTCGCGTAGACGCCCAGGGACAGCACGTACACTGCCGGGTGTGCTGCCAGTCGCCGGGTCCGGCGGCCGCGTTCGGTGCCGTAGGCGATGAGAAAGAGCAGCAGCAGATAGGCGATCGCGCTGACGAACAGCGTGCCGAGATCAAATCTCATTGCGTGCCAGGCGACGCGCGCTTGCCGCGATGGCGGCGATGATCAGGGCCCAAAGCGCGAAGGGGACGTACCATGGCGGTGCGATCGCCGACCACCAATCGCTTGCCGGCGACGCGAACACCAGGAGCGTCAGCAGGAAGACAATGAGACTCGGCGCATGCGGTCCGTAGTCCACGTGCAATGGCATGGGCAGTGCTCTCCTCCAACTGTTACTGAACGTAGCACATTTGGTGCGTCGGAACAGAAGTCCCTTACCGACCTTTTCGAAAGCCTTGCCAGGCTCCAGTGGCCGCGTGCGCCGTCGTTCGCTGCGACCGTCGCTTCGTGGGATGCCGCCACAAAGGGCTGCGATATCCCGAGTCACTTGCCTCGATGGTCAGGACGCGCGGAGCGACGCGTAGCAATGTCTGCAGGCGTGATGGGCAAGCCTGGCCACAATGGTGCCCACGGCCACCGGCGGGGTGCGTCACCGTACCTTCCGGGGAGACGGCTGACCGGTGACGTTCGGGAGTGCGGTCAATGGGCGCCGGATCGTCAGGCCGCCGACCGGTCTCCTTCGGGCAGGGCTCCGGGCTGCCAGTGGGTGCGTGCCCAGGCGAGCTGCTCGG
Organism: uncultured Ectothiorhodospiraceae bacterium; assembly: GCA_964530405.1. Lineage (GTDB taxonomy): Bacteria > Pseudomonadota > Gammaproteobacteria > Nitrococcales > Nitrococcaceae > Arhodomonas. Next base: position 839 of record CAZHBN010000026.1, read on the forward strand.
CGGGGGGCGCGCCGTGCAGGTGCTTCGGTGGTGCGTGGCCGAGAAAGCGCAGCGCCCGGGTGAGGTTGTCGGCGGCTTTGTCGTCACGAATGGGCTCGGCACGGGTCTGCTTGCTGAGCTTGCGCCCGTTGTCGTGCATCGCCAGCGGCAGGTGCAGGTGGCGAGGACGGGGCATGCCGAGGGCGTCGCGCAAGGCCATTTGCGGGGCCGTGGCGATGAGCAGGTCGGCGCCGCGGACAATGTCGGTGACTCCGATGTCGTTATCGTCGACGACCATCGCCAGGTGGTAGGCGAACAGGCCGTCGCCGCGGCGGATGATGAAGTCGCCGATCTCCGCGGCGATGTCCACCCGTTGTGGTCCGAGTCGGCGGTCGGTGAACGTACACGCTGTTTCCGGCGACCGCAGCCGCCAGGAGCGTGCGTCCTTGCCGGGTGGCAAGCCGTCGCGACAGGTGCCGGGATAGACGATCCCCGCCGGGCCATGGTGGCCGGAGGCCCTGAGCTCGCGACGCGTGCAGCCGCAGGGAAAGGCCTGGTCGCGGTGGATCAGCGCGTCCAGGGCCGCGGCGTAGGCGTCGTCGCGCCGTGTCTGGTAGACGACATCGCCGTCCCAGTCCAGTCCGTGGCGCTCCAGACTGCGCAGAATGGCCGAGTCAGCGCCGGCGACCGCGCGCGTGCGGTCCACATCCTCGATGCGCAAGGCCCAGTGGCCGCTGTGGTGGCGGGCATCGAGCCAGCTCCCCACCGCCGCGACCAGCGAACCGAAATGGAGCGGACCTGTAGGGCTTGGGGCGAAGCGGCCGACGTAGTGAGAAGACGCAGCGTGAGCCATGGCGAGCGTTTGTCGTTCTCCCGGGGTATGGGCGAGCGTTGCCCGCAGCAGGTCACCGCCACGAGCGTGAACGCTTACTAACCTTTGCGACAGTATTGCCAGGCCCCGGTGTCCGATTGCACCCATGGCTCTGCGCTGCTCGCCGCTTCGTAGCCCCGGCTACACGGCGCGCCTCGCACCTTGCCCCATCGGCACACGGACCGGCTGAGGCATGACAATACGTCCGAGAAAAGTAATACGCTAAACCGCCGGTGGCGATACGTCCATGTGGTCCCGGTCCGGCTGTCGTGCAGGCGGAGCCCTGTGCGGGGCATGCCGCGACGGAGCGAGCAGGGCGCTCCGCCGCGGCCCGGGCGCGCGGCTACGGCAGCCAGCCATTGACCACGTCCGGATGTGTGTCTACCCAGCGCTGGGCTGTCTCGAAGGGGTAAGCCCCTTTCATGCGGTTCCAGATCAGCAGTTGCCCCATCTGATCGGGGGTCCAGCGGAAGCCATCCAGGAAAGCGTAGACCTCGGTGGGTACGTCCTTCTCCAGGCCCTCGCGCACCATGGTGTGAATGGTTTCGCCGGTGCTGAATACCCCCTTGGGGTCGTCGAGGTACTTCAGCCGCCAGCGGGCGAACTTCCAGTGGGGTTCCCAACCGGTGACCACGATCCATCGGCGCTGGGCGATGGCCTGCGCCAGGGCTTCGGTCATGGACTCCTCGCTGCCGGAGACGAGCGTGTAGTCGGTCAGCCCGTATTCGCGGATCGCCGTCCGTGCCTGTTTCATGATGCCGGCGGCGGGATCGATGCCGATAATCTGACCCTTGAAACGGTCGGCGTACTGGCTGAGATCGGCGATGGACTGCGCGGCGATGTATGGCGCCGTCTCCTGGGCGGATTCGGCGGTCTGGCGCTGCGTGGAAATGTCTGGGACCACCAGACCGGTACGTACACCTTCCATGTTCGGTCCCAGGTCCACCATGGTCTCGCCGAACTGGTCGAGGTAGTGGCCATGGGTGCTCGGCAGCCACGCGGACAGCATGACGTCCGCCTTGCCCTCGGAGACCGAGCGCCACATGTCGTCGGCGGTCATGGCGATGAGCTCCACGGGCTGGTCGAGGTGTTGCTGCAGCACGACCTTGGCCACGTTGGCCGACGCGGTGGAGGACGACCAGGTGACGTAGGCGATGCGCAGTGGCTCCGCGGCAGCGCTGGTGCCGGTCATTGCAAGCGCGAGCAGGCCCGCTGCGACCGCCGTGGTGAGCCGTTGGAGGCGACGGGTGACGGTGATTGGCGCACTCATTGCTGCGGCCCTCCCTCGCTGCTTGGATTAGTGCTGTCGCCGGGGTTGCCGGTGTCGGGGGCGGTGCGTTCCGCAGCCGGGCGCAGATCCAGATGCTCGCGGGCGACGTAACCTTGAAGCCCCCTGACCAGGCTGTAGCAGAGGAACAGCAGCAGCAGGCAGAAAGGTAACCCCGTGGTGATAGCCGCCGTCTGCAGTGCCACCAGGCCGCCGCCCCACAGCAGGGCCGCAGCCACGACGCCCTCGGTGATGGCCCAGAAGATGCGCTGCACGACCGGCGGGTCCTCGACCCCGCCGGCGGTGATGATATCGATCACCAGCGATCCGGAGTCCGAGGAGGTCACGAAGAAGGTGACTACCACCAGGGTCGCGAGCACGGAAGTGATGGTGGAGAAGGGGAATTGCTCGAGGAAGAAGTACAGCGACTGCGGCAGGTTCTCCTGCACCGCCTTGCCGATGCCGCCGGCTCCGAACACCTCGATCTGCAGCGCGCCGTCGCCGAAGACGCTCAGCCACAGGAACGTCACCACCGTGGGCACCACCAGCACCGCGATGATGAACTGCCGGATGGTACGCCCACGCGAGACCCGCGCGATGAACATGCCTACGAAGGGCGACCAGGCGATCCACCAGCCCCAGTAGAACACTGTCCAGCCGTTCTGCCAGTCGCCGCCGGTGTAGGTTTCATTCCAGAACGAGAGGAAGAAGAAGTCGTCCAGGTAACTGCCCACGTTCTCCACGAAGCCGTTCAGCATGAACAGCGTCGGCCCCCCGATGAATACGAACAGCAGCAGCAGCGCGGCGACGACGATGTTGAAGTTCGACAATCGCTTGATACCGCCGCTGACCCCTAGCACCACTGAGACCGTCGCCATGGCGGTGATGATGGCGATGAGCACAGTCTGCACCACCGGATTCTGCGGTAGATCGAAGAGATGGTTGAGACCCGCATTGACCTGGCTGACCCCGAGGCCGAGGGAGGTCGCCACGCCGAACAGGGTCGCCACGGTGGCCAGTATGTCGATCAGGTTGCCCCAGAAGCCGTGGATCTTCTCGCCGAGTACCGGATAGAACAGCGCACGGATCGAGAGCGGCGCTCCGCGGTTATAGGCGAAGAATGCCAGGGCGAGTCCCACCAGGGTGTACACGGCCCACGGATGCAGCCCCCAGTGCAGGAAGGTCGTGCGCATGGCGTCCTGCGCGGCCTGCGCGCTGCCCGGCTCGGCGCCGTGCGGGGGCGCCACCAGGTGGTACATGGGCTCGGCGACGCCATAGAACAGAAGCCCGATGCCCATGCCCGCGCTGAAGAGCATCGCGAACCAGGCGCCAACGGAGAATTCCGGAACGGCGTCGTCGCCGCCAAGGCGTATTCGCCCCCAGCGCGTGAACGCCAGGAAGATCACGAAGAACAGGAAAATGTTCATCGACAGTACGTAGAGCCAGCCGGTGACGTTGGCGATCCACGCCTGAATCGCACCGAAGGCGTCCTGCATCGCGCCCAGGAAGACGAAGCTCGCGATGACGAACAGGAAAATGAGCCCGCCGCCGATGAAGAATACGACGGGATTGAGGTTGATGAACTCGGAGCCGTCCTTGCCTTTGATGATCAGGTTCTGCTGCATGGCTCCCTCCCCCTTATGACGGTAGTGATATTTGTTGTTGCCCCGATGGGTGTCGGCGTGTGCGGCTCAGGTGGCGATCGAGTGGGCAAGAAGTGCGGACGGAGGCGGGGCGGGGTGGGGGCCACGAGAAACGGCCGGTGCCCGTGGTGGCCCGCGCAGGGTTGTGTGCCGGCAAAGCGGGTTCGGTGGCTCCATGACCCTGCTTCGCCGAGGACCGACCCGTCCCCCCGGACCAGAACGCCATCGCATTGCCTTCATTGCACTACGAACGTCTGCAGGAGTATAGAAAACGTGCGGCGAACTGTCCGCGTGCCGCCGGGGTCCACAGGGTATTGGCAATGCCGGTGCGTCGGCCGCTGCGAAGCGGCAGCCGAGCCGGCGTCACAGTGCACAGGCGCCGGCCGAACCGCGCGAGGTTCCCATGGCGATAACCGTTTTCTGGCACGCGCTGGATATCGCGGCACGCGTGTTGCTGCTCGTCGTGGCGGGCTTCAGCGTGGCTCACTTGTTCGCAGGCGCGGACAGCGGGGAGTCAGCGCGGTGGGGCGACGCCCCCTACGCCCAGGAGCGGCCGGCGTACATGCGCGAGGTGATGCGCTACCGGCACGAGCTGCAGGCGCTTGGTCAAGCGCTCGGTGCCATCGAGCGCAACCGGGCGCTCTACGCGGACCGCCGCAACGACAATTCCCGGGCCTTTCAGGGATTACGGCGGTTGCCGGGATGGGATGCGGACCTCGCCCGGCGTCGCGAAGCCGCGCGCGAGGCCTACGAGGCGGCATGGGGGCGTTGGGCCACCCAGCGGATAGCGACGCTACCACTCGATCTAAGTGGCTCCGGGCCGACACCGCGTGCGGCCCGCGGTCACCTGTGGCGCTACGATCTCGAACGGCTCCAACGGCGGGCAGCCTACCTGCGTGCCGAGCTGCTATACCGGGAGATGGAACTCGCAGCGATGCGCGCGGACTACGGCCGACATGACCCCATCGGACAACCGCGGTGAGCGTCGTCGGCGATCCCGCGCCGATGACTCGCCGGCGGACACGCCCAGTCGTTTCGACGAACTGCTCGGCAAGGCAGTGATCATCGGCTGCATGCTGCTCTTCGCCCAAGTGATCTGGGTAGGCATCCAGGGAGCGATCGACGGTCAGAAGGACCGCCCGGACACCACGTCGGAAGACTCCGTGAGCACGAATGAGTGATACCTGCGGCGAAGCCGGTGGCTGCTTCGTCGACGTGTTCGCGCTAAGGTGAGGGGCCGTCAGTATCGGACCGCAGCGTGAGCCAGAGACCCATGCCATTGCGTCTTGCCGACCGGGTGAACCGGATCCGCCCCTTTCACGTCATGGAGCTGTTGCGGCGGGCCCACGAGCTCGAAGCCGCCGGTGGTGACGTGGTGCACATGGAAATCGGCGAGCCCGATTTCCCCACCGCCGAGCCCGTGGTCGAGGCGGGCCGCCAGGCGCTCGCCGCGGGGCGGACGCACTACCTGCCGGCGGCGGGGCTGCCGGCCCTGCGCGAGGCCATCGCCCGCCATTACGCCGACGATTACGGCGCGGACGTGCCTCCGGAGCGCATCTTCGTCACCCCGGGGGCGAGCGGGGCGCTGACGCTGGCAATGGCCCTCGTCGCCGAGCCCGGTGAGTCCATACTCCTGCCGGATCCGGGGTATCCGTGCAACCGTAACTTCGTGGAGCTGGTCAACGCCACGCCGCGGTTGGTCGGCGTCGGGCCCGAGGACGATTTCCAGTTGACGCCGCAGGCCGCACAAGCCGCGATGGATGAGACCACGGCGGGCATGCTCGTGGGCTCGCCGTCCAACCCCACCGGAACGGTGGCCAGTGCCGCGGCCCTGTCGGGAATGGAGGAACTGGCGGACCGGCGCGGTCTGGCGCTGATCGTGGACGAGATCTATCACGGCCTTTATTACGGTGACCGGCCGGCAAGCGCGAGCGTGCACGCGCCGCAATCGCTGATCGTGAACAGCTTCTCGAAGTACTTCGGCATGACCGGCTGGCGGTTGGGCTGGCTGGTGGTGCCCCCGGGCCTGGAGGCGCCGACGGAGAAGCTCATTCAGAATCTTTACATCAACGCCTCGACGCCGGCGCAATACGCTGCGCTCGCGTGCTTTACCCCCCAGGCACGGGCGGTGTTCGAGGCTCGACGCGAGGCGTTCCGCGAGCGCCGTGATTTCCTCCTGCCGGCGCTACGCGAGCTGGGGTTCGGGATCCCGGGAGAACCGGCGGGTGCGTTCTATCTCTATGCGGACGTGAGTGCGCTCGCCGACGACAGCGAGGCGCTCGCGCGGGCGTTGCTGGAGGAGTGTGCGGTGGCCGCGACCCCGGGGCTGGACTTCGAGCAGAGTGCCCCCGAGCGCCATCTGCGCTTCGCCTATACGACGTCCCTGGAACGGCTGGAGACCGGTGTCGAGCGTATCGCGCAGTATCTGCGGTAGGGGAACGTTGAACACGATGCCGTGAGTCTGTTCCCGCGCCAGTCGGCGGCCACCGTCGGGGTAAGGTCCGGTGGCGGGCGTTGCGGCGGGAGACGCTGTGAATCCTTCCCTG
>CAZHBN010000026.1:7154-24508 GCA_964530405.1 uncultured Ectothiorhodospiraceae bacterium
GGGTTCAGGGTGTCAAGCCCCCCCGGCCGCGCCGTTGGCGCCCGCCCTGGCCCCCACCCGCCCCCCCCCACCCCCCCGCCACCGGACCAAGCACTTGCCGCGGCGTCTCCACGGACCTTCCCCGGACGCCGAGCCCAGAACCCCAGAACCCGAAAAGTCCTACACCGCCGTCTCCTCCAACCGGTACTCCCGCAGGTCGCTGCGCAGCAGCGTGGCCGCGATGACGCCGGTGGGCATGACCAGCAGGTTCAGCACCGGGATGATGGTCATGGCGAGTAACCCGGCGCCGAGGCCGAGGTGCAGTAGGCGCCGGCGGCGGATGAGAACCCGCTGGTCGGCGAAACGCAGACCATGGTTGCCCAGGGGGTAGTCGCTGTATTCCAGCGCAATGATCCAGGCGCCGTAGACCGCCCAGGCCAGGGGCGCGATGACGTTGAGCACTGGGATGAAGAACAGCAACAGCAGCGGTGCGCCCAGCAGTGCGAAATGGCCGATCTTGCGCAGCTCGTCGGTAACCGCCGTGGCGGTTTCCACGACCAGGCTGCCCGCGGCGACTTCCGGTGGCATGTGACCGGTGGCCCGGTGCTCCACGCGTGCTGAGAGCATGCCGTTGAACGGTGAGCCGATGAGGTTGGCGACTGCGGTGAACGTGTAGAACATCACCACTGCGCCGGCGAGCACGAACAGCGGCCACAGCAGCCAGCGCAGAATCACCACCGCCACGGTGAGGGCGTCGCCGAGCCAGCCGCCGGTGTCGATTTCCGACGCCCTCGGCAGCAGCCAGTCGAGCAGGGCCTGGTAATACTCCGCTCCCAGCCAGAACAGGCCCGCGAAGACGACGATATTAATGGCGATGGGCAGGACCACGAAACGCCGCAATCCCGGTTCGGTGAGCAGCCCGAAGCCACGGGGCACATAGCTGATGCCCCGCAGGAAATCGCCGAACATGAACGCCTCCCTCAGTGGCAGAGAGGGGGATTCTACGTGGCGCACCCTCGGGTGCGCCACGTTGCGCGGCTATCAGTCCTCACGCTCGATGGTGTCGATGCGGTAGAGCGTCGTGCTGCCGCTGACCTCGTTGCCCACTGCCAGCAGTGGGGCGTCCACCGGGCTTGCCGTCGCCGGGATGAAAACAATGCCCTCGGGACCCAGGTCACCGGCGGTGCCGGCTTCCGGGTCGCCGCCGAGGTCGCGATTGTTGACGTATTCGACGAAACGCGGGGTATCGGGGTCGGTTACCTCGTAGACCATGATCCCGCCCATGCGCTCCAGGCCGATGAAGGCGTAGGTCGCGCCGTCGACCTCGCCCACGTCCAGTGCTTCGGGCTCGCTGCCCTTGTTGTCGCTGCGGCTGTCGCCGTCGTTCTCGTCGTTGTCATTGTTGAATGACTCGCCGTAGCGTGCCGCGGTGATCCGGGCGAAGTCGCTGCCGCTGTCGGCGACCAGGCCATCGTCGGACCAGATGGAAAATGAACGTGCGCCGAAGGCATAGAGGGCGTCGTAGTCGCCGTCGCCATCCTCGTCGCCGAGCGCACTGGTGATCTTCAGCGGTCCGATGGCCGCCTGCACGCCGGCGGCGTTGGGGAACGCCGTCGGGTCGAGGGTCACGTCGCCGACCTCGGTCTCCTCTTCGAAAGCGTCGTACTCGCGGGCATCGCCTTCGTTGGCGGTTATCACGTAGTCGGTGCCGCCGATGCGGAAGCTCGCGACAGCGTCGGGTTGGTAAAGGCCGAACACCGGTCGCTGCGCGATGTTGACACCGTCGTCGTTGTTGCCGTCGATTTCGTTGCCCGGGAGGCTGTGATCCTTGGCGCCGAGGCCGCGGACCGCGGTGATGGCCGGCTCGGTGAGGTCGATCTCGGCGAGGGCGTTGTTTTCCTGCAGCGATACCCAGGCACGGTCGCCGTCCTCGGAGACGGTGATGTATTCGGGCTCCAGATCCTCGGCCACACTCGCGCCGGGGCCGAAGATGCGCGCTCCGGCGGCGCGCAGCTCGGCCTTGCGACCGTTGAAATCGCGGAAATCCAGGTGCGTGGCGGTGGCGGCGTTCACGCCCGCGCTCAGGTCGATGAGGCTCACCGAGCCTTCCGGATCGGTGGCGTAGTCGTCACTCGGTTCGCCTTCGTTGGCGACGAGCACGTGCTTACCGTCCGGGGTGAAGGTGACCATGTCCGGTAGCGCGCCCACGGTGACCGTCGTAATCAGCCCGAGATCGCCGGCATTGAAGAAGGCAACCTGGCCGTCGGCTTGTGCATCCTCGGCCTCGATGGCCACTGCGACGATGCCATCGGCGACAGCCACGCTGTTGGCGGAGGCGCCGATGGTGCCGGCGTCGATGGTGCCCACGCGTGTCGGCGTCGATGGGTTGGCGATATCGAGAACGTCGACGGTGGTGGCGTCCGCGTTGACCACGAACAGACGCTGGGTACCGGGATCGTGGGCGACGATTTCCGCGGCGCCCTCATCGAAGATGCCTGTCTCGAATCGGCCAACCTGCGACAGCCGGATGTCCTGCTCGCTGTCGTCGCTGGTGCCGCCGCAGGCCACCAGCGCCAGGCTGGCTGCGAGGCTCAGCGCGAGGGGTGTCGTGCGTGTCATGGAGTTCCCCCATTGTTGTTGATGTGTGCGGCGCGCCAGAGCCTGTGTGGCGTTCGTGACGCGCTCGTGACGGGTGCATGACAGGCGGGTGAACGTGCATCCCTGCATGCGGTTGCGCGGGTTACGGCTGAAACGGTCGTGGCGTGAGCCCGAGGTGCTGCCAAAGTGCCCGATCGTCGGCGATCTGGTCCTGGGTGAGACGGTCGAGCATGCCGGGCCCAACGTCACCCGGGGCGACACGGAGAACGCTTCGCAGCAGCGGGGCGGGAACGGGAAACGGTCGGATGGGCGGAACGGCACTGGCGAGCATGCGCCGGATCATGGCGCCGAAGGTGAGCCGCTCGCCGCCGCCGATCTCCTGTAGCGATGTGCCGCTATCCCCGGGGGCGGATACGAGCCGCCACAATGCCGCCGCCAGATCGGCGGCGTGGAGTGGCTGGCGCAGTCCCGTGGCTGCCATGGGCACGGGAAACACGCGCAGCCGGCGGCCGATACCACGAATCCGCGGAACGATACCCCGGCTGGGGTGGCCGTAGATCAGCGTCGGGCGCAGGATGTGGCAGGTGATGCCGTAGTGCTCGGCGTGGTCCTGAACCGCCTGCTCACCGCGGGTGAGCCGTTCGGCGAGTCGGCGCTCATGGGGGTCGGCTGTACGGGCCTTGGTGCGCGCGCTGCTCGACGAGACGGCAATGAGGGCTGCCGGCGGTGTATCGGACAGCGCGTCGAGCAACGGAGGCAGCAGCCAGATGGGGGCCATGTGCAGCAGCACGCGTGCTGCCGGCAGGTCGCGCGGCGGGGTTTCCAGGTCCGCCCCGCGCCAGGCGACGTTGCCGGGCAGCTCCGCGGGGCGCCGGCGGCCGATGGCCGTCACCGCGGCCGGATGCTCCGCCAGCGCCGTTTTCAGGAACCATCCGGGCTGACTGCTGAGACCGGTGACCAGCAGCGCCGGCGCGCTCATGGCTGCCGTTGCGTCCCTGTGACGCGGCATAGACCCACCGCCGCCACGCGGGCGGTGGCGGCGGCGGCGAAGCGACCCCAGATGATGCCACTGACCACCAGTGCAGCGATGCCCCGGCCATGGAACTTGCGGAAGTAGCGAACCATGCCCAGGTGCTTGTGCCAGAGCACTTTCAGGGGGGCGCGGCGGCTGCACGCGCCCTGATGATGTACGGCGATGGCGTCCGGCACGAAGCGGATGCGCCAGCCGCTGTCGTGGAATCGCCGGCACCAGTCGAGATCCTCGCAGTGCAGGAAGTAGCCCTCGTCGAGGGGGCCCACGTCGGAGCAGGCATCGCGCCGGATGACCATGAGTGCGCCCGAGATCGCCCCGATCTCCACGGGCTCCTCCGGCAGGGGGCTGCCGGTGAGGTTGAAGTCCCAGCGTCGGCCGAGCAGGCGGTGGAGGCCCAGCACACGGGCAAGCGTGTTGCCCGGCGTGGGCATTTGCCGGCGGCAGCCGCGCTGTTCGCTGCCGTCCGGGTTGAGTAGCAGCCCCCCGAGCATGCCGGTGCGCTCGTCCACCGCGTTGGCGAGCAGCGTGGCGAGCGTGTCGGGGCGGACGATGCAGTCCGGGTTGATGATTGCCACCCACGGTGCATCCGCGGCGCGCAATCCTTCGTTGGCCGCCACCGCGAAACCGCCGTTGTCCCCGCGCCGGATCACGGTGAGCCGGCCATCGTCGCCGCACGCGCTCTCGAGTGTGGCGAGGCTGTCGTCGTCGGAAGCGTTATCGACGACGACCACGTCGACGGGTAGCGCCGAGGCCAGCAGCGCGCGCACGCATTCGGTGAGCAGGTCGCCGGCATTGTAGTTCACCACCACCGCCGTGAGCCGTGTGTCGGCCACCGGCGCCTGAGCCGGTGAAGCTGCGGCAATTACCGTTGCCGGCGGGCGACGGTGCGCCTTTGGCGCCCGTTCCCTGGCCTCGATGCTGCGAGTCAGCGTCTCTGCCCTGAGTGACACCGTCTCCGAGTTCACATACCACCTGCCGCCCGAGCGGCGGCGCCACGCATCGATTGCCGTTCAATCGCGTTTTTGCGGCGCCGCCGACGTGAATCCGTAAAATACGTAGTGTAGAGCAACCGCAACGGGCGTGGCGAGGCAATGCAGGCAAGGACACGGCGATGGACATGATCGCGTTGGTGGCGACCGGGGCAGTCGTGGCGATCACCGCGGTGTTGAGCTATGTCGGCGGGCGCTGGTTGAGCGCGGCCGCAGCGCCCCTGGGTTTCGTGGACGAGCCGTCCAGCCGGGGCATGCATCGACATCCCATTCCCCGCGCCGGTGGCGTGGCCGTGGGCCCGGCGCTGGCGGTGGGAACGGCGCTGCTGGCGGTTCCTGGCTGGCGCGTGGATGCGGGGGTCGCCGCCGTTGCCGCGGGTGCGGTATGGGCGGTGGGCGTCGCCGATGACCGCTGGCGAATGCCGGCGCGCTGGCGCTTCGCGGTTCAGCTCGCCGCGGTCTCCGTCGTGGCGATGATCCTGCCGGTGGCGCTGCCCGGGCCGGCCTGGGTGTGGCAGGTCCTGGCGGTGGTCGGCTGGGTCTGGAGCATCAATGCCCACAACTTCATGGACGGTATCGACGCCATCGCCGCCGTGCAGGCGGTGACGGTCTTCGCCGGTATGGCGTTGCTTACCGCACTGCACGGCTCCGGTGCCGTGCCATGGCTGGTGGTCGCGGCCGCCTATGCCGGCTTCGCCGTGCTCAACTGGCCGCCCGCGCGGTTGTTCCTCGGCGACGGTGGCAGCACGCTGCTCGGTTATCTCGTCGGCCTGGGTACGGCCTCGGCTGTTCTGCAGGCCTCGACGACTGCCTATGGCTGGTTCATTCTTTCCGCAGTGTTCTTTACCGACGCCACGTGGACCCTGGTGGTGCGCGTGGCCACGGGGCAGCGCTGGTACCGGCCGCACAGGCTGCATGCCTACCAGAAGCTGGCGCTGCGCTGGGGCAGTCATGCGCGCGTGAGCGCTGCCGTGGCTCTGGTGAACCTGGTGTGGCTGCTGCCGCTGGCGTTGCTCGCCGCAGCATCGCCACACTGGGGGCCGATGGTGTGCGTGCTCGCTTATGTCCCGTTGTTCGCCGTCGCGTGGTATTGCCGTGCCGGTTGGCCGGAGGCGCAGACGTAGCCAATAGTGTCCCGGAGCAGATGCGCAACGGCGCTGAGACCTGGCAATACTCCAGAAAAGGTTAGTAACCGCGGGGGGTGACGGCGATGCGCATTCTTGTGACGGGCGGGGCAGGGTACATCGGCTCGCATGTGGTCAACGAGCTGCTGGCCGCAGGGCACACGGTCACCGTCTATGACAACCTTTCCACCGGGCACGACTGGGCGGTGGGCAATGCCGAGCTGGTGGTGGCGGAGTTGGGCGACCGGCAGACGCTTGCCCGGGTCGTCGATCGCGGTTTCGATGCGGTCATGCACTTCGCCGCACATATCGTGGTGCCGGAGTCCGTTGCCGAGCCGCTGAAGTATTACCGCAACAACACCGCTAATACGCTCGGGCTGCTCGAAACCGTGGAGGCTGCGGGCGTACCTGTGTTCGTGTTCTCCTCCACGGCCGCCGTGTACGGCATGCCGGACGTATCGCTCATCGACGAGCAAACCCCGCTCGCGCCCATCAACCCCTATGGTGCGTCCAAGATGATGAGTGAACGCATGCTCATCGATCTTGCCGCGGCGCGACCGTTGCGCTACGGCATCCTGCGTTATTTCAACGTGGCCGGCGCCCATCCCGACGGCCACATCGGTCAGTCGACCCCGATGGCCACGCACCTCATCAAGGTCGCCTGCCAGGCAGCCCTGGGCCGGCGCGACGGCCTGGCTATCTTCGGCACCGATTACCCCACCCGGGACGGCACCTGTATTCGCGATTACATTCACGTGGTGGATCTGGCGCGTGCCCACGTACAGCTCCTGGACCATCTTGCCGCCGGCGGCGATTCCCGGATCTACAACTGCGGGTACGGCCACGGCTACACGGTAAGGGAGGTCGTGGACACCGTGCAGCGGGTGCACGGACGGGATTTCCCGGTTCACGAAGCCGAACGCCGCGCCGGCGATCCCGCCGAGCTGGTTGCCGACAGTGCGCGTCTGCGCGCGGAGCTCGGCTGGCAGCCGCAATACGATGACCTCGAGGCCATCGTACGCCATGCCTACCGGTGGGAGCGGGACGGGCGGGGGGCCGAGTGAAAAGTATCAAGTTTCAAGTGGCAAGTTGCGCGCCTACCTCCCTCGTCGCTGAGTCGCAAGCTAAAAGGCCGACGCTGAACGTGCCCGGCCACTGCACACGGGCTCGCTATCCGAAACCCCGCGGCGTCTCCGGCCTAGCTCAGCGGTGGCCTTCTCGCTGGTATGCCGGCGGCATCCGCACTTTCGTCTTTCAACCTGGACCCGGACTCGACCGTGGCTTTCTCTCTATACGCCGGCCGAGCGGCACAGCCGGGCGACGGTGTCGAATGCCTCGCCCTCGGCGAGGAACAACGCCTCCAGCACGTCGAAGTGGTTGCGTCCGGGTGGTGCGATGACGGGTGTGCTCACGCCGGCATGAGCCGCGTAATCGGTGCTTTGCTGGTGGAATGCCACGCTCTCCGCGCCGCCCACCGCCAGGCGAAACGGAATCGTCGCCGCGGGCGGCGGTTCGTGGAGCGGTGAGCAGGCTCGAGCGGCTGCGTCGTCCAGACCGAGGACGTCGTTGAGCGAGGTGTGGACGATGGGGGTGACGTCGAAGACGCCGGAGATCGCCAGCGCGGCGCTGATCGGGTGCGGGCCACCCCAATCGTGGGTGAGCAACCGCGCGACGATCTGGCCGCCGGCGGAGTGGCCGGAAACGGTGAGTGGTCCGTTGCTGATGCCATGCCGGCCGATGTTATCGCGCAGGAAGGCGATGCAGTCCACGCACTGCGCATTGATCCCGGCGACGGTGACAGCCGGGCAGAGATCGTAGTTGGCGACCACCACCGTGACACCCCCCGGTACGAGGTCGCGGGCGACGAAGGCGTAATCGCGTTTGTCCTGACTGCGCCAGTAGCCGCCGTGGAAGAACACATGCACCGGCGCGTCGGCAGAGTCGGCGGGAAAAACGTCCAGGGTCTGAAGCGCGCCGGGGCCGTACCGCACGTCCTCATACCGTTGCGGCAGGCGTGTGCGCGTCTCCTCGGCCAGGGCCGAGAGGCGGGCGAAGTATTCCGCGAAGGCGGGTACCGTGACGCGGGGGTTGTATTCGTGTTCCAGCTGCGCGGAGCTCAGGTCTTTCCAGTCCATACTAGGGCCAGGTTGCGAGTTCCAGGTTCCTGGTTGCAAGTTGCAAGTCAAAAGCGGTACCGGCACGGCCGTGCCGGGACTAACGGCTTCCGGTTTACTAAACTTCTGAGAAGATTAGTAAGCTTCAGACGAAAAGTCGGAAGCCGCGGAAACCGGACCATCTTCGGCCGAAGCCGCCGGCTCTGTGCACGACGATTGAATACCCGATAGCACCGCGGATGCGCAGCGTTCGCCGAACCCCATCGCGCTGGTTGAAACGCGCGCGATCGAAAGCCCCACTTGCTACTCGACACTTTCCAGCTTACGGCGCGCAGTCACACGCTCAGGTACTGCCGCTGCAGCTCACCATGCGCCTCGAAGGCGGCGCTGTCCCCCTCCCAGACGATGTGCCCGCGGTCGATGATGTAATGGCGGTCGCACACTGCCATGAGTGCCTCCAGGCTGGAATCGATGATCAGCAGCGACTGGCCGAGCTCGCGCAGGCGGCGAAGGCAGGCCCAGATATCACTGCGCACCACCGGTGCCAGCCCTTCCGTGGCTTCATCGAGGATGAGCAGTTGCGGGTTGGTCATCAACGCCCGGCCGATGGCGAGCATCTGCTGTTCGCCACCGGAGAGCTGGTTGCCCATGTGACGGCGGCGTTCTTCCAGGCGCGGAAACAGCTCGTAGACACCACGCAAATCCCAGCCCTTGCCCCGCGCGGCGGCGATCAGGTTCTCCGCCACCGACAGGTTGGGAAATATCTGTCGCCCCTCGGGTACCAGCCCGATGCCGGCGCGCGCGATACGGAACGATGGCTGCCCGGAGATACGCTGTCCGCCGAAGCGGATCTCGCCGCGCTTCGGCGGGGTCAGTCCCATGATGGAACGCACCGTCGTCGTCTTGCCCATGCCGGTGCGTCCGAGCAGGCTCACCGCCTCGCCCTCGGCGATGCTCAGGTCAATGCCGAAAAGCACCTGGCTGGTACCGTAGGATGTTTCCACGCCATCGAGCTCGAGCATCAGTACGATTCCTCCAGATACGCCGCCTGAACGTCGGGGTCGTTGCGTACCGCCTCCGGAGCGCCACTGGCCAGCACGGCCCCATTGACCAGCACGCTCACCGTGTCCGCAAGCCGGAAGACCACCCCCATGTCGTGCTCCACGAGCAGAATCGCGTGGTCCGGACGCAGGCGTTCCAGCAGCTCGACGATGGTTTCGGTTTCCGCCTGCCCCATTCCGGCCATGGGCTCGTCCAGCAGTAACACGGTGGGCTCGGTAGCGAGCGCCATGGCGATCTCCAGTTGGCGTTTCTGCCCGTGAGCGAGATCGGCGGCTCGACGGTCGGCGAGTGCGTGGAGTCCCACCTGTGCCAGCGCGGCGTTGGCGGGCTCTGTAAGCCCACTGTCGTTGCGCGCCCGGTGAAAGAACGAAAAGTGATGGCGGGCACGCGATTGGACGGCGAGCGCCACGTTGTCACGCACACTGAATTCCTCGAAGATCGCCGTGATCTGGAATGACCGGGCGATGCCGATGCGCGCGCGCCGGGGCATGTCCAGGCCGCTGATATCGTGACCCTGGAACCGGATCTCGCCGGCGTCCGGGCGCAGCTCGCCGGAGAGCTGCGCCAGCGCGGTGGTCTTGCCTGCGCCATTGGGGCCGATGAGGGCGTGAATTCGACCTTTCTCCAGAGCGAGGGAAAGGTTGTCGGTGGCCTTGAGACCGCCGAAACGCTTCTCCAGGTCCCTCGCCTCGAAAATGACCTCCGCCGGCGATACCCCCGGTGTTTCCGCGGTTGCCTCGCCGGTGAGCTGTACGAACGCTTCAGCCATGACTGCCTCCCCGGCCGGACAGGGCACCGTAAATACCGCCGCGGAAGAAAAGCACGGCGGCGATGAGCACCGGGCCGAGCACGAGCTGCCAGTGCTCGGTAACCGACACGAGTACTTCCTCGAGCAGCAGCAGGGCGACGGCGCCGTAGATCGGCCCCACGAGGGTCGTCAGCCCGCCCAGGAGCACGATGATCATGAATTCCCCGGACTGCGGCCACGCCATCAGCGAGGGGCTGACGAACTCCGTGTGATTCGCGATGAGCGCCCCGGCAAGGCCGGTGAGCGCGCCTGAGAGCACGAACGCCGCGAGTTTGTACCCGAAGGGACTGTAGCCGAGCGCGCGCATGCGGCGCTCGTTCTGGCGGCATCCCTGGATGACACGACCGAAGCGCGAATCCACCACGCGTGAGAGCAGCGCCCAGACTGCGATCACCAGTGCGAGGCAGAGGTAGTAGAAGCCGGTGGCGTTGCCCAGATCGGCGCCGGCGAGGGTATTGCGCAGCCAAAGGGGTAACCCGTCCTCACCGCCGTAGCCGTCCAGCGAGACGAATACGTAGAAGATCAGCTGGCCGAAGGCCAGGGTGATCATGATGAAGTAAACGCCGGAGGTGCGCAGCGAGATCAAGCCGACGAGCAGTGCGTAGGCGGCGCTCACGACCATCGCCAGCGGCCACACCAGCAACGCTTCGTTGCTACCGGTCCAGCCGAATACCAGTGGCATGTCCTGCATCACGTGGGTGCTGAGTATGCCCACGGTGTAGGCACCGAGGCCGAAAAACGCGGCATGGCCGAAACTCACCAGGCGCCCGTAGCCCATGACGAGGTCCAGTGCCAGGGCGGCGACGGCATAGATCAGGGCGCGGTTGACCATGGTGACGAGGAATGGATCGTCGACCATCGCCGCGACCGGCGGAATCGCCGCGAGCGCGATGAGCAACGCCGCCGTGGCGAGGTTGGCGCGATTGAGCAGCGTGCTAGGCATGACGGCTCCCGAACAGTCCTTGAGGGCGCACGGCGAGTACCGCCGCCATCACGAGATAGATCGCCATCGACGACAGCGACGTGCCGACGGTGCTGGCCGCCGAGGGCGACAGCCACAGGGCGAAGAGATCGGGGAGATAGGCGCGCCCCAGGGTGTCCACCAGGCCGATGAGCAATGCGCCGGTTATTGCGCCCTTGATGGAGCCGATCCCTCCGATGACGATGACCACGAACGTGAGAATGAGGATGTCCTCACCCATCCCCGACTGAACGGCCATGAAGGGGGCCGCCATAACGCCCGCCAGCCCGGCGAGGCACGCCCCGAAGCCGAACACCAGCGTGTAGAGCAGGCGGATGTTGATACCGAGCGCGCCGATCATCTCGCGGTTGGAGGCGCCGGCACGGATCCACATGCCAAGGCGCGTGCGCATGATCATGAAATACAGCAGCGCCATTACCAGCACGCCGGCTGCGATTACCGCCAGGCGGAAGGCAGGGTAGGGCACGCCGGGAACCACCTCGACGGTGCCGGCGAGCCACTGGGGTGGATCCAGTAGCAGGGGCTGGCGACCCCAGAGCACTCGTACGGCCTCGTTGAAGAAGAGAATGAGGCCGAACGTGGCGAGTACCTGGTCGAGATGGTCGCGCCGATACAGCCGGCGGATGATGAGTAGTTCCATGATCATGCCGGTGACCGCCGCGGCAGCGATGCCGGCGACGAGCCCCATCAGGAAACTCCCCGTGTAGGCGGCCGCGGTGGCGCCTACATAGGCACCCACCATGAACAGCGAGCCATGGGCGAGGTTGATGAGGTTCATGATGCCGAACACGAGCGTCAGCCCGGAGGCCATGAGCAGCAGGGTCACCCCGAACTGCAGACCGTTCAGCAGCTGCTGGAGAAACAGTTGCATGCGTCAGCTCCACATGTAATGAAGCGTCCGTGCGGGCGCGCCGCGGTTCGTCGATCGGATACCGCAGGCACGGTCATCGCCAGCCGCGGCGCGCGCAATGCAGGCGTGGCGTCCCGCCGAAGATGGTGGATTGCGCTTCGCGTCATGCACCCTTCGAGCGTCCGGTCCGGCCGGTAGCCGGACGCGGATCGCCGAGTGGCCCGTGTGTGAGCCTATTGCCCGAGGCTGCACTCCTTGGCGTAAGCGTCTTCGTGGTCGTCGAAGACCTTGGCAACGATGCGGTTGGTCAGGTTGCCATCGTCCTCACGCACCACCTCGCGGATATAGATGTCCTGAATCGGATGATGATTGGTGTTGAAGGCGAAATCGCCGCGGATGGACTGGAAGTCGGCCGCTTCCAGGGCCTTTCGCAACGCGGTTGTATCGGATACGTCGCCACCGGTGGCCTTCAGCGCGCTGGCGATGAGGTTGGCGGCGTCGTAGCCCTGGCTCGCGTAAAGGGTGGGTTCGCGGCCGTATTTCTCCGTGTAGTCCTCGACGAAGCGGGGGTTGAGCTCGGTGTCGAGATCCTTGCTCCAGTGCGCTGAGTTCAGGGTGCCGACAGCGGCCTCGCCGACGGCATCCACCAGTGTGTTGTCGGCCGAGAACCCCGGGCCGTAAAGGGGAATCTCCTGGTCGAGCCCGGCCTGGACGTACTGCTTGATGAAGTTGATGCCCATGCCGCCGGGGTAGAAGAAAAATACGTTGTCCGGGGCCGCGTCACGGATTTCGGCGATCTCGGCAGCGTAGTCGGCCTGGCCGAGCTTGGTGTAGACCTCGCCGGCGACGTTACCCTCGAAATAGCGCTTGAATCCGGTGAGCGCATCCTTGCCGGCGGCATAGTTGGGGGCGAGCAGGTAGACGTTGTCCAGGCCCTCGTCGGTGAAGTACTGGCCCATCGCCTCGTAGAAATTGTCGTTCTGGTAGGCGACGTTGAAGTAGTTTTCGTGGCATAGCCGGCCGGCGAGCTTGGCAGGGCCGGCGTTCGGGCTGATGTAGATCACGCCGTCACGCACCGCCTTGGGAATGGTGGCCATGGCCACGTTGGAGAACACCGAGCCGGTCATGATCTTCACGCCCTCGCTCTGGATCATGCGCGTGACGATCTGCCGGGCATTGCCGGGGTCGCGGCCGTCATCCTCCACCAGCAGCTCCACCTCGACGCCGCCGAGCTTGCCGCCCGCGTGTTCCATGGCGAGCTGAAAACCGTTGCGGATATCCTCGCCGAGATAGCCGCCGCCGGTGGACAGCGTGGTCACCATGCCGATCTTCACGGCTTCGGCGCCGGCCTGTGCGGGCAGCGCGGCAGCGGTGCACAGCGCCACCGAGGCTGCGGCGAGACGCATGTTTCCCCGTTTCATAATGCTTCCTCCTGAACGTGTTCTAGTCATTGTCTTCGAGCGGGTCCGGAACCCGTCGCGCACGCCGGCTCAGAGGTCTCGCAGGCGGTAACGCTGCAGTTTGCCGGTGGCCGTACGGGGCAGCGCGTCGAGAAACGCGATCGCCCGCGGGTACTTGTACGGTGCGATGGTTCGCTTCACGTGCTCCTGCAGGGCCACGACGAGGCCGTCGTCCGCCTCCCGGTCTTCAGCGAGCACGACGAAGGCTTTTACCAGCTGCCCACGAACCTCGTCGGGCACGCCGATCACGGCGCATTCGGCGACCGCCGAGTGTGTGAGCAGCGCGTTCTCCACTTCCGGGCCGGAAATGTTGTACCCCGACGAAACGATCATGTCATCGGAGCGGGCGACGTACCAGAGATAGCCGTCCTCATCCATGCGGAAGGTGTCGCCGGTGATGTTCCAGCCATCCTGCACGTAACGGCTCTGGCGGTCGTCGGCTAGGTAGCGGCACCCGGTTGGGCCACGGACGGCGAGGCGTCCGGGTGTGTTCGCGCTCACCTCGTTGCCCTCGTCGTCGAGGATGCACGCCGTATAGCCGGGCACGGGCAGGCCGGTGCTGCCGGGGCGAATGGCGTCCACCGGTGCGGAGATGAAGATGTGCAGCATCTCGGTGGCACCGATGCCGTCGATGAGCGCGAGACCGAGCTTTTCGTGGACTTCGTGCCAGGTGGCTTCGGGTAGGTGCTCGCCGGCCGAGACCGCTTTGCGCAGACAGGAGAGGTCCCGTCCATCGAGCTCGGTGAGCATGGTCCGGTATGCCGTGGGCGCGGTGAACACGATGCTCGCGCGTTCTCGCTCGATGTGTTCGAGCAGCTTCAGCGGCGGCGCCTTCTCCAGTAGCAGTGTCGCGGCTCCCGCGTGCAGCGGAAAGAGCACGAGTCCGCCGAGGCCGAAGGTAAAGGCAATGGGCGGGCTGCCCGTGAACAGGTCGTCTGCCCCGGGCCGGAGGATTTGCCGGGAGAACCCCTCACAGATGGCGAGCATGTCGCGGTGGAAGTGCATCGTGCCCTTGGGCATGCCTGTCGTGCCGGAGGTGAAGGCGATCAGGCAGGTCTCGTCGGCGGCGCTGTCCCAGGCCTCGAACTCGGCGGGCTGCTCGGCCAGGGCGGCGTCGATGGTGCCGGCACCGCCGCCGAAGAACGCATAGTGCTTCAATGACGGACTCGCCTCGGCGGCGGTGCGCAGATCAGCGTCCAGGCGGACGTCGCAGAGCGCATGGCTGATCTCGGCTTTGTCGATGATCTGCGAGAGCTCGCCGGCGCGCAGCATGGGCATGGTGCCCACGGCGATGCCGCCGGCTTTGATCACCGCGAGGTAGCCGGCCACCATCATGGGGTTGTTGGGCGCGCGCAGCAGCACCCGGTTGCCGGGTGCGAGGTGCATTTCGTTGACCAGGTGGTTGGCCAGGCGGTTCACCGTCTCGTAGAGGTCGCGGTAGCTCCACGTGGCCTCGGGCGTGACCAGGCAGCGACGGTCGCCGTGGCCGCGCTCGATCCAGCGGTCGAGCAGCTCTACCACGCAGTTCAGCCGCTCCGGGAAGTGGTAGGCCGGGTGCGAGAGATCGAGCTCCGGCCACTGCTCCCGTGGTGGCAGGTGGTCGTCCGCGAACGTGTCCCGCGGCAGGCGGTTCATGCTCTCCTCCTCAGCGGTCTTGGTTGGTGGCCGCTGTTTCTTATAAGCAAGAATTTTATATTAAAGATTTTTAGGCGCAAATTACCGTCGCCAATCCTGCTCCGGTTACTCGGGCACCACGGCGGTGGCTTCGACTTCGACCTTCGCGCGGTCCTCGATCAGCGCCGCCACCTCCACCATGGCCATTGCCGGGAAGTTCTTGCCCAGCACCTCGCGGTAGGCTTCGCCCATCTCCTTCAGGCGGGCGAGGTATTCGCGTTTGTCGGTGATGTACCAGGTCAGGCGCACGAGGTGCTCGGGCGCGGCGTCGCCGGCTTCGAGCACGGCACGGACGTTGTAGAGTGCCTGGCGCACTTGGTCGATGAAGTCGTCGCTGGGGAACTCTTCGTTCTCGTCCCAGCCGACGAGTCCGCCGGTGACGACCAGGCGGCCGCTGGCGCTGACGCCGTTGGCATAGCCCTTGGGGCGCTTCCAGCCTTCGGGGTTGATGATTTGCATGGATGATCTCCCGTGTTCTGTGGGGTCGCTAGTTTCAACGTTGTCCGTGGCGTGGAAGGGGAGTCTCGGTGGTGGACATGCCGTGAATCCGTCCCTGGGGGCTCGACTGCGGCCGTCCTGGCCGCAGACGGTCCGCCACCGAGACTCCCCCTCCACGCCTGGCTACCTCCGTGGGGCGCCGAGAGCCGCGTAGACCGGCACACGTGCGCGCAAGCGCATCGGATGCCGGCATGGGGATTTGCGGCGAAGCCGCACTTCGTGTGTCCGTGACGTCGGGGTTGCGGCGGCCGCCGGGGAATGATGGGTCGATGACGGGCGTTGCGCCGGGAGACGCTGTGAATACGTCCCTGTACGCTCGTATGCCGCCGTCCCTGGCGGCATACGCTCCCGCCGCAACGCCCGCCATCGCCCCCGGCAACCGCACCGGGAGTATCCGCGACGCAAGGTGGATCCCCACTCGCGCGCGTGAGGGCCTGGATGCGAGGCGGGGCGCAGGCCGACCTTCGATGCGGCTGCGTCGCCCTCACGCCGGCCTGCGGCAGAGTGCGAGCCATATTAAGTATCCTCCGACAGGAGCCCGCGGCGCAGCTCGGGCGGAAATTCGACTGCCGCAGGCTCCGGCGTGAACCGGTACCACCGCAGCACCGCGGTGCCGGCGAGCCGCTCCTCCTCGCCGCAGGTGACGCGGTAGTCGACCACCAGCCGCTCGGCTTCCACCGCGCTCGGCGCGAGGGTGTAGTCGATGTGATCCCCCAGCAGGCTCGGTCGTGAGAAGCGGCAGTCGATGCGTTCGAAGCGCGGCAGGCCGCCGCTGGCGGCGAGCAACGCTGCCTCGCCGCCTTCCTCGGTCAACGCAGCGAGCCAGGTGCTCACGATCTCTTCGAGCAGCTCGAAGTAGCGGGGGTAGAACACGATGCCTGCCGGGTCGCAGTGCTGGAAGCGCACCTGCCGGGTGACGCGGTGGACCGTGCCGGTCATGCGCCTTCTCCGCTGCCGGTGTCGAACGCGGCGAGCACCTGGCGGGCGATCACCTGCTGCTGGATTTCCGAGGCACCCTCGTAGATGCGCAGGGCGCGGATGTCGCGGTAGAGCCGCTCCACCGGAACGCCGGAGGTGACACCGCGTCCGCCGTGCATCTGCACCGCCGCGTCGATGACCCGCTGCGCCGCTTCGCTGGCGTGGAGCTTGGCCATGGAGGCCTCGCGGGTGACGCGCTCGGCGTGGCAGTCCTTGGCCCAGGCGGCGCGGTAGACGAGCAGGGCGCTCGCGTCCACGTCCACCGCCATGTCGGCGAGCTTCGTCTGGGTGAGCTGCATTGCCGCCAGGGTCGCACCGAAGAGCTCACGTGAAGTGGTGTGCGCGAGCGCCTCGGCGAGGGCGCGCCGGGCGAAGCCCAGCGCGGCGGCGCCCACAGTGGCGCGGAAGACGTCCAGTGTCGCCATGGCCACCTTGAAGCCCTCGCCGGGTTCGCCCAGGCGGTTTTCCGCCGGGATGCAGCAGCCGTCGAACTGCAGGGTGCCGAGGGGGTGCGGCGCCATCAGGTCGATGCGCTCGGTCACGCTGAAGCCGGGGGTGTCGGCGGGCACGATGAACGCCGACAGTCCCTTGGCGCCAGGCGCGTCGCCGGTGCGCGCGAATACGGTGTAGACGTCGGCGATGCCGCCGTTGGAAATCCAGGTCTTGGTGCCGTTCAACACGTACTCGTCGCCGTCGCGCTCGGCGGTGGTGGCGAGCGCGCTCACGTCCGAGCCGGCCTCGGGCTCGGAGAGGGCAAAGGCGGCGATGTGCCGGCCCGCGCGCACGTTGGGTAACCACCGCTCGCGCTGCGCCGGCGTGCCGAATAGCGAGATGGGCCCGGTCCCGAGCCCCTGCATGGCGAAGGCGAAGTCGGCGAGACCGTCGTGGCGGGCGAGGGTCTCGCGGGTGAGGCACAGGGTGCGGACGTCGAGGCGCTCGCCCGTGTTCTGCGCCACGCAGTGCTCGAGCCAGCCGTCGGCCCCGAGACGGCCGACGAGCGTTCGGCAGGTGGCGTCCACGTCGGACTCGTCCAGGCCGGCGAGGGCGTCGGTGGCCCAGGCGTCCAGGCGTTCGGCGTAGGCCTTGTGCGCCGGCTCGAAGAACGGCCAGTCGAGAAAGCTGCGGTCCATTTAGTCACCCTCGAAGATCGGCTTTTCCCTGGCGACGAACGCGCGATAGGCGCGCCGGAAGTCCTCGGTCTGCAT
>CAZHBN010000027.1:0-23586 GCA_964530405.1 uncultured Ectothiorhodospiraceae bacterium
TGGTCGACGATGAACCGCGCGACCCGCAGAAGCGTGTCGTTGCGCGAGTGCAGGCTCTTGATCAGCCAGCGTGCCTCCTGGAGGTGCTCGCGCATCATGCTGTTCTCGCGACTACGGTCGGCGCGGCGTACGAGCGCCGCGTACTCCGGATTGACCCGAATGCGGGGAAAGGCATCCGGGTTGATCTCC
This sequence comes from uncultured Ectothiorhodospiraceae bacterium, assembly GCA_964530405.1. Classification (GTDB taxonomy): domain Bacteria; phylum Pseudomonadota; class Gammaproteobacteria; order Nitrococcales; family Nitrococcaceae; genus Arhodomonas. The sequence continues at coordinate 190 of CAZHBN010000027.1, forward strand.
ACGTGCCAGCGTCCGTCGAGTCGGCGCACGAACACATCCGGGATCACGTACTCCGTGTTCTGGGGGCCGTAACGCAGGCCCGGGTGCGGGTCGAGCGTCTGAATGAGGTTGATGATCGCCTGCAAGGTTTCGCCGCTGATACGCATGCGGCGCTTGAGTTGGGCGTACTGCCGGCCGACGAGCAGGTCGAGATGGCGATCGATGAGGGTGCGTGCCTCCTCGAGCCACGGTGTATCCGCCGGAAGTTGCGCCAGCTGCAGCAGCAGGCACTCCCGCGGATCCCGGGCGGCCACACCTACCGGATCGAAATGCTGCACGCGGGTGAGTACCGTCGCCAGCTCCTCGGGGGCGATTTCCCAGTCTGCCGGCATGGCGGCGAGCAGGTCGTCCGCAGTGCTGTCCAGATACCCATCGTCGCGGACGGCATCGATAACGGTCTCTGCGATGGCGAGGTCGCGGCTGCTCAGGCCGGCCAGCTGAGCCTGCCAGGTGAGATAGTCTCGCAGGGTCTCGGCGCCATCCGCCTGACGGGCAATGGGGTCGCTGTCTTCGCGTTCGGGGTCGCCACGGCTCCAGGCAGTGGTGCCGTCATAGATGTCGTCCCAGCCGCTGTCCACGGGCAGATCGTCGCTCAGGCGCTCACTGCCGTCATCGCCAGTGGTCTCGTCGGGTTCGGGGGATTCGTGAGAGGCGTCCTCGTCGGCGTAGCTGTCGTTCAGCGCCTCTTCCGTCGTCGATGCGTCGTGCTCGTCGGCGGTCTCGAGCATGAGGTTGGAATCGAGCGCCTGCTGAATCTCGGCACGCAACTCCAGAGTGGGCAGCTGAAGCAGGCGAATCGCCTGCTGGAGCTGCGGGGTCATGGTCAGTTGCTGGCCGAGCCGGAGCTGGAGAGATTGTTTCATGTCAGTTCCGTCGGTTTCCCCACGGGCGAAGGCTCGTCGACGTGCCCTGAACACGCCGTGCCGGCCCTTCGGGTTGGGTCGGACATCCGTCCAGGCCGCGTTGCCCGTTGTTCATTTGGGACCAACCAAACTTCACTCCCCGCGCCCCCGATCCCCGATGCGAGCGATTCGGGGCTGCGTAAGCCTGTTGCATCCGCATTCGCACCGCGGCCCATCCAAGCGCTGAACGAATGCCTACCCCGGCACGCCGCGTTCGGGACACGTCGATGGGTCCTCGCATGCGGCGTTCGTTCAACGTCATCGTAATGCAATAGCCGCGCCGGGTGCATCCGTTACTGCGCTACCGCCGGTCAGAGGTGGAAGTCCTCGCCCAGGTAAACCCGCTTCACCCGCGAGTCGGCGAGCACTTGCCCGGCGTCGCCCTCGGCGATCACCGTACCCGCGTGGAGGATGTAAGCACGGTCGACCACGCTGAGGGTTTCGCGCACGTTATGGTCGGTGATCAACACGCCGATACCGCGTGCGGCGAGATGGCGGATGATCTCGCGGATGTCGCCGACCGAGATAGGATCCACGCCGGCGAACGGCTCGTCGAGCAGGATCACCCGCGGCGCCGCTGCGAGCGCCCGAGCGATCTCCACCCGCCGGCGCTCGCCGCCTGACAGGCTGATGCCCGATTGATCGCGCAGATGCTCGATGTGGAACTCCTCCAGAAGCGCCTCCATCTCCTGCTGTCGCGCCGCGCGGTCCAGCGCCGGGCGCAGCTCCAGGATCGCGAGCAGATTGTCCGCTACCGATAGCTTGCGGAAGACCGACGGCTCCTGGGGCAGATACCCCAGGCCAAGGCGGGCACGGCGATGCATCGGCAGGCCGCCGATCTCCCGCCCGTCCAGCCGGATGCTGCCGGTGTCCGGTGGCACCAGGCCAACGATCATGTAAAAACTGGTGGTTTTGCCTGCGCCGTTGGGGCCGAGCAGGCCCACGATCTCTCCCGGGGCGACGCTAAGGCTGGCGTCGTGGACCACCTGGCGTCCGCGGTACACTTTGGTAAGCCCCTCGGCCTCGAGACGGCCACCATCGGCGTTCACTGTCCGCCGCCTCCATCGTTACCCTCCGGATAGAGCCTGATTTCCACCCGTTGGCCGTCGTCACCCCGGTCGGCTTCGATGCGGTCGCCTGCGATGTGGTAGAGCAAGGTTTCGCCGCGGAACTCGTCGCGCCCGCGTTGCAGCTGTGCGCCACCTTCCAGGTGCAGGCGCTCCGGCGCGCTCGCATGGTAGGTCATTCGGGGAGCCCGCGCGTCCACGGCGCCGCTGGCGCTGGCCTCGTCGCTATAGGTGGCGGGGTCACCCTCGACCTCGATACGGGCCACGCCACCGCCGTCGCCACGATAGATGCGCAGCTCGTCGCCGGTGATGCGCATGGTCCCGCGTGTGACCACGACGTTGCCGCGATACGTGCTCACACCCTCGGCATTGTCGAGCTCGCCGTGATCGGCGCTGAGCTCAAGCGGTTCCGCGGCACCGGTCTCGGCTGCATGAAGCGATGGCAGACCGGCCAAAGCCAGGGCCAGCGTCACAAGGCAGATTCTAGTCGCTCGCATAGCGGCCTCTTACGTTGGCGAGGAGTTCCACGCGCTCGTCATCAAGCCACGCCCTCGCACCCTGGCCCCGCAGTTCACTGTGGGGGCCGAGAAGGGTCACGGCGGCATCGGTCTCGGCGTAGTGCCTTGCCGGTTCGAGGGTGAGCCTGGGGGTTACCAGGGTGAGGGGGCGGGGGCTGGTTCGGTGCAGACGGACATCGCCACGCAGCAGGACGCTCTGAGTGCCGTCCGCGAGGTCGGCAATGACGGCGCGATCCGCCTCGCCCTGCCAGTCGGCGCGAGCGCCCAGGCTGCGCCAGTGCGGCGTCTCGATGCGCCACTTGGCCTCGTTCGGGAAATAGGCGGCGCGCGGCGCCGTCAGTTCGTAAGACGCATGGCCGGCGTCATTGGTCGCGCTCAGGGTGACGTCCGTCGCATAGTAGCGTGCTTGTGGTTCCCGGACCGGCGGTCCGCCGTCCGCGCGTTCACGCTCACCGCCGAAGGACAGCCATACCAGGGCGACCATCAGCGCCAGGACGACCAGCGGAAAGGCTGCCCGGTTGCCTTCACGCATGGCGTTCGAGCTGCGCGGCCAGACGGCCCTTGGAAGCGAGTATGAGCTCGCTGACTTCACGCACGGCGCCGTGCCCGCCATGGCGTGCGGTCACCCAGTGAGCCCCGCGGCGTACCCGAGGGTGAGCGTTCGCCACGGCAACGGCCAGGCCGGCAAGCGCAAAGGCCCCGAGGTCCACCACGTCGTCGCCCATGTAGGCGACGGTCTCCGGCGCGAGGGCGAGCTCCGCGGTAAGACACCTCAAGCGGTGCGCCTTGTCGCCGACGCCCTGGTAGACGTAGTGAATGCCGAGCTCCTCCGCACGCCGGCTCACGGCTTCGGAGCGGCGTGCAGTGATGATCGCCACGGCGACGTCCTCGGCGCGCAACATCGCCAGGCCCTTGCCGTCGTGAATGTGGAATCGCTTGAAGCTTTCGCCTGTGTCGCCGATGTAGACGCCGCCGTCGGTGAGCACGCCGTCCACGTCCAGGGCTAGAAGGCGGATGTGCCCGGCGCGTTCGCGGATCGCGGTGTCGGGGCGTTCGCAGTAAGCGTCGGCGAACGGGTCCATCACACCACCCCCGCGCGCAGCAGATCGTGCATGTTGAGCGCGCCCACGAGACGGCGATCCGATTCAACCACCAGGAGAGCGGAAATGCCGTGTGCCTCCATGAGCGCGAGGGCCTCGGCGGCGAGCTGCTCCCGGCCGATGGTTTGTCCGCCCTTGGTCATCACGGCGTCCATGCTCGTATGGTGGACGTTCACCTCGCGATCCAGGGCCCGGCGGAGGTCGCCGTCGGTGAACACGCCGAGCACGCGGTCGGCGTCGTCGACGACCGCGGTCATGCCGAGTCCCTTGTTGGTCATTTCCACCAGTGCCTCGGCGAGCGGGGTCTGCATGCCCACCCGCGGGATGCGTTCGCCGGTGTGCATCAGATCCTCGATGCGAAGCAGCAAACGGCGGCCGAGCCTGCCGCCCGGGTGGGAACGGGCGAAATCTTCCTTGGTGAAGCCGCGGGCATCGAGCATCGCGACGGCGAGGGCGTCGCCCATGACCAGCGCCGCGGTGGTGCTGGCCGTGGGAGCGAGCCCGAGGGGGCATGCCTCCTCGGCGACACCCACGTCGATGTGGACGCTCGCCTGGCCAGCCAGCGTGGAATCCGGGTTGCCGGTGAGCGCGATCAGTGGCACGGCGAGCCGCTTGATCAGCGGCAGGATCGTGTTGATCTCTTCGGTCTCGCCCGAGTTGGACAGCGCGAGGACCACGTCCCGAGGCGTGATCATTCCCAGGTCGCCGTGACTCGCCTCACCGGGATGCACGAAGAACGCCGGTGTACCGGTACTTGCCAGCGTCGCCGCGATCTTGCCGCCAATGTGCCCGGATTTGCCCATACCCAGTACGATGACCCGCCCCTCGCAGGCGAGCATGTACTGGCAGGCGCGGGCGAAGTCGTCATCGATGCGCTCACGCAGCGCATCCACCGCCGCGGATTCCACGTCGATCACGGCTCGCCCCAGGCGGCAGAGGGTCTCGGTGCTGGCTTCGCGGTTGGGCATGTCGATCATGACGTCACATAGAGTAGCGCCTGAAAGGCGATGTAGCCGAGCAGCAGCAGTGCGCCCTCGACTCGGTTGATGACGCCATGGCCGCGACGGCTCAGCGCCATCACTGCAAAGGCCACGGTTATGGCGGCCATGGCCGGGAAGTCGCGGTATATCACCGCCGGCTCGGTCTGCAGCGGGGCGATGGCGCCTGCGACGCCGATGACCCCGAGCAGATTGAACATATTCGAGCCGATCACGTTGCCGATGGCAATGTCATGCTCGCCCTTTCTTGCGCTCGCCAGGCTCGCGGCGAACTCCGGCAGACTGGTGCCGAGGGCGACGACGGTCAGGCCGATGACGAGATCGCTCACGCCCAGGCTCTGCGCGACGTTCACCGCCGCCCAGACGAGCGCCCGCGAGGAAGCGAGCAGGAACACCAGGCCGACGGCAAGCCACATCAGGCTGTGGCCAAGTGACGCCTCGGTGGGGATCTCGTCCTCGAATTCCAGGCCCAGGGCGTCGCTGGCATCGCGGCCTTGCATGCCCATCCACGCGAGCAGCGACGCCATACCGAGCACGAGCGCGATGCCTTCCCAGCGGGCCAGCCCGCCATCGAAAATCAGCAGGTACGTAACGCCCATGATCGCGAACAGCAGCGGGATCTCGCGTTTGAGCAGCCGCGAGCGCACCTGCAGGGGAACGATGAGCGCCGTGCAACCGAGGATCAGCCCGGTGTTGGCGATATTCGAGCCTACGCCGTTGCCCACGGCGAGGCCGGCGCTTCCCTCCCAGGCAGCGATGGCCGAGACCAGCAGCTCCGGCGCGGACGTACCGATACCGACGATGGTCAGGCCGATGATCAGCGTCGGAATGCCCAGATGCCGTGCCGTTCCTGCCGCACCGACAACGAACCGGTCCGCACTCCAGGTCAACACGATGAAACCGACCACGATGGTGGCGAGATAGATCAGCATGAAGGCCGTGCCCGTCGTGTTATTCGAGGGCGCACATGATACGGGCGCATCCCGTTCCCGACCACAGCCGGTGGCTGCCGTGGGCCCGTGGAACCGTAGCTGCGGCCGATATGCGGGCGGGCGGCGGTCCACGCAGTTGACTGAGCGGTCAGCGGTGGCGGATACTGCGCCTCGCTTACCGCTTCAGTGCGGCGCAATGGCGCGGTCCGCACCGTCCGGATACTTCCCCATGAGTGACAGTGAACAGTCGTCGGCCGAGCACCTGATCGACATTCGCGACCTGTACTTCGAGCGCGACGGGCGGCCGATTTTCCGCGGCGTGGACATCCCGGTGCGGCGTGGCGAGGTCACGGCCATCATGGGACCCAGCGGTACCGGCAAGACCACGTTGCTGCGTCTGATCGGGGGCCAGCTGCGTCCCTCTCGCGGCAGTGTGCGTGTCGCCGGTGAGCAGGTGCCGCACCTGCGCCGCCGCGAACTCTACCGGTTGCGCCGCCGAATCGGCATGCTCTTTCAGAGCGGCGCGTTGTTCACCGATCTCACCTGCTTCGATAACGTCGCGTTCCCGTTGCGCGAGCATACGCGCCTGTCCGAACGGCTGATCCGCCAGCTCGTGTTGTTGAAGCTCGAGGCGGTGGGGTTGCGTGGAGCGCGGCATCTCTATCCCGCCGAGCTATCCGGTGGCATGGCCCGGCGCGTTGCGCTCGCTCGCGCCATCGCCCTGGATCCGGCGCTGGTGCTCTACGATGAGCCGTTTTCCGGCCAGGACCCGATATCCATGGGGGTACTGGTTAAGCTTATCCGCGAGCTCAATGACGCGCTGGGGCTGACGAGCGTGGTGGTCTCCCATGACGTCGCCGAGACCGCTGCCATTGCTGATCGCATCCATGTGCTCGCCGACGGCGAGGTGGTGGCCTCGGGAACGCCGGACGAGCTGCGCGCGTCCCCCTCCCAGTGGGTGCGGCAGTTCATGGACGGCCGTCCGGACGGACCCGTGCCTTTTCACTATCCGGGACCGTCGCTGGAGAGCGACGCACTCGACGGGGGGCAGCGGTGACAGGCTTGCTTCAGGGTATCGGTGCCTGGACGTTGGGCCGGCTCGCCCGCCTGGGACGGGGCAGCCTGTTCCTGGTGCGCGTGCTCGCCGGGCTGCCCGCGCTGGCGCTGCGTTTCCGGCTGCTGGTCCACGAGACTTACTCGGTGGGCGTGCTATCGCTCATCATTATCGTGGTTTCCGGCGTGTTCGTGGGCATGGTGCTGGGGCTTCAAGGGTACAACACGCTGGTGGATTTCGGCGCCGAGGACTCCTTGGGAACGCTCGTGGCGCTGTCGCTCACCCGCGAGCTCGGGCCGGTGGTCACCGCGTTGCTGTTCGCCGGCCGCGCCGGCTCGGCGCTCACCGCCGAGATAGGGTTGATGAAGGCGACCGAGCAGCTATCGAGCATGGAAATGATGGCGGTGGACCCGGAGCGACGCGTGGTGGCTCCGCGTCTGGCGGCGGGCATTGTCGCAATGCCGTTGCTCGCCGCGATCTTCACGCTGCTCGGCATCCTCGCCGCGTTCGTCGTCGGTACCGAGCTGCTGGGGGTGGACGCCGGGGCGTACTGGTCGCAGATGCAGGCCCAGGTGTCGTTTCGCGAGGACGTCGCCAGCGGCCTGATCAAGAGTGTTGTGTTCGGCGTGGTAGCGAGCTGGATAGCGGTGTTCGAGGGTTACGACTGCGCGCCGACGTCCGAGGGCGTCAGCCGCGCCACCACTCGCACGGTGGTCAACACCTCCCTGGCAGTGCTGGGGCTCGATTTCATCCTCACCGCCCTCATGTTTGAGTGAGGGCGCGCGACGCAGGGCAGGGACATGGATAGATCACGCGCCATCGAAATTGCCGTGGGAGCGTTCGTCGTCGTCGGCCTGGCGGCGGTGGCGGTACTCGCGCTTCGGGTGAGTAACATTGCCGTATTCCAGGCCACCGAGGGGTATACGGTCGTGGGCGATTTCCAGAACATTGGCGGGTTGCGCGAGCGCGCGCCGGTCAAGGTCGGCGGCGTGCAGGTCGGCCGGGTTACCGGGATCAGGCTCGACCCTGACACGTTCGAAGCGCGCGTGGAGATGACGATCGAGGCACGCTATGACAATCTGCCGGCCGATACCAGTGCCAGCGTTTTGACATCGGGGCTGCTCGGTGAGCAGTACATCGGCCTCGAGCCCGGTGGCATGCCCGCGCCACTCGAGGATGGTGACGAGCTCATGCTCACCCAGTCGGCCCTGGTGCTCGAGAAGATCATCGGTCAGTTCCTGTTCGACAAGGCGGCCGGCGAGTGACGGGCTTCGCCCCGCCGGGCGGCATAGCAGGGGTCGCCCGGGGGTTCAGGGATAGACGTTCCGTTCAGAGGGTTACGACTATGCGACGCTGGATTCTGACGCTGCTGCTCGGTTGCGGCCTGGCGATGTCCGCAGGGGCCCAGGACGCCGAGGGCGATCCCCAGGCGCTGGTGCGCGAGACCACCCGGGAAGTGCTCGGGGCGCTGGAGGAGCACCGCGACGAGATTCAGGGCGACCCGCGTGCGGTTTACCGCTACGTCGCCGACCTGGTGCTGCCGCGATTCGATTTCGAGCTGATGAGTCGGTTCGTGCTGGGGCGGCACTGGCAGAACGCGAGCGCTGAGCAGCAACAGCGTTTCGTCGAGGAATTCCGCCGGCTGCTGGTGCGTACGTATGGGACGTCCCTGTCCGAGTACAGCGGCCAGGAGGTGGAGTTTCCGGCGGCGCGCACTGAAGGCCAGGGCAAGCGGGTGAGCGTGCCCACCGAGGTAGTTCAGGACAAAGGGCCCAACATTCCCGTGGATTACAAGCTCTACCGCAACGAATCCGGTACGTGGAAAGTCTTCGATGTGGTCATCGACGGGGTCAGCCTGGTCCAGAACTACCGCAGCAGCTTCGGAACGGAGGTCTCCCGTAACGGGCTGGATGCGCTGATCGAGCGTCTGGCCAAGCGCAACGCTGAGCGCGGAGTGCCCGGCAGTGCCGGCTGAGGCCGCTGCGGTACGCCTCGATGCTGCCAACGGCGACTGTTTCGTTACCGGTGCTCTCAATTTCACCAACGTGCCGTCGCTACCGTTGGCCGTTCCGGGGGAGGGCGATGTAACCGTGGACCTCTCCGGCGTCGGCCGCGTCGACAGCGCCGGCGTCGCGCTTCTGCTGGAGTGGGTCCGGGAGGCCCGCCACCGTGGCCGTGCACTGGTCTTTCGGGGCGTGCCCGCGCAGCTCCTCGCCATCGCGCGCGTCAGCGGAGTTGATAACATATTGCCGCTGAACGACCGCTGACCGCACGCGTCGCGGTGTCACACACAGAATTCGAGGAAGCGCCACACCATGATGCAACCGGATCGCATTCGCGAGCTCATCGAGGCTGGACTGACCGACGCGCGCGTCGAGGTTAACGGCGACGGCCGCCATTTCCAGGCGCTCATCGTCACCCCGGACTTCGAGGGCAAGCCGCTGATCAAGCGCCATCGCATGGTCTATGATCTGCTGCAGGAGCATATCGACAGCGACGTGCTGCACGCTATATCCATGCGTACGCTCACGCCCGAGCAGTGGGCGAATAGCTGATGGAGCGGCTTCTTATTCGCGGCGGCGAGCCCCTGGACGGCGAAATCCGTATCTCCGGGGCCAAGAACGCGGCGCTGCCGATACTGGCCGCGACCATGCTCGCCGATGGCCCCACCACGGTGGGCAACATCCCCCATCTGCATGACATCACCACCACGATGGAGCTGCTCGGCCGCATGGGCGTGCGCCTGACAGTGGATGAGCGCATGCACATCGAGGTGGATCCCACCGAGATTCGCGAGTGCTATGCGCCGTACGAGCTGGTGAAGACCATGCGTGCCTCCATCCTGGTGCTGGGGCCGCTGCTCGCCCGGTTCGGCGAGGCGGACGTGTCCCTGCCCGGCGGCTGCGCCATCGGCTCGCGCCCGGTCAACCTTCACGTGGAAGGGTTGCGCCACATGGGTGCGGATATTGCGGTGGAAAACGGCTATATCCGCGCGCGTTGCAAGCGCCTGCGAGGTGCCCGCCTGGTCATGGACCTGGTTACCGTTACCGGGACGGAGAATCTCATGATGGCGGCGACCCTCGCGGAGGGTGTGACGGTCATCGAGAACGCGGCGCGTGAACCCGAGGTCGTCGATCTCGCGAACTGCCTCAATGCGATGGGTGCGAAGGTCGAGGGCGCGGGCACCGACACCATCGTGATAGAGGGCGTGGAACGCCTGGAGGGAACGCACTACGACGTCCTGCCCGACCGAATCGAAACCGGCACGTACCTGGTGGCCGCGGCAATGACCGGTGGACGCGTGCGCCTGAAGGACACCGCGCCGGAGTTGCTCGAGGCGGTACTGGTCAAGCTCTCCGAGGCTGGTGCCGATATCCACACCGAGGGCCGGGTCATCGATCTGTCGATGCGCGGTGGCCGGCCACGCGCGGTTAATGTCAGAACCGCCCCGTACCCGGCATTTCCCACCGACATGCAGGCGCAGTTCTGTGCGCTCAACGCGGTGGCCGATGGTGTGGGGATGGTCACCGAGACCGTGTTCGAGAACCGGTTCATGCACGTCCTGGAGATGCAGCGCATGGGGGCGGATGTGCGCCTCGAAGGGCATACTGCCATCAGCACCGGCGTACCGCACCTCACGGGGGCACCCGTGATGGCCACCGATCTGCGTGCTTCCGCAAGCCTGGTGCTCGCCGGCCTGGTGGCTCATGGCGAAACCTGCGTGGACCGGATCTACCACATCGATCGCGGCTACGAGTGTATCGAAGAGAAGCTCGCCCAGCTGGGTGCCAATACCCGCCGCGTGCCCGCTTGACGGCCGCGGCCCGACGACCGCTTAGGCTATGCAAGACAAGCTCACCATCGCCCTGTCGAAGGGGCGCATTCTCGAAGAGACGCTGCCGCTGCTCGGCGCCGCCGGCATCGAGCCGGGAGAGGACCCCGAGGCCAGCCGCAAGCTGGTTCTGCCCACCAATGACGCCAGCGTGCGCCTGGTCATCGTGCGGGCGACGGACGTCCCCACCTATGTCGAGCACGGCGGAGCCGACATGGGCGTGGCGGGCAAGGACGTGCTCCTAGAGTACGGCGGACAGGGCCTGTACGAGCCCCTCGACCTCGGCATCGCCCGCTGCCGGCTCATGGTGGCGGGCAAGCCGGGATCGGAGACGTTGCGCCGTCCGCGGGTCGCCACCAAGTTCGTGAACATTGCCCGCCGGCACTTTGCCGGTCAGGGACGGCAGGCGGACCTCATCAAGCTTTACGGCTCCATGGAGCTCGCGCCGCTGGTGGGGCTCGCCGATCTCATCGTGGACCTGGTGGATACCGGCAACACGCTACGCGCCAACGGCCTGGAGCCGCTGGAGTCCATCGCCGATATCAGCTCGCGGCTGGTGGTCAACAAGGCATCGATGAAGGTCAAGCACCGCAGCATCAATCCCTTCATCGGCAAGCTTCGCGACGCGGTTCGAGCGAGTGCGGCCTGAGGCGGAAGGAGAACAAGGCCATGTTGGAAATCACCCGACTCAGCACGACCCAGCCTGACTTCTGGGCGGGCCTCGAGCGACTCACCGATTGGGACGACGGTGCCACCTCGAGGGTCGAGGATGCGGTTGCGGAGATCATCGCCCGGGTACGCGGGGAAGGCGATGCGGCGCTACTCGATTACAGCGCCCGCTTCGACCGGCTGAATGCGGACAGCGTCGCTGACCTGGAGATCCCCGCCGAAGCGCTGGACGCGGCGCTCGCGGGGCTCGACGACGCGGAGCGCAAAGCGCTGGAAGCCGCGGCGGAAAGGGTCAGAGGCTATCACGACCACCAGCTCGGCCAATCCTGGCAGTATACCGACGAGCACGGCAACGTGCTCGGCCAGCAGGTCACGCCTCTGGCGCGGGTGGGAGTGTACGTTCCCGGCGGCAAGGCCGCCTATCCATCTTCCGTGTTGATGAACGTGATCCCGGCCCGGGTTGCGGGTGTCGAGGAGATCATCATGGTGGTGCCTGCGCCGGACGGCGAAGTCAGCCCGCTGGTGCTGGCTGCTGCCCGTGTCGCCGGTGTGCATCGCGTCTTTCGCCTCGGCGGGGCTCACGCGGTTGCCGCGCTGGCCTACGGTACCGAGACGGTGCCGTCGGTGGACAAGATCGTCGGTCCCGGTAACGCGTATGTCGCGGAGGCCAAACGGCGGGTGTTCGGTCGTGTGGGAATCGACATGGTGGCCGGGCCGTCGGAGATTCTCGTCGTCTGTGACGGGCAGACCGACCCCGACTGGATCGCCATGGACCTGTTTTCACAGGCCGAGCACGATGAGGATGCGCGTGCCGTGCTCGTCTGCCCCGACCCGATCTTCCTGGACCAGGTGCAGGCCGCGATGGAGCGCCTGTTGCCGGACATGGAACGCTCCGAGATCATCCGCACCTCGCTGCGTGAGCGTGGTGCGCTCATTTACGTCCGTGATCTCGCCGAGGCGGCGGAAGTAGCCAACGCGATTGCGCCGGAGCATCTGGAGCTCTCCGTGGTGGAACCCGAACGCATGGCCGCGAGTATCCGTCATGCGGGCGCGATTTTTCTCGGTCGGCACACGCCCGAGGCACTGGGGGATTACTGCGCAGGCCCGAACCATGTGCTGCCGACGTCGCGGACCGCGCGGTTCGCGTCGCCGCTGGGCGTGTACGACTTCCAGAAGCGCACCAGCCTCGTGCACTGCTCGGCGTCGGGGGCGGCGTCCCTTGGCCGGATCGCGAGCGCGCTCGCGCGTGGTGAGGGGCTAACCGCCCACGCCCGCTCCGCCGAAATGCGCGGTGAGGAGTCGTAGAGGGGGCTGCGCGTGCCTTTCAGCCGTCGGTGGGGCGCTCGCCGACGGTGACCTGGCGTTCGAACGACCCGGTATTGCCGATCCCCGAGAGCAGAACCCGGGAGCCGGGGGCTTTGCGGCTGATGCGTTGCAGCAGCTCATTGGGTGTGTCCACGGCGGCGCCGTCCACGGCGAGAACCACATCGCCGGGGCGCAGACCGGCGCGGTCCGCGGGTGCGCCGCGAAGCACTCCGGCGATGAGCACGCCGCCGGGTTGCGGTAATGCGAGGGTGTCGGCAAGTGGCTCCGTCACTGCCTGAATGTGGACTCCTATCCACCCTCGCACCACGTGTCCCTTCTCGATGATTTCGCGCATTACCCCGCGCGCCAGCGTAACCGGGATGGCGAAGCCAATGCCCAGCGAGCCACCGGAGCGGCTGTAAATCGCCGTGTTGATGCCGATCAGGTCACCGCGCGCATTGACCAGTGCACCGCCGGAATTACCGGGGTTGATGGCTGCGTCGGTCTGGATGAAATCTTCGAAGGTTGCCAGGCCGAGCTGCTGTCGCCCGGTAGCGCTGACGATGCCCTGGGTTACCGTCTGACCGACCCCGAAGGGGTTGCCGATCGCCAGTACTACATCGCCTACGCGCATCGCTTCAGCATCGCCGAAGGTCGTGTGGGGCAGGTTTCCGAGGTCGGTGTGTAGAACGGCGAGATCGGTTTCCGGGTCGCTCCCGACCACCGTTGCGCTGGCGGTGCGGCCGTCAGCAAGCAACAGCTCAATGGCCTGAGCGTCGCGGATGACGTGTTCGTTCGTGAGCACGTAGCCGTCGGGGCTGACGATTACCCCGGATCCCAGCGAGCGCTCCAGCCGGCGTTCCCGTGGCCGGGGTGCACCGAAGAAGCGGCGAAGCTCCGGGTCGTCGAAGAAGGGGTGGCGAGGGCGCTCCGGTTCGCGGGTGGTGTAGACGTTGACCACCGCCGGGGCGGCGCGCGCGACCGCTTCCGCGTATGAACGGGGGCTCCCCGATGGCGTCTGCGCCGGTGCCGGTGTCGAGGGCGCCTCGGAGACCGCCACCACGGGGCGTGGCTCCGTGAGCAGCTCAGGTCCGAGCCACAGTGCCGCACCGGCGGCGAGTACGCCCACCAGCACGTAACGCAGTATGAATCGGCTCAAACGCGTCGCGGTCATCTCCCCGGCTCGCGGTCTGCATTCGCCACGCTGCTGCGGCGATATGGCGGTGGTAAGTTGCCCCCGGCGGTAGCCTTGCCCCGGCGTGTATTCCGCCCGGCCGGCGCGCTACCATGCCGCGATGTCGCGCCGCCGGCCTCCTGCGTTTCGGCCTTCGGTTCGGGGCGGCGGTGCCTCTATCGGGAACATGGGTACGCGGAGTCAATATGATACAGGTTAACGACCTCGTCCGTTACTGCGATGACCTCTTGTGCGCAGGCGATTATCGTGACTACGCGCCCAATGGGCTGCAAGTGGCCGGGACCCGCGGGATCCAGCGCTTGGCCACGGCGGTCACGGCCTCCAGGGCGGTGCTGTCGCAGGCGCAGCGGGCCGATGCCGATGCGATACTCGTGCATCATGGTTACTTCTGGAAAGGAGAGGATCCGCGGGTCGTGGGGATGAAGGCGGAGCGGCTGCGGCAACTGCTCACCAGCGGCATCTCTCTGCTCGCGTACCATTTGCCGCTCGATGCCCACTGGGAGCTGGGCAACAATGCGTGTCTGGGGCGCCGGCTCGGGTTGCGCGTGACGGGTACGCATGATGCGGGAGGCGTTCCCGGTCTCCTGTGGTTCGGAGAGCTCGAGACTGCCGAGCCGGTCGACGGGTTCGTCGACCGTGTGGACGCAGCGCTCCAGCGACGTCCCTTGTGGGTAGGGGACGGGCCGGAGGAGGTCAGTCGGGTGGCCTGGTGCACTGGAGCCGCCCAAGGCTTTCTCGGCGATGCTGTCGCGCTCGGTGCGGAGGTCTACATCAGTGGCGAGGTTTCCGAACGAACGACCCACGAGGCCCGCGAACAGGGGGTTCACTACCTGGCCGCTGGCCATCACGCCACCGAGCGTTACGGAGTGCAGGCACTGGGGAGCCACCTCGCGGAGGTTTTTGCGGTGGATCATTTACATCTCGAAGACGACAACCCGGTGTAGCGTGGCGTTTCGCTGTGTCGTGATGAATACGGTAAGCTTCGGTTTGTTAAGTCAAAAGCCGCTGTGCGCTTGACGCTTCACGGTCGATATTGGATCCTTATGCGCCTTCGATGGGGCGATTATGACCGGGGTCCGTTGATTGTACCCGGATGCGTATGCCCGGTGGCAGTCAACGGACCCTGACAGCCGGCCGTGTGCCCCGGTCCTTTCCCCGGGCCGTTGCGCGGCGGCATCCCAGCCTAAACCCAAGCCAGGGGGACGTGGATGAATCAGGAAGGCGCGGACAGGAGCAGACGCCGCTTCCTCACCGGCGCCGTGACCGTCGTGGGCGGCGCGGGCGCAGTGGCGACGGCGATCCCCTTTCTGTCCTATTGGCAACCGAGTGCCCGCACCCAGGCGGCAGGCGCGCCCGTGGAGGCGGACATCAGCCAGCTGCGGCCGGGGCAGCGAATTAACGTCGAATGGCGTGGCAAGCCCATCTGGATCTTCCGCCGCACGGAGGAGGACGTTGAACAACTGCCGGAGCTCAACGACCAGCTGCGCGATCCGGAGTCCGCGGTAGCGAGCCAGCAGCCGCCCTACGCGCAGAACACCGCCCGGGCAATCAAGCCGGAGATCGGCGTGCTGGTAGGTATCTGCACGCACCTGGGGTGCTCGCCCCTGTACCGCCCGGAGCAAGGCTCGGTGGATGCCGGGTGGCCCGGTGGTTTCTTCTGCCCCTGCCACGGCTCCAAGTTCGACCTTGCAGGACGCGTGTTCCAGGGCGTGCCGGCGCCCACCAACCTGGTGGTGCCGCCGTACTGGTATCCGAGTGATGGGCGCGTGATCGTCGGCGAGCATCAGGATGGGGAGGCCGCGTAATGAGCGACGGTATCAAGACCAACGGGCTCACCGGCTGGATCGATGCCCGCTTCCCCATGACCAAGATGTGGGAAGAGCACGTCTCGAAGTACTACGCACCGAAGAACTTCAACGTGTGGTACTACTTTGGCTCGCTCGCCATGCTGGTGCTGGTCAACCAGATCCTCACCGGCATCTGGCTGACCATGAACTACAACCCCAGTGCCGAGGGCGCCTTCTCCTCGGTGCTCTACATCATGCGCGATGTGGAGTGGGGCTGGCTCATCCGCTATATGCACTCCACCGGCGCATCGGCGTTCTTCATCGTCATCTATCTCCACATGTTCCGGGCGCTGCTCTACGGCTCCTACAAGAAGCCACGAGAGCTCATCTGGCTGTTCGGCATGTTGATCTACCTCGCGCTCATGGCCGAGGCGTTCATGGGCTATCTGCTGCCGTGGGGCCAGATGTCCTACTGGGGGGCCCAGGTGATCACCTCCCTGTTCGGCGCGATCCCGGGCTTCGGCGAGGCACTGGCGACGTGGATTCGCGGCGACTACAACATCTCCGGGGTAACCCTGAACCGTTTCTTCGCGCTGCATGTGATCGCGTTGCCGCTGGTGCTGGTCTTCCTCGTGATCGCGCATATCCTCGCGCTGCACGAAGTGGGCTCGAACAACCCGGATGGCATCGACATCAAGAAGAACAAGGACGGCAACGGCCTGCCCAAGGACGGTATCCCGTTCCATCCCTATTACACCGTCAAGGATACGTTCGGTGTGGGCGTTTTCCTGTTCTTCTTCGCGGCCGTGGTCTTCTTCGCGCCGGAGTTCGGCGGGTTGTTCCTCGAGCCACCGAACTTCGAGCCGGCTGACCCGTTGAAGACGCCGGATCACATCGCGCCGGTGTGGTACTTCACCGCCTTCTACTCCATCCTCCGCGCGGTACCCGACAAGTTCCTCGGTGTCGTGGCGATGGGTGCGGCCATCTTCCTGCTCTTCCTGCTGCCGTGGATTGATCGCGGGCAAGTGCGTTCGATCCGCTATCGCGGGTTCGGCTACAAGATCGCGCTGGCTCTGTTTGCCATCGCCTTCGTTTTCCTGAGCTATCTCGGCCTGCAGGCGCCGTCGATGGAGATCCTCGGATGGACCGTGACCACCTGGGCGCGAATCTGCTCAGGGGTGTACTTCGGGTTCTTCGCGTTCCTGCTGGTCTACACGTTGTTCGGGCTCGAGAAGACGAAGCCGGTGCCGGAAAGGGTGAAACACTAATGAGAAAGATGGCCGTCGCACTGCTGCTGGCGCTGCTACCCGGATTTGCCCTGGGGGCCGGCGGCGGGCAGAAGCTCATGGACGCGCACGTCGACGTGACCGATACTGCGTCGCTGCAGCGGGGGGCGAAGTACTTCGCCAATTACTGCATGGGGTGCCATTCGCTCGAGTACCTGCGTTACAACCGCATGGCCGAGGATCTGGAGATCCCGGAAGATGTGCTCGAGAAGTATCTTGTGTGGGACGGCAGCAAGCCCCACGAGCCCATGCACACCGCGATGAGCAGTGCCGATGCCACCGAATGGTTCGGCGCGGCGCCACCGGATCTCTCGCTCACCGCCCGCCGGCGGGGCGCGGACTGGGTGTTCACGTACCTGAACACCTTCTACCGCGATGACGATACCGCCACCGGCGTGAACAACCTGGTGCTGCCGGGCGCGTCCATGCCCCATGTGCTGTGGCGCTTGCAGGGTATTCCGGAGCCCGTCTACGGCGAGGCCGCCAACGGCGAGCGCCATGTGACCGGTGTCAAGGTGGCCGAAGGTGCTGGCGCTCTCAGCGAGGAGGAGTATCATCGCGTCACTCGCGACATCACGAACTTCCTCGCCTACGCGGCGGAGCCGATTCAGGCCTATCGTGAGCGTCTGGGTGTGTGGGTGCTGCTGTTCATTGCCTTGTTCACCGGCCTCGCCTATATGCTCAAGCGCGAGTTCTGGAAGGACGTGCACTGACATGTGCACGTCCTGCGCCTGGTTGGGAGTGATTAATGGCCTCGGTTAACAGACGTTCGGTTATGACCCTGTATTCCAGTCCCGCCTGCGTGCACAGCCATCGCGTGCGGCTCGTGCTCGCCGAGAAGGGCATTGCCGTCGAGATCGTGGACGTCGAGCCGGGCGACCGGGTGCCGGAAGACCTCGCGGATCTCAATCCTTACGGCGAGGCGCCGACGCTCGTCGACCGGGATCTGGCGCTCTACGATACACGCGTGATCACCGAATACCTCGACGAGCGTTTCCCCCATCCGCCGCTGATGCCGGTGGACCCGGTCTCGCGCGCCAAGGCACGGTTGGTGATCTCACGCATCGAGCGGGACTGGGTGAACGTGCTGGATGCGCTGGATCGCGTCTCCGGGGACGAGGCCACGCAACGTCGCAAGGCGTTGTCGGAAAGCCTGACGGCAAGCGACGAGGTGTTCGGTTCCGGCACGCCGTTCTTCCTCAGCGAGGAGCTGTCCATGATGGACTGCGTGCTGGGTCCCATGCTCTGGCGGCTCCATCACTATGGTGTGGAGCTGCCGGACAGCGCCGCCAACGTGCACGCCTATGCCGAGCGACTGTTCGAGCGCGAGGCTTTCCAGAAGAGCCTGAGCGATGTCGAGCGGGCGATGCGCGCTGTCTGAGCAGGTTTGCTCAGGACCGCTGCGGCGAAGCCATCCACCGGCCGAGACGACGAGATCGCATGACGCCGAGACGACCGTACCTCATCCGCGCGCTCTACGAGTGGATCACCGACAATGGCCTGACACCGTACCTGCTTGTCGATACGGGGGTTGAGGGTATCGAGGCGCCGCTCGAATATGCCGACAAAGGCAAGCTGGTGCTCAACGTGGCGCCACGTGCTGTCCGGGCGCTGGAGCTCGGGAACGACTGGGTCAGCTTCAACGCCCGCTTCGGCGGGGCGCCAAGGGATGTGTTCCTGCCCGTTGCCGCAATCATTGCCATCTACGCGCGCGAGAACGGACAGGGCATGCTTTTCGGTAGTGAGGACGGCGGGGACGAGCCGCCACCGTCGGGTCCGGATGACGGCGGCGACGGCGATTCCTCCAGCGGCGGCGACAAGAAGCCCAGGCTGCGTGTCGTCAAATAGCAGCTTCGACGAACGCCGGCGACCAGCCGGCGTTCGTGTTTCACGACTCTTGCTATGGTGAGGAAAGACCGCGAGCGTCGAGGCATGGAGGAGGCCATGATCGAGGTTCATCACGGCGATATCACCCGCCTGGAAGTCGATGCCATCGTCAATGCCGCCAATCGCCGTCTCGCCGGCGGTGGCGGCGTGGACGGAGCGATTCATCGCGCCGCCGGGCCGCAGCTGCACGAGGCCTGTCGTGAGCTCGGCGGCTGCGAAACCGGTGACGCCAAGATCACGCCTGGGTTTCGCCTGCCGGCGCAGTACATCATCCACACGGTGGGGCCGGTGTGGTCCGGGGGTGATCACGGTGAGGACGAGCTGCTTCGTAGCTGCTATCGGCGCAGTCTGGAAGTGGCGTACGAGCATGGGCTCAAGAGCGTCGACTTTCCCGCCATAAGTACCGGCGTCTATGGGTTTCCCCCGGAGCGGGCGGTCGCTATCGCAGTCGACGAGATGCGGCGCAGGGAAGGCGATTTCGATCGGCTTGTCGCGTGCTGCTTTTCCGATGCGGATGCACACCTTTACCGGCAGCATATCGGCGGGTGACGGGTGATTGCCGGGGCGCGGTGACGCGCCCCGGACGGGATCACTTCGGCGCGAACAGGTACTGGTCGATGAGGTCGCAGAGGCAATGGATTGCCAGCAGGTGCACCTCCTGGATGCGGGCGGTGACGGTTGCCGGCACGCGGATCTCTAGATCGCCGTCTCCCAGTGTACGCGCGATTTCCCCGCCATCGCGGCCGGTGAGGGCGACACTGCGCACGCCCCGTTCCCGCGCCGCCTGTATCGCGGCGACCACGTTATCGCTGTTGCCGCTGGTGCTGATTGCCAGAAGCACGTCGTCGGGCTGACCGAGGGCACGGACCTGGCGCGCGAAGATTTCCCGGTAGCTATAGTCGTTGGCCACCGAGGTCAGCGTGGAGCTGTCGGTGGTCAGCGCAATTGCCGGTAGTCCCGGGCGCTCCATCTCAAACCGGTTGAGCAGTTCCGAGGAGAAGTGCTGGGCGTCGGCGGCCGAGCCGCCATTGCCGCAGGAGAGCACCTTGTGTTCGGCCTGAAGGGCGCGTGCCATCAATTCGGCGGCCTGCAGGATGGCAGGGGTCAGACGGTCCATCGCCATCTGCTTGGTCTGGATGCTCTCGTGGAAGTGTCGGGTTATACGCTCGTGAGGATCCATCAAGGTTCGTTCTCCAGGGGCGTTGATCACTCGTCGGCCCGGAAGGCGTCGCGCAGCCACGCGATATTGCCGCGGCCGTCGATGGTGACGACATCGAAGCGGCAGGGGCGCTCATGTGCCCCATGCCGGTGGAGGTAGTAGCGTGCCGCTCCCACCAGCCGCCTGCGTTTGCTTGCGGTGACGCTTTCGGCGGCGGCGCCGTAGTCGTCGCGGCTGCGCTTACGGACTTCAACGAAGACCAGGCAATCGCCATCCATCATGATCAGGTCCAGCTCACCGCCGCGACAGTGGACATTGCGATCCCGGCACTGCAGGCCGGCGGCTTCGAGGTGGCGTTGCGCGAGGTCTTCGGCGTGGGTGCCGAGCAGTCGGGCGCGGCGTTGCTTCATGGTTGTTCGGACGGCGTCGCTTCTGCTGCCTCCGCCGCGGCATCATCGGCCGTGGGTGACCGTTGGGCGCCGGTCTGCAGTGGCTCCAGGCCATCGCGGGTGACGGTCACGACCATTGGCGTGCGGTGCACCACGCCATCATCGCCAAGGGTGAGTTGGCCCGTCGCACCGCGAATCGCACGCCCGGGGGCCAGGGCCAGGGTACCCAGTCGCTGGATCAGACGGCCGGCGTCCACGCCGAGTGCCACCAGCTCCGGCATATTGCGTGCGCTCTCCGGCCACCGGGCCGCGGCGGTCTGGCGAAGCTCGGTGAGCGCCGTGCCATCCCCTGCCGATTCCATGAGCCAGGGGAGCTCCACGAGGCGAAGTGCCTCCAGGTCTTGTCGCGCAGCGTCGTCCGCGGGCCGCGGGTAAGCGTGCGAGGTCGCGTAGACGGGCAGGTCGAGTCCCTGGTGGAAGCGTACCTGGGGAACGATCAGGCGGGCCTGGCGCGGAAAGGCAGCGATGAATAACGCCTGCATGTCAGCGCGCCGGCTTGGCTCGAACTGTAGATTGCGGTTAAGCACCCGCCGCAGCTCGCGGTAGCGGCGTTCGCTGACATCCAGGTTGAACAGCTTTCGCAAAGTGTCGCTGTAGTCTGCGCCATCGCCGTCATAGCGGGCCGTCTCGAGGATGCCGCCACCTGCGGCGGAGAATGCCTGTTGGTAGGCATCGGCGACACGATCGCCCCATGCGCCCTTCGGGGCGAGCAGCACGGCACGCTCGATACCGGCATTCCAGGCTGCCTCTGCCGCAGCGCGAGCATCGTCTTCCGGTGCGAGTCCGAACTGATAGGCGTTGGCCGCTGCGCCCTCCGTGGCTACGGTGTTCAGCGCCAGCAGCAAGCGATCGCCCGTGTGCTGCGCCAGCACCGCGCGCACGGCGTCCTTCGTCAGTGGGCCGACGATCGCGCTGCCCGACGGTGCCCGCCGGTAAGCGGCGGTCGCGCCAGCCGCCGTGCCCCGGGTGTCCAGGATCTCCAGGGCCGGCCGTTTGTTGGCGGGTACCGCGTACAGGCTTGTGAGGAACCCGTCGCGTATGGCGCGGCCGACATCGCCGAGCTCGCCCGAGAGAGGCAACAGCAGTGTGACATTCTCGGGGGCGCTGAGACGTTCACCGAGTTTGGCCAGCAGCTCGTCGACGAACGCGTGGGCCGGGTGATCCGGGTAGCGTCTGCGCCACGCCGCGATTGCGGATTCCACGGCGTTGCGGTCGGCGCGGTTGCCGCGTACCGCCCAGGCGAGCTCGAGCCATGCGCCGAAGCGATCCGGGCGGACTGCGGGTACCTGTCCGCGTAGCGTCTCCTGGGGGATGCGTTGCAACGCGGCCCAGATACCCGCCGATACCGTCGTGTCGCGGCCCCGCTCACCAAGGAGTGTGCTGCGCTGCACGCGGTGACGTGCCGCCTGCAGGGCCTGGCCCGCGTCCAGCTCGGCCGATGCGAGCGTCGCCAGCCACGCTGCCGCGACAGGGGCCGGCAGCGTTTCCGGAACCGGGCTCAGCGCCTCGACGATTTTGGGCGGCGGCATACTGTCGTCGAGTCGCACTTCCAGCAGTGTCGCCATTGCCTGGGTGTCACGTGCCTGCGAAAGCCCTTCGCTGCGGCGGGCTGCCGCCAGAAGCCCCCGGGACCGGCTTTCGCGGCCGGCATCCAGGTAGAGCAGAGCGGCCCGGAGGCGATAGCGATCCGCGGTGGCACCGTCGTCCGCCGTGCGCGCGGCGTGCTCGAATCGTTGTGCCGCCGCCTCGCTACGGCCGGCGGCAGCCAGTTCCTCCGCTTCCTGCGCTGGTGTGGGCTGAGCCGGCGAAGGCGCAGGAGAAGGCGTAGTGGCGCATCCGCCTAGAATGAGAACGAACAGGAGCAGTGGAAGGCAGAGCCTGCTCGGCTGGATCGGGGCCATCGGCGGTCGTCCTAGATGTGTTCTTGAAGTCCCGAGCGTGCCGCGCCCGGGGCCATGGTCGTCAACGCGCGGGCGGTGCTCGCAGAGTCGAGCCTCCAATCGGTAGACTGCCCGGGCGGCGCGGCCGCAGTCGGTCAACGAGTATCCGTATGGTGGAAACAGCGTGTCAAATTCCCGCGGAACCCTATATGTGGTGGCGACGCCTATCGGGCATCTGGATGATCTCAGCCGCCGTGCCGCCGAGACGTTGGCGCAGGTGTCGTGGGTGGCCGCCGAGGATACCCGCCACAGTGGCCGGTTGCTCTCCCACCTCGGCGTGCGGACGCCGATGATCAGTCTTCACGAGCACAATGAGGCCCAGCGTGTGGCACGGGTGGCAGCGGTGCTCGACGCGGGCGAGGATGTGGCGCTGATCAGCGACGCCGGCACCCCGCTGATCAGTGACCCGGGTTACGTGCTGGTGCGTGCGTTGCGGGAGCGTGGCTTCGCCGTAAGCCCGGTTCCCGGGCCCAGCAGCATCGTCGCGGCGTTATCCGTCGCCGGGCTGCCAACCGACCGATTCGTCTATGAGGGCTTTCTGCCGGCGAAAGCGGCGCAGCGGCGCCGACGCCTGGAGGAGCTGGCGGACGAGCCGCGTACGCTCGTGTTGCTGGAGTCGTCGCACCGCGTCGAAGCCACCCTGAAGGACATGGTTGCGGTGTGGGGGGCGCAGCGCGAGCTTTGTCTGGCGCGGGAGCTCACCAAGCGGTTCGAGACGGTACGCCTGGCACCCGTGGGTGAGCTGGAGGAATGGCTTGCCGGTGACCCCGACCAGCGTCGCGGAGAGTTCGTGCTCATCGCCCACGGGGCGCCAATGAAACCGCCCGCGCCCGTGGTGGATTCCGACGCACTGCTGGAAGCCCTCGCTGCCGAGATGCCGCCGCGCAGGGCGGCGAAGCTCGTCGCGCGACTAAGCGGACGCAGTGCGAACGAGCTCTACGACCGGCTCACCCGCGACTGAGTGGCCGTCGCGATCTGCCCCGCGCGCCGTGGGTGTGCCTCTGTTATCATGTGCGATCGGGAAGCTGGCCGGGCGGTCGCGGCACCCACAGCGGGTGCGGAGGAAAGTCCGGGCTCCACAGGGCAGGGTGCCAGGTAACGCCTGGGCGGCGTGAGCCGACGGAAAGTGCCACAGAGAACAGACCGCCGATGGCTCCTGCACGCAGGGGCACAGGTAAGGGTGAAAAGGTGCGGTAAGAGCGCACCGCGCGGGTGGCAACACTCCGCGGCACGGTAAACCCCACCCGGAGCAAGACCAAATAGGGGAGCGTACGTGTG
>CAZHBN010000028.1:0-110 GCA_964530405.1 uncultured Ectothiorhodospiraceae bacterium
CCGATCTGGTTGTTGACGATCACGTGCACCGTGCCGCCGGTGTAGAAACCGCGTGCCTGTGACATGTTGAAGGTTTCCATAACCACGCCCTGGCCCGCGAAGGCGGCGAC
>CAZHBN010000028.1:134-10777 GCA_964530405.1 uncultured Ectothiorhodospiraceae bacterium
TCGTCGCCCTCGAAATCCCGCCGGCGCTGCATGCGCGCGCGCACCGAGCCCTCGACCACCGGATCGACGATCTCCAGGTGCGAGGGATTGAACGCCAACGCCAGGTGCAGGGGGCCGCCATCGGTCATGATGTCCGAGGAGTGCCCCATGTGGTACTTCACGTCGCCGGCGGAGGCTTTCTCCAGTTCGTAGTCACCCTCGAACTCCGCGAAGAGATCCTTGGGCGATTTGCCAAGCAGATTGATCAACACGTTCAGCCGGCCGCGGTGGGCCATGCCGAGAACCAGCTCCTTGACGCCCTGGGAGCCGCCGCGCTGGACCACCTCGTCGAGCAGCGGGATCAGGATTTCGCCGCCTTCCAGCGAGAAACGCTTCTGCCCGACGTACTTGCTGTTCAGGTACTTCTCGATGCCCTCGGCGGCGGTGAGCCGGCGCAGTAACTCGATGCGGCGCTCACGCCCGAAGTCAGGGCGTGCGCGGGGCTTTTCCAGGCGTTCCTGGATCCAGCGTTTCTGCACCGTGTCGGTGATGTGCATGTATTCCGAACCGATCTTGCCGGCGTAGACCTCCTCGCACAGGGAGATGATCTCGCGCAGCGTCAGTCGCTCGGCGGTGAAGAGGGAACCGGTGTTGAAGGTCCGGTCCATGTCGGCCTCGGTGAGGCCGTGGTAGGCCGGGTCCAGGTCCGGCACGTCGGGTTTGCTGCGCAGCTCCAGCGGATCAATGTCCGCGAGCTGATGCCCCCGGAACCGGTAGGCATTGATCAGTCGCAGCACCGACGCCTGCTTCTGTGCGACTTCCGGCGCCATCGCCTCGGCTGCGGCACCGTTACCGCCGCGCTGTCGGCCGATGCGCTCGAACTCGGCGACGATGGGGCTGTGCGGAATGTCCTTGCCGGTTACGCCCTCGCCCGCTTCGAGCCCCTGGAAGTATCGCCGCCATTCGGCGGGCACCGAGTCGGGATCGTTGAGATAGGCCTCGTAGAGCGCCTCGATATACGTCGCGTTGGAACCGCTGAGATACGAGTTGCGCAGAAACCGTTCGAAAGCACCATTCATGGGAAGTTCACCTGGCGATTTGCGCGCGTGTGCAGAGGGTGGCTACCCGTAATGGTAGCCGGACGCCCGGGCTCGCCGGCCGACGCGGCGGGACCCGCACGCGAATGGGAGAGATGGGAAAACCGTCGGGGCAGCTGCCCTGCGATCACGGGCTGCCGGCCCGGGAGGGCCGGGTGCGGTCGTTCGTCGCCGTCCGAATCTTCGGGACCGGATGCACTCGCTCCGGAAGCGCTCATCTCGCTGTGTGCCCGACGTTTGCTGCCCAGGAAGAATGGCGCGCGCCTGGCACTCACCCAATCTCCGGGGACGTGCCTAGGCGCGACACACGATTGATACGATACGCGGGGCCAACCACAAGCGCAACAGTGGCGCGGGTTTAGGCGCAACATACGGACTCTGAATGAGTCGCACCCGGGCAGAGACGACCGGATTCTTACTTAACAGTCAGCTTTCGGCCGCTTTGTCGCCAGTCGCTGTCGGCAGAAACCGGGAGAAGATGAGCCCCAGTTCGAAGAGCAGCCACACCGGCAGGGCCAGGAGCACCTGCGAGATGACGTCGGGCGGGGTGAGCAGCATCCCGATGGTGAAAGCCGCCACGATGACGTAGGGCCGCTTGGCACCGAGATCCGCGCGGGTGGTCACACCACTGCGGATGAGCAGAATCGTCGCGATGGGCACCTCGAACGCCGCACCGAAGGCGAGAAACAGCGTGAGCACGAACGAGAGATACTCGCCGATGTCCGTCATCATGGCCACGCCCTCGGGCGTTACCCCCGCGAAGAAACGGAACACCAGCGGGAAGACGACGAAGTAGGCGAATGCCATGCCCAGGTAAAAGAGAAACACGCTCGATGCGAGCAGCGGCCAGACCAGACGGCGTTCGTGGCGATACAGCCCCGGAGCGACGAAGGCCCAGACCTGGTAGAGAATGTAGGGCACGCAGACGAAGAACGCCGAGACCAGCGCGAGCTTGAGCGGGATCAGAAAGGGCGTCGCCACCTGTGTGGCAATCATCTGCCCGCCCTCGGGCAGCACCGCCTGCAGCGGTCCGGAGAGCCAGTGATAGAGCGGCTCGCGCACCGGGTAGAGGAGCAGGAAGACGGCGAGCGTCACCACGACGATGCGCAGCAGCCGGCTACGCAGCTCGAGAAGGTGGCTGAGCAGGGGACGGTCCTCGTCCACGGCGTGGTCGTCGCGGGGATCGGCGCTCATCGCTCGGCCTGGTCTCCTCGATGTTCGGCGGCATCGTCATCGCCGGTCGCGGCGGCAGCCCGGTTGCCGGCCTGCACCGCACCCGCGGCATCCTCGACGCCCTGACGGGCGCGCTCCGCCTCGGAGCGCACGCTCTCGGTGGTGTGCTGAACGCCTTCGCGGAGATCGCGCTCGGTATCGCGCAATGCGCGCTGGGTATCGCGCAGCCCCTGTGCGTTGGCCTCGCGCTCGATCTCGTCGCGCACGGAGTAGAAGGTGGCCCGGGCTCGGCCGACCCAGAGGCCGAGCGTGCGCATCAGACCCGGCAACCGTTCCGGGCCGACCACGATCAGCGCGATCACGCCGATGACGAGCAGCTCCCAAAAGCTGACGTCGAACATTGTTCGCCGCCGCTAGGACGTGTGATGGCGATCGCGGGAAGCGTCGGTGTCGTGACCAGCGTTCTCGCCGCTGGCGTCACCGCCTTCCAGGCGCTGCTCGTTCGCGCCGTCGCTATTGCCCTTTTGCTCCTTCTCGCCCTCGTTAATGGCGCTCTTGAAGCCCTTGATCGCACCACCGAGATCGCTGCCGACGTTACGCAGCTTCTTGGTGCCGAACAGCAGCAGCACGATCACAAGGATGAGCAGGAGAGACCAGATGCTGATACCACCGAAACCCATGGGGAACCCTCCTGAGGGATGACGGCCGCTATCCGGCAGGCGGCGGCCGGTTCGTGTTGGGGCCTGGCGCAGGCCCGGTTGATCAGTCGCCGCCCTCGTCGCGAGCGGCCTTCTCCTCGAGGCCGGAAAGGCCGAATCGACGGCCGAGCTCCGCGAGGACGTCGGCGGGCCCGAGATCGTAATGGGCCAGCATTACCAAAGTATGGAACCACAGATCCGCGGTCTCATAAACCAGATGCTCGCGATCCCCGTCCTTCGCGGCGAGCACCGCTTCGGTCGCCTCTTCGCCGACTTTCTTCAGGATATGGTCGGCGCCCTTGGCGTAGAGCTTGGCGACGTACGATGCCTTGGGATCGTCACCCTTGCGCGCCTCGAGCACAGCCGCCAGACGGTTGAGGATGTCGTCGTCGGTCATTCACCGCCCCCGTAAATCGACTCGGGATCACGCACCACCGCTTCCGTGGTCGTCCAGCCGTCACCGTCGAGACGACGGTAGAAGCAACTACGCCTGCCTGTATGACAGGCAATACCACCCGCCTGTTCGACGTGCAGCAGCACGACGTCACCGTCGCAGTCGACCCGAATCTCTCGCACGCGCTGCACGTGCCCCGAGGATTCACCCTTGTGCCACAAACGCCCGCGGGAGCGGGAATAGTACACCGCCTCGCCGAGCTCGGCGGTGCGCGCGAGGGCGTTCCGGTTCATCCACGCCATCATCAGGACACGACCGTCATCGGCGTCCTGCGCGATCGCCGCCACCAGGCCATCGTCGTTGAAGCGCACCTCGTCCAGCCAGCTCATCGCCGCACCTCGATACCGCGTTCGGCCATGTAGGTCTTGGCCTCGCCAATGGTGTACTCGCCGAAGTGGAAGATGCTCGCCGCGAGCACGGCATCGGCATGACCGTCGAGCACGCCGTCGACCAGGTGCTGAAGATTGCCGACGCCCCCGGAGGCGATGACCGGCACGCCGGTCGCCTCGGAAATCGCCCGTGTCAGCGCGCAGTCGAAACCGGATTTGGTGCCGTCACGGTCCATGCTGGTAACCAGCAACTCACCGGCCCCCAGGTCCGCCATGCGTGTCCCCCATTCGACGGCATCGATCCCCGTCTGCCGGCGGCCGCCGTGGGTGAACACTTCCCACCGTGGCGACTCGCCATCGGCGCTCACGCGCTTGGCGTCCACCGCCACGACGATGCACTGTGAGCCGAAGCGCTGCGCCGCTTCGGCGACGAACTCGGGACGCTTCACCGCAGCGGTGTTGATGGCGACCTTGTCGGCCCCGGCATTGAGCATGCGGCGCACGTCGGCGACCTCGCGGATACCACCGCCGACGGTCAACGGAATGAATACCTCGCTCGCCACCGCCTCCACCACGTCCACGATGGTCTCGCGCTCCTGGTGACTGGCGGTGATGTCGAGGAAGGTGATCTCGTCGGCCCCGGCACGGTCGTATTCCCGGGCCACCGCCACTGGATCGCCGGCGTCGCGGATATCGACGAAACGCACGCCCTTGACCACCCGCCCGGCGTCCACATCCAGGCAGGGGATGATGCGCTTAGCCAGTGCCACGGGTGAGCTCCAGCACGGCACGCTGGGCCTCGGCGAGATCCAGGCTGCCTTCGTAGAGCGCCCGGCCGACGATGGCACCGTCGATGCCGTCCCCGGCGGCGTCGCAGAGCGCGCGCACGTCGTCCATGCTGCTCACGCCACCGGAGGCGATGACCGGAATATCCACAGCGCGGGCGAGCGCCGCCGTGGCCGCCGCGTTCACCCCGCGCATCATGCCGTCGCGGCCGATGTCGGTGAACACGATCGCCTATACGCCGGCTGCCTCGAAGCGCTGCGCCATCTCGGCAGCGGTTCGCGTTGAGACCTTCTCCCAGCCATCGGTGGCCACCATTCCGTCCTTGGCATCGAGGCCCACGATGATGTGGCCGGGGAATTCGTCGCAGGCATCGTCCACGAACGCCGGCCGGCGCACGGCCTGGGTGCCGATAATGACGTAGTCCACACCCACGTCCAGATACGTCTGGATCACGTCGAAGCTGCGGATGCCGCCGCCCACCTGGAGCTCGACGTCGGGATACGCCTCGGCGATGCGGCCGATGATGTCGGCGTTCACCGGGAAGCCAGCCACCGCGCCGTTGAGATCCACCAGGTGGATACGCCGAGCACCAGCGTCGATCCAGCGCCCGGCCATCGCCACCGGATCATCGGAGAAGACGGTTTCATCGTCCATGCGCCCCTGGCGCAGACGTACGCACTTGCCGTCCTTGAGGTCGATTGCGGGAATCAGAAGCATGGTCTTGTCCAGATCGTTATACGGTTCCGTCCCATCGGAGGAAATTGGCGAGCAGCATCAGGCCCGCATGGTGACTTTTCTCGGGGTGGAACTGGGTGGCGAAGACGTTCTCGCGGGCGAGCACGCAGGCGAAATCGCCGCCGTAATCCGCCGTTCCCGCGACCAGGGTCGGATCGGAGGGCTCGGCGTAATAGCTGTGCACGAAATAGAACCACTCGCTGTCGGCAACGCCGGCCCACAGCGGATGATCGCGGCTCTGGCGCACTTGGTTCCACCCCATGTGCGGGATCTTCAACCCCGAAGCGGCGTCGAAATGCTCGCGAAAATGCCGGATGTGCCCCGGATAGCGCCCCAGCAGCGCCACCCCGTCGTTCTCGTCGCTCCATTGCAGCAGCACCTGCATGCCCATGCAGGCGCCGAGAAACGGCTTGCGCGTCATGGCCTCACTGAGCACGTCCACGAGCTCGTGGGCATGCAGCGCGCTCATGCAGTCCCGGGCCGCGCCCTGGCCGGGGAAGACCACTCGCTCAGCGGCAGCGATGGTTTCGGCATCGTCGGTCACCCGCACCGTTTCAGCGCCGGCGTGCTCCAGTGCCTTCGCCATTGAGCGCAGGTTGCCCATGCCATAATCGACGACGACGGTCGCGCCCATACTAGAACCTGCCACCGTTTAGCGGGCATGCCACGCCGGTCCTCCGGGTTGGGCCTGTCGGCCGCCCGGACGGCATTGCCGGTCGCTCATTCAGAATCACTTCACTTGCCTCCTCGCGCCCTGTCTGCACGGCTGACGAGCCAGAAGCGGCGCACTCGCGATACGTCAGCGGGTCCTATAGCACGCCCTTGGTGGACGGCGTGGCCCCAGCGAGGCGCGGATCGCTCTCCAGCGCCATGCGCAGCGCGCGCCCGGTGGCCTTGAACACCGTCTCGGCGATGTGATGGGCATTGCGGCCACGCAGGCTGTCGACGTGCAGCGTGATCCAGGCGTGGTTGACCAGGCCCTGGAAAAACTCGCGGAAGAGGTCGACGTCGAACTCGCCGATACGCGCGCGGGGAAAGTCCACGTGGAACTCGAGTCCCGGCCGGCCGGAGAAATCCACCACCACCCGCGAGAGGGCCTCGTCCAGGGGGCAGTAGGCATGACCGAAACGGCGAATGCCCTTCTTCTCGCCCACTGCCTGGGCGAGCGCCTGGCCAATGGTGATACCGACGTCTTCGACCGTGTGGTGCGCGTCGATATGGAGATCGCCTTCGGCCTCGACGGTGAGGTCGATAAGCCCGTGGCGGGCGATCTGGTCGAGCATGTGCTCGAGGAAAGGCACCCCGATGGCGAGCCGCGATTCACCGCGGCCGTCCAGGTTGATGTCGACCCGGATCCGGGTTTCCAGCGTGTCACGCGCGACGCTTGCGCTTCGATCAGCCATGGTTTGAAGAATCCAAAGAATCCGCAGGACTGCTTGTCGCGCGGAGCATACCACGCCGCGCGCAAATGGGGCCTGTTCGCCCGCCCCGGTCATGCGCGATACCGACTGCCGGCGCCCGTGTTGGGTGCCGGTTTCGCGCCGCACGACCATACCCATGATCGGCTTGATCGCACACCCCGTCGATGTGGTGAAGCGGGCATTCGCCACCGCGACCGCCTTACCTCCACCCTTGCCGACCCCGACCGCGTGCCGCCCGGGCACGTCAACCGGCGAGGCACGCGCCCTGCCGGCGGGGACTACCCGACCAATGGCAATCTGCGAGTGTGGCGAGTGTGGGGCGATCAGCCCGCGGCTGCGGGAACCTGCAGCCGGAAAGTCACCGGCCCGTCGTTGACCAGCGCCACGCGCATATGGGCACCGAAGCGCCCGGTCGCTACGCGATGGTGACGCGCCCGTGCGGCATCCACCAGTACGGTGAACAACCGCTCGCCCTCGTCCGGGGAAGCGGCGGTGGAGAAACCCGGTCGCGTTCCTTTGCGGGTATCGGCTGCCAGCGTGAACTGGGGCACCAGCAGCAGCCCACCATCGACATCGGCGAGACAGCGGTTCATGCGCCCGTGCTCGTCACCGAAAACGCGGTAACCCACTAGCCGCTCGGCCAGCCGCTCCGCGGCGGCGTCATCGTCACCACGCTCTACCCCCACCAGTACCAGCAGGCCATGAGCAATGCGCCCGACGCAGTCATCGGCGACGGTGACCTCCGCTTCGGTGACCCGCTGCAACAACCCGATCATTCTGTATTCACTCTGTAAGTAATTTCTTACATCGGGTGTCAATGTTGCCCGACAGCGACACCCGGACCAGCGTGGCATTCTACTCCTGCACTTGCCAGAGACGGCGAGTCACCGCGGCAGCGGAAGCTGCGGCAAAAAGAACAATCACACACGGACGTAGCGCACGCCCGGCAGGAGCCCCCCAACCTCAGGACGAGGGCGCGCGCAGATCACCTCCAGCCAAGTGAACCTGACCGCCGGCGCACGGAACGCGCCGGCTTTTTTCTTTCCGGCGCCTGCTCCCCGTTGCCTCTTTGACCCCTTACCAACGTATTCGGACGTATTGCCAAGTCTCAGCGCCGGTGCAGACAGCGATGCTCATCGCTCATGTAGACCTTGCTATACGTCGTCCTCGCGCCCCTGGCCATCGAAGTGACTGGCTCGGGAGATCGCAAACCCGGTGTCGCGGCATACCGCCGGGGCTCGTCACCTCCGGCGGAAGGCGGCGGGGGCCGAACGCCGGCCCCCGCACACGCGTCACTGTTTACCGCTATCACTGTCGCCGCTGGTCGCCGACGTTGCCTGCTTGGCAGCCTGCTCCCAGGCGTCGAGAACCTGCTGGGCATTGCGATACCAGGGCATATCGCGCACCGCCGGCTGCATCTTTTCCGTGCGCTCCAGCCAGTTGCGCCAAAGCTCGCTCTGGGCCTCCGTCCATGCGCGCATCATCTGCTGCATCTGCGTCGCCCAGCCGGTGGGGTCGGCGGCGCCACCCGAGAGACCGCCAATCCACTGCTGCTGGCGCTCGAGCGCTTCGCGCACGGCTTCCTGCCAGGCCTCCACCTGGCGTTGCTGTGTCGCACGCGCCTCTTCCCAGGCACCCGATCCGGCGCCGCCACCGCGCATGGCTTCGAACCACTGGTCCCAAAGGCGACGCTGGGTCTCGGTCCATGTCGACATCGCCTCTTCCATCTGTTTCTGCCAGTCCATAACGCCTCCTTCGCTGATTGCCTATAGAGCACGTGGCTTCAGGGCAAGTGTAGGGCAGAGGGCAGGGATGTGACGGAGCGGACGGATCAGCCCTCACGTTCGAGCCGCCGCAGGCGTACCTCCAGCTCGCGGACGATCTGCATGTCGCCCCGCTCCCGTGCGGCAGCCAGCCCCCGCCGATAGCTCTCGGCAGCGGCATCGGGCTCGCCGGCCTTCTGCTGCAGCCGGCCAAGCGCACGCCACGCAGCGGAATAGCCGGCATCCTGGTCCACCGCCGCCCGCAGATGCGCTTCGGCGCGCTCGTTGTTCCCGCTTTTCGCATAGGCATTACCCAGCGTCAGCCGCAGCATGGCGCTGTCCTGACCGCGGGCAAGCATGGCTTCGAGAGCGTCGATGTTCATACAGTCCAGCAAAAAGTGGGAAGTGGAAAGTTAAAAGCGCTAAAGCCCCGTCTGGGGGTTTCATCAACCGCTTTCAACTTTCGACTTAAGACTTTTAACTCCACTCTCTAGCGCCGCCAGAACGCTGGCGTGAACAGCACCAGCAGGGTGAATATCTCGAGCCGGCCGAGCACCATGGCGAAGCACATCAGCAGTTTCGGACCGATGCCCACGCTGGCGAAGTTCGCCGCCACCTCGCCCAGAGCCGGTCCCAGGTTGTTCATGCCCGACGCGGTGGCGGCAAAGGCGGTGACCTGGTCGAGGCCCATGGCCATGAGCAGCAGCATGATGGCGGAAAACAGGGCCACGTAGGCGCCGAAGAACCCCCATACTGCATCGGTCACGCGCTCGTCCACCGGCTTCGCACCGATCTTCACCGGCAGCACTGCCTGCGGGTGGATCAGGCGCAGGATCTCTCGGCCACCCTGGCGCATGAGCAGCAGCACGCGCACGACTTTGATGCCGCCGGACGTGGAGCTGCCGCAGCCGCCGACGAAGGCGAGCAGAAGCAGCAACACGGGCACGAATGCGGGCCAGAGGTGGTGCCCCGTGGTCGTGTAGCCGGTTGTGGTGGCGAATGAGACCACCTGGAAGATCGCGTGATGCCACAGATCCGGTTCTTCGATCCCATGGCTCGCCTCGTACAGGAACAAGCCACCGGTGACCAGCACGCACGCGGCAATCACCAGGCCCACGTAGAAACGCAGCTCCGGATCCCTCAACCACGGCTGCGGCGAGCGCCAGCGCCAGACCAGGAAATGCAGCGAGTAGTTCACCGCCGAGATGAACATGAACACCACGGCGATCATCTCGATGAGCGCGCTGTCGAAATAGCCGAGGCTCTCGTCGTGGGTGGAGAAACCGCCGGTGGCGATGGTGGAGAAGGCGTGACTGATGGCGTCGAAGGCATCCATCCCCGCAAGCCAGTACGCAAGGGCACAGACGACGGTGAGCCCGAGGTAGATATACCACAGCGCCTTCGCGGTCTCGGTGATGCGCGGCGTGAGCTTGGCGTCTTTCACCGGCCCGGGAAGCTCCGCGCGATAGAGCTGCATGCCGCCGATGCCGAGCATGGGGAGAATGGCGACGGCCAGCACGATGATGCCCATGCCGCCGAGCCACTGGAGCTGCTGGCGGTAATAGCGGATGGACATCGGCAGATCCTCGATACCGATGATCACCGTGGCGCCGGTCGTAGTCAGCCCCGAGATGCTCTCGAACAGGGCATCCGCCACGCTCATGCCCGTGCGCTCGTCGAGCAGGAACGGCACCGCACCGGCCATGCCGAGGACGACCCAGAACAGGGCGACGATGAAAAACCCGTCGCGGGTACGCAGCTCGCGCTGGAGGTTGCGTACGGGCAGCCACAGCGCCACACCGATGACCACCAGCAGGCTCGCGGCGCTGATGAAGGCGGTGAAGGCGCCGTCGTCGATCAGCGCCGAGAGCAGGGCAGGCGGCAGCATGGTCAGGCTGAAGACCATCAGCAGCACGCCCAGAATGCGCTGAACGGCGTCGAAACGCATCAGAGGAACGTAACCGCCACCTGGAAGAGCTTCTCGACGTCAGTGAGGCGGGTCTTGTCCACCAGAAAGAGGATCACGTGGTCTTCGGACTCGATCACCGTGTCGTGATGGGCCATGATCACCTCTTCCCCCCGTACGATCGCGCCAATGGTCGTGCCCCGTGGGAGGCGGATCTCGTCGATGCGCCGGCCAACCACCGCGGAACTCTTGGCATCGCCGTGGGCGATCGCCTCGATGGCTTCGGCGGCCCCACGCCGCAG
>CAZHBN010000028.1:10787-23577 GCA_964530405.1 uncultured Ectothiorhodospiraceae bacterium
CAGGCTGCCGATGGTGGCGTGCTGGGGCGAGATCGCCACATCGATGTCCTCGCTGGACTGCACCAGGTCCACGTAGGCGGGACGGTTGATGAGCGCCATGACCATGCGCGCACCGAGACGCTTGGCGAGCATCGCCGAGAGGATATTGGCCTCGTCGTCGTTGGTCAGACCGCAGAAGACATCGGTGTTCTCGATGTTCTCCTCGAGCAACAGGTCCTCGTCGGCGGCGTCGCCGCGGAGGATGATGGTTTTCTTGAGCTCTTCGGAGACCAGTCGGCAACGGCGGCCGTCACGCTCGATGATCTTGGTCTGAAAGCGCCCCTCCAGGGACTGCGCGAGGCGTTTGCCGATGTTGCCGCCGCCGGCGATCATGATGCGCTTGACCGGCTTCTCCAACCGCCTCAGCTCGCTCATGATCGCGCGGATATTACGGCGCGCGGCGACGAAGAACACCTCGTCACCCGCCTCGATCACGGTGTCGCCTTCCGGAATGATGGCTCGCCCGCGCCGGAAGATCGCCGCCACTCGCGCCTCTACGGCGGGCATATGCTCGCGCAGGGCACGCAGCTCATGGCCCACCAGGGGACCTCCGTAGTACGCGCGCACGGCGACCAGGCGCACCTTCCCACCTGCAAAATCAAGCACCTGCAACGCACCCGGGTGCTCGATGAGGCGTTTGACGTACTGCGTGACCAGCTGCTCCGGACTGATGATCACGTCAATGGGCATCGCGTCCGGGGAGAACAGCTGAGGACAGGAGAGATACTCGACCGCTCGCACGCGGGCGATCTTCGTAGGCGTATTGAACAGGGTATCGGCAACCTGACAGGCGATCATGTTCGCCTCGTCGGAATCGGTCACCGCGATGATCATGTCCGCATCGTCCACGCCGGCGCGGGTCAGCACGTCCGGGTAGGTCGCGCTGCCGACAACCGTACGCAGATCGAGACGGTCCTGGAGATCCTGCAGCACGTGTGGACTCACGTCCACGACGGTGATGTCGTTGTCCTCGCTGGCGAGGTTCTGCGCCACGGTGCTACCCACCTGCCCGGCGCCGAGAATAATGATTTTCATGGGCTCGCTTCGCGAGAGTTGAAAGCTTCAGGTGGCAAGTTGAAAGCAGCAAGGCGAAAGTATCAAGTCACAGGTGGCGGGCTTAGTGTCCACGTTCCGCTCCACTCGGGTAAGCCCGACACCCTCGTAACTTGTCGCTTGCCACGTTCCACTCACCCCGCCTCCTTCGGATCGATCCCGAGGGCACGAAGCTTGCGGTAGAGATGAGTGCGCTCCATCCCCGTCAGCCGTGCAAGCTGCGCGACGCTGCCCTCGGCGCGTTTGAGCTGACGCTGGAGGTACTGACGCTCGAACGCTTCCCGCGCCTCACGCAACGGCAACTCCAGCCAGAGCTCCGGAGACGGCGAACCCTCAGGGGCGTGCACCCCCTCGGTGAGAACACGTTCGATCTCGTCGACATCGATGTCCAGTCCGTCACCGAGCAGCAGAAGCCGTTGAACCAGGTTGCGTAGCTCACGGACGTTCCCCGGCCAGTCGTGGTTGCGCAGGCGATTCTGGGCCGCCACCGTGAAGCGCCGGTAGGTCAGTCCCTCGCGCTCCACCAGGTGGTCCACGTAGAAGCTCACGAGTTCGGGGATGTCTTCGACATGATCGCGCAGCGGCGGCACGTTAACAGGCACGACGCTGAGCTGATAATAGAGGTCCTCGCGGAATCGCCCACTGCGGACTTCAGCGTCCAGATCGCGGCCGGCGACGGCGATCACCCGGCAGGCAAGGGGAAGCTGTTCGGTACTGCCGACGCGCTGGAAGCTCTCGGCATCGAGCGCGGAAAGCAACCTTGTCTGCGCGCTGTCGCCGAGATCCTCGACCTCGTCGATCAACAGGGTGCCACCTGCAGCCGCCTCCAGACGACCCGCGCCGCCGCCGGCGCGACCGAAAAGCTCTTCGGCGGCGGCCCCTTCAGCAACGCTGCCGCCGGCAAGCTCCACCAGCGGTCCGGGCTGGGCCCGAAGACTGTGCAGATAACGCGCAAAGGTCTTGCGGCCGCTTCCGGCCTCGCCGCTCACCAGCACCGGTGAACGTGCCTCGGCAAGGCGCTTGGCCTGCTCGCGCAACCGGGTCATCACCTGACTGCGCCCGACCGGTACCAGGGCAGGTTCGGACACCGGCGCCGCCTCGCTGTACCGCCCTCCTGCGAGCGCTTCCTCCACCGTCGCCAGGAGCTTACCCATGGACAGGGGCTTCTCCACGAAGTCCACGGCGCCGAGCCGTGTCGCCTCCACGGCCGTCTCCACCGTACCGTGGCCGGAAATCATCACCACCGGGAAGCGCGGACCCTGGCCCTGAACCCATTCCTTGAGCAGGGATATGCCGTCCTCGCCGGGCATCCAGATATCGAGCAGCGCAAGGTCCGGGCGCCGCTCGGCGAGCGCACCGCGCGCCTCATCGGCGCTCG
Source organism: uncultured Ectothiorhodospiraceae bacterium (assembly GCA_964530405.1). Taxonomy (GTDB): domain Bacteria; phylum Pseudomonadota; class Gammaproteobacteria; order Nitrococcales; family Nitrococcaceae; genus Arhodomonas. Next base: position 13,258 of record CAZHBN010000028.1, read on the forward strand.
CCGCCGTGGCCACCTCGTAGCCCTCGTCCTCGAGGATCTCCTGGACCAGCTCGCGGATGTCGGGTTCGTCGTCCACCACTAGCACGTGGGCGGTCGTCATCGCGTCTCCTCGGTATCGGGCCATTCCACCGCCGTCGGGGGCTCACCGCCCACCGGCAAGCGCACGGTGATCTGGGCACCGGCGCGCAGGTTTCGCGCCGAAATAAACCCATTATGTTCCTCTACGATCTTCTTGACGATGGCAAGCCCCAATCCGGTGCCCTTACGCTTCGTGGTCACATAGGGCTCGAAAAGTTGATCGAGCACATCGTCGGCGAAGCCCGGGCCGTTATCCCGTACCCTGAGCTCCACCATACCGGCGTAGCGCCCCTCGCCGACACGGGTGGACACCGTCACCTGACAGCCTCCGCGCTCAGTCGCCGCCTCCAGGGCATTGCGGAACAGGTTGTTGAGCAGCTGACGCAGGCGGCTGGGATCGGCGCGCAAGGTTGGCAACCCGTCGCTGAGCTCGAGCTCGAACCCCGGCTTGTCACCGTCGCCGCGATGGAGTTCCACCACGTCGTGTATCAGCGCATTCAGATCCACCTCCGCCAAGGCGAGCCGCGGCGGGCGCGCATACTCCGAGAAGGCGTTGACCATCGCCTTCATGGCCTCGACCTGGTGAATGATGGTGCGGGTCGCACGCTCCAGCACCTCCGCCTCGGACGGTGCCAGTCGATCGTGAAGCTTGTGACGCAAACGCTCGGCGGAAAGCTGGATGGGGGTGAGCGGGTTGCGAATCTCATGGGCAAGACGTCGTGCCACCTCGCCCCAGGCTGCGTCCCGCTGCGCCTGAATCAGCGCGGTCACGTCATCGAAGACGATCACGTGGCCGCCGGCGGTGCGGCCACCGGGCAGTGCGGCACCGCTGCACATGAGCACCCGCCGGCCCTCGCTGGTATCCAGCGTGGACTCCTCGCGCCACTCCGCACTCTGGGCCGCCGCGCGCGCCTCCACCAGTTCGACGAACGGTGTGAAATCCGGGTAGTGCTCCACCAGTCCCCGCAGGCGCCCGCCCGCGGCCTGAGCGAGCGGAACGGTCAGGATATCCACCGCCGCCTGATTGTAGGTGCGCAGGCGCCCATCCTGGTCCAGTGCCAGAACACCGGAGGACAAACGCGATAGAACGGTCTCGAGGTAGGCGCGCTGGGCCTCGGCGAGCACCTGACCACGGCGCGCCTCGTCACGGGCCTGGGCCACCCGGCGGCTCATGTCGTTGAACGAGCGCACCAGGAACCCGAGCTCATCGCGACCGGCCGCGGGCAGCTGAGTGCCGTAATCACCTTCGGCGAGCGCCTGGGTACCCTCGGCAAGCCGGCTGATGGGCGCGACCAGACGCCGCGCCAGGTAGAACGCCGACCAGACGGCGAATAGCAACGACATCAGCAGCACCAGCGAAAGGGTGAGGATGAAGCTGTTCTTCAGCGGCCCGCGCAGGTAGGCGAGCTCCCGGTACTTGGCGAAGGCGTCCTGCACGTTGCCCGCGAGCTCGTTGAGCCGCGGCGAGATCGGGAACAGCGCCTGGAGCACCCGGCGGTTCTGGGGATTGTCCGGGTTGGGCGCCGGCACGGCCGCCCGGATATTGAGACCACTGCCCTCGATGGGATCGAGGCTCACGTAGGGGCGCCCCTGGCGTAGCTGCAGCAGCACCTCCTCCTCCGGCCGGTTGGGCAGAATGCCCTCGGTCTCGCGCGTGCTCGAAGCAACCACGCGACCATTACTGCCGAACAGCGTAAGCTCGGCGGCCCCCATGCGCTCGCGCATATCCCCAACGGCGAACGTCACCAACCCTTCCGGGGTGGTAGCGAGGTCGTCCGCGGCGTTCTGGACGCGCTTTAGCAGATCCCGCATGCGCAGGTCGAGCGACGCCTGGGAGAGGCTCAGGGCATCGTCCAGGGCAGCCTCCACACGCACGTCGAACCAACTGTCGATACCGCTGCGCAGGAATTGCATGGAGAAGGCGTAGACCACCAGGCCCGGCACTACCGCAAGCACGGCGAACAACGCCATGATCCGTCCGGTGAGCTGGCTGCCGGGACGACGTTCCCGCAGGGCGCGCACCAGCCGGTAGACGTTCGCGGCGATTACCGTGACCAGCGCGATGAGCGCCACCGCATTGAACAGCAGCACACCGACATAGAACTGGCCGAAAACCGCCGAGTTCTCGGTGGTGGCGTTGAGCAGGTACAGCGAGGCAAGCAGCAGCAGGCACAGGAGCAGGCGCAGCAAGCCCTCGCTTTTGAGCCAACTCAGGAGTCTTGCAACGGCCATCGCTGCCAGTCACTCGCGAGTTGCCACTGGGGTGAGATGTACGCCATCGCGCGCAGCGGTCGGGGCAGAGCATCGGTGTCGAGGCTCGCGCGTACCGCGACGGTATAGTCCACCCCCGGCTGCAACAGCTCCGCATCGATGATCGGCAGCGAGCTCACGCGACCGACTTCGTCGAGCAGGACCCGCAGGCTGCGAAAACTCCGCGACTCGCCACTGTTCAGCCGTACGAGGACATACCGCTCACTCAGGGCGTGGTACTGAAGCCGATAACGCTGGGCGAGCTGGGCGACGGTCTCTTCCCACCAGATCCAGCGCGGTTGCAACACCTCGATGTCGAGCCGCAACTCCAAAGCGACGCCATTGCGAAGTGCCTCCTGCGCTGCGTCACTCAAGCGGTAGTCCACGCGCAGGTCGAGATACCACACCGCATCGCGCCGGGATACCTCGCCGTCGACGATCGCCACATGCCCCCCGGCGGCACTGGCCGCGGTGGCGCCAGTCAGCGTGATCAGCACGGCGAATGCGACGGCGCGAAACGTCATCAGCGCTTGTCGAAACACGCGTAGTAGAAGCCGTCCATGCCTTGCTCCCCCGGCAGGATCTGATGGCCGACACCGGTGCTGCGGCCCACCGGCAACTCCGGCGCCACCGCAACGGCATCGGGAGTCTCGCCAGCGAACGCAGCCGCCACCGCCTCGTTCTCGGCACGCAGGATGGAACAGGTGGCATAGACCAGCCTACCGCCGGGGGCCAACAGCGGCCACAAGGCGCGCAGCAACCGCCTCTGCCCGGCGGCGAGGCGCGGGATGTCATCCCCCCGGCGCAACCACTTGATGTCCGGGTGGCGACGGATCACCCCGGTTCCAGAGCACGGCGCATCCACGAGTATGTGCGTGAATGGGTCGCCGTCCCACCATGCAGCCGGCTCGGCGGCATCGCCGATACAAAGTGCGGCGTGCAACCCCAGCCGCTCGAGCGTCTCGCCCACCCGGTCGAGACGTTCACCGTCGACATCCAGTGCCAGCAGTCGCTGCTCCGGCTCGCATTCGAGCAGGTGCGCCGTCTTGCCACCCGGAGCCGCGCAGGCGTCGATCACCCGTGCCCCGGGCGATACCGCCAGGAGCCCGGCCGCGAACTGTGCAGCGGCATCCTGCACGGAAACGCGCCCGCTATCGAAGTCGGGCAAATCGCCGACGGCCACAGGCCGATCCAGCGTGAGCGCCTCCGCCAGCCCGGCCACCGGCCGCGCGGTGATCCCGGCATGAACCAGCGCCTGCAGGTAAGCGGCCCGATTGCCCTGGCGCCGATTGACTCTAAGGGTCATCGGCGGCCGAGCCAGGCTTGCGCACCGCACATCAGCCTGCTCGAGGGGCCAGTCGGCAGCGATAGCCGCATCCAGCCACCCGGGCAACGATGAGGCCACTGCCGGATCGCGATCGAGGCGCCGGAGAAGCGTCTCCCCCTCGCGCTGGAAACGCCGCAGACAGCCGTTGAGCACCCGGGCAGCCCACGGGCGGTCGAGCGCCCTGGCAACCGCCACCGTCGCCGACACCGCGGCGTGGGCGGGGATACGGGTTTCGAGAAGCTGGTAGAGACCGACTTCGAGCGCTGACTTCAGGATACGGTCACGACGCTTGAGCGGACGTGCGAGCAGTGTCTCGGCCAGAGGGGCGAGCCGGCCGTGCCAGCGCAGGCTCCCGTAAGCAAGCTCGCGCGCGAGTGCGCGGTCGGCGCCGCCGAGCCCCGCCTCCTGCACCGGCATGGTGTCCGCCAGCGAACGTCCTTCATCCACCACCGCATGCACGAGGCGGACGGCCGCCAGACGCGGCGGAACACCGCGCTCACCCGAGGCGGACACCGGCACCCAGATCCAGTCCGTTCAGCAACGTCGCCGCCGTCTGCCGACGGCGTCCGGGCGCCTGCAGCTCCAGAAGCCGCAGCACCCCGTCACCGGTGGCGACGTCGATGCCCTCGCGCCCGGCCGATACGACGGTGCCCGGCTCGCCGGATTCACCGCCGCCGCGAACCTCGGCGCGCCACAGGCGCAGCTCGCCACCCGGCCAGCGCGTGCGCGCCACGGGCCAGGGGTCGAAGGCACGGATACGCCGTTCAATGGCCCCCGCCGGAGACCGCCAATCCACCCAGGCCTCATCCTTGGCGAGCTTCTCTGCATAAGTGGCACCGGCTTCTTGCTGGGGCCGGGCTTCCAACCCGCCCGCGACCCAGGCAGGCAGGGTCTCGACGATGAGCTCGGCACCCATGGAGGCAAGACGATCATGGAGACTTCCGCCGGTATCGTCGGCAGCGATGGGTGTCTCCGCGCAGGCAACCACGGGACCGGTATCGAGCCCCGGCGCCATGCGCATGATGCAGACACCCGTGCGTTCGTCGCCGGCCAGCAGGGCACGCTGGATCGGCGCCGCACCGCGCCAGCGCGGCAGCAGGGATGCGTGGATGTTGAGACAGCCGTGACGCGGAATCGACAGCACGTCGCGGGGCAGAATCAGGCCGTAGGCGACCACCACCATCACGTCCGCGTCGAGTGCGGCGAGCGCCGCGTGCTCGTCAGCGTTCCGCAATGTCCGGGGCTGGCGCAACGGCACACCGGCAGCCTCGGCGGCCTGCTTGACGGGGCTCGGCCTCAGGCGCCGCCCGCGGCCGGCGGGACGGTCGGGCTGGGTATAGGCCGCAACGACGTCGTGACCCGCCGAACGCAGGGCCTCGAAGGCAGGGACCGAGAATTCGGGGGTACCGGCGAAAACGACGCGCAGACGGCGGGCCATGCACGTCACCCGGCGGCGCTGGCGGGCTGTCCGCCGCCCTGGCGGGCGAGCTTCTCGAGCTTGCGGCGAACGCGCTTGCGCTTGAGCTCGGAGAGGTAATCCACGAAGAGTTTGCCTTCGAGGTGATCCATCTCGTGCTGGATACACACCGCAAGCAAGCCGTCCGTCTCCAGCTCGAAAGGCTCGCCGTCGCGCCCGATCGCCCGCACACGGATGCGTTCGGCACGGTGCACGCTCTCGTAGTAGCCCGGCACGGACAGGCAGCCTTCCTCGCTTTCGGCGTCCCCGTCGCGCGCGATGATCTCCGGGTTGATGAACACCCGCGGATCACTGCGGTCGTCGGAGACGTCCATCACGATCACGCGACGGTGAACGTCCACCTGGGTCGCGGCCAGGCCGATGCCCGGTGCCGCGTACATCGTCTCGAACATGTCGTCCACCAGGCGGCGGACCTCGTCGTCGACGACGTCCACGGGCTCCGCCACCGTGCGCAGGCGCGGATCGGGGTAATGCAGAATGTCGAGTTTGGGCATGGCGGGTCCGTTGCGGGTTGCGCTTGATCGCTGCTAGTCTAAATCGACGCTAAATCCACAGAATGATAACGGACACGGGGCGCCCGTCGCCAGCGCGTGGCGGATCCGTTACAGGGACAGTCCATGCTGAAGCACACCCTCGCCTGGGCGCTTGGCGCCCTGATTGCCGCCGGCACGGCCTCGGCCGACGAGAGCATGCTGCGTGACGACCATCCGCAGCGCTATACCGTTCAACCGGGGGATACGCTCTGGGACATCTCCGATCGCTTTCTCACCGCGCCCTGGTACTGGCCGGAGATCTGGCACGAGAACCCGGACATCGACAACCCCCACCTTATCTATCCGGGCGACGTCATTCGGCTGACCCTGGTCGACGGTGAACCGCGCCTTACCGTCGAGCGCGGTGGCGGTACCGTCAAGCTCTCCCCCGAGGTCCGGGTGGAAGACCTCGACGACGCCGTTGCCACCATTCCGCTCGGGGCGATCCGGCCGTTCCTCACCGGCGACCGGGTGGTCGACCCGGGCGTCCTGGAGGATGCCCCCTACGTCGTCGCTGGCGGGGACGAGCGCGTGATGAGCGCCGCGGGCGACCGCGTTTACGCACGCGGCATGCCCGGCGATCCCGCCAGGGACTGGGACGTGGTCCGCCGCGAGGAAGCCTTCGTCGACCCGGAGACCGGCGACACGCTGGGCGTCCTGGCTCGCCGCATCGGCACTTCCGAGATCGAGGCATCCGGTGACCCGGCGACGCTGCGCCTCACGGAGGTGAACCGTGAGGTGCTCGCCGGCGACCGCCTGCTGGAACGCCTGGACACGCAGTTCCGCAGCCACTTTACACCCCGCGCGCCCGACACCGACGTCCGCGGCGTGATCATGTCGGTGATGGACGGCGTCAACCAGATCGGGCAGTTCGACGTCGTCGCCATCAACCGCGGCGCCAGTGACGGACTCGCCGTCGGCCACGTGCTCGCCATCGACGAAAAGCCACGCACGGTCGCCGACCCTTACGCCGAAGGGGGCGAGGAAGCCGTCACCCTGCCACCGGAGAAACAGGGTGAGCTCGTGGTGTTCCGCACGTTCGAGCGCATGAGCCTGGGGCTCGTGATGGAGGCGACCCGCGCGATGACGGTGGGTGATACCGTTCGCAGCCCCTGATGCCACCGGAAACGGGGCCCAGCAGCCAGGCGGCCACCACCGAGGTGGCCGCCTGGCTGCGCCTGCTGCGAACGCCGGGGGTCGGACCGAGCACCTACAACGCGATCCTCGCCGCCTTCGGCTCCCCCGCACACTTCTTTGACGCCGACGCTGCGAGCATCCGCGCGGCGGCTCTCGACCCGGATCTGCGCGCCAGCGCCCCGGACCGGGATGACGCGAACATCGCCGCGGATCTCGCCTGGCTCACGGCGCCGAATCACCACCTCATCACCCGCCACGACCCGCGCTACCCCGAGCAACTCGCCGCCATCGCCGATCCGCCTCCGCTGCTGTTCGTCGCCGGCGCCGCATCGCTCCTCCAGCGCCCGCAACTCGCGATCGTCGGCAGCCGCAAGGCGACCCGGGGCGGCCTCGAAAACGCCCGGGAATTCGCCCGCCACCTCGCCAGCAACGGCCTGGCGATCACCAGTGGCCTCGCACTGGGCATCGACGGAGCGGCCCACCGCGGCGCGCTATCGGCACCCGGGGCAACAGTGGCGGTCACCGCCACCGGACCGGACCGAACCTACCCGGCACACCACCGCGACCTCGCCCGGGAAATCGCCGACGGTGGCGCCATCGTGACCGAATTTCCCACCGGGGTGCGGGTACGTCGCGAGCAGTTTCCACGCCGCAACCGTGTGATCAGCGGCCTGGCACTCGGCGTGCTGGTGGTGGAGGCGGGAGTGCGCAGCGGCTCGCTGCTTACCGCCCGCCATGCGCTGGAACAGGGCCGTGAAGTCTTCGCCATCCCGGGCTCGATTCACAATCCGCTCGCTCGCGGCTGCCATGCGCTGATCCGGCAGGGCGCCAAGCTCGTCGAGTCCGCGGCCGACGTCTTCGACGAGCTGCCCCCGCTGTCCATCACCGAGGCCCCGGCAGACACCGGCCCGACGGCCGCCGGTGCGGATGAGCCAACGGCCGGCGACGCCGAGCCGGCGCTCAACGACGACTACCAGGCGCTGCTGGAGGCGCTCGGCCACGACCCGGTGTCCTTCGACGTGCTCGCCGAGAGGGCTGGATTGACGGCCGATACGCTTTCCTCCATGCTGCTGATACTCGAGTTGAAAGGCTATGTAACGGCCTCCCCCGGCGGACGCTACGCCCGCCTGCGCTAGGTAACCATCGGCCAGGGAAAGCCGGCGGAACCGCGGAAATGCGACGACTGCACAAGGCGCGCGGATGAAAGAGAACGTTTTCGACCTCCTGATGTACCTGTTCGAGAACTACTTCTATAACGAAGAGGAACCCGAACCGGACAGGGAATCACTGGAGTCGGAGCTGTTCGAAGCGGGCTTCAGCCGTTCGGAGATCCGCAAGGCGTTCGACTGGCTGGACGCCTTGGCGCGCAGCCGCGAGCTGCCCCCTGTCAGTGCCGATACCCTGCGTTCGGTACGCGTGTTCAGCGAGCGCGAATGCAGCCGCCTGGACACGGAAGCGCGAGGATTCGTGTTCTACCTCGAGCAGGTCGGCATCCTCACGCCCAACAGCCGGGAACTGGTGATCGACCGCCTGATGGCGCTCTCCGACGAGGAGACGGACCTGGACACGGTCAAGTGGGTCGTGCTCATGGTGTTGTTCAGCCAACCCGGTCAGGAAGAGGCCTTCGCCAGCATGGAGAATCTGGTTTTCGACGGACCCAACAAGCTCATCCACTAGGATGACGGGACGTTGACAACCGGCTCCAGGGCATTAGCTTCTCGAATAAACCCGAATTAATTCATTTCAGCGCATACCGCTATGGCGTCGCCGGTGAGCGCCGGAGACGAGTTTTCTATGGGAAAAAATCTGGTCATCGTCGAGTCGCCGGCGAAGGCGCGCACCATCAACAAGTATCTGGGCAAGGATTTCGAAGTCCTCGCCTCCTACGGCCACGTGCGCGACCTCGTGCCCAAGGAAGGCGCAGTGGACCCGGACGACGACTTCCGCATGCGCTACCAGACCATCGAGCGCAACGCGAAGCACGTGGACGCCATCACCAAGGCTACGCGCAAAGCCGACGCCGTCTACCTCGCCACTGACCCCGATCGCGAGGGCGAGGCGATCTCATGGCATCTCTACGAGCTGCTCAAGGACAAGGGCGTGGTGGACGAGAAGCCCGTCCACCGGGTCGCCTTCTACGAGATCACCAAGCCCGCCATTCAGGAAGCCATCGCCCATCCGCGCGGGCTCTCCGAGGATCTCGTCAACGCCCAGCAGGCGCGGCGTGCGCTGGATTACCTGGTGGGCTTCAATCTCTCACCGCTGCTGTGGCGCAAGATCACGCGGGGCCTGTCGGCCGGTCGTGTCCAGAGCCCGGCGCTGCGCATGATCGTCGAGCGCGAGCAGGAAATCGAAGCGTTCGAGCCCCAGGAATACTGGACCGTCGAGTCCGACCTGGCGCAGAAAGGGGAGCCGTTCACCGGCAAGTTGAGCCGCCTCGACGGCGAGAAGGTCGAGCAGTTCACGCTGACCAGCGAGGCCCAGGCCACCGACGCCACACGGCGGCTCGAGGAGGCGGCCGGCGGTGTGCTACGCGTCACCAACGTCGAGAAGAAGCAGCGGCGGCGTAACCCGGCCGCGCCGTTCATCACCTCGACGCTGCAGCAGGAAGCGTCCCGCAAGCTGCGCTTCTCTGCGCAGCGCACCATGCGCGTCGCCCAGCAACTCTACGAGGGCATTGACACCGGCAGCGGCGCCATCGGCCTGATCACCTACATGCGTACCGACTCCGTAGCGCTCTCCCAGGAGGCCATCGGCAACCTGCGCGGCGTGATCGCCGAGCGCTACGGCGAGAAGATGCTGCCGAAGTCGCCGAATCAGTACCGCACGCGCGCCAAGAACGCCCAGGAAGCGCACGAGGGCATTCGCCCGACTGACGCGAAACGCGACCCCGAGAGCCTCAAGGGCCACCTCTCGGAGGATCAGCAAAAGCTCTACGAGCTCATCTGGAAACGGTCCGTCGCCTGCCAGATGATCCACGCCACCATCGACACGGTGGCCGTGGACCTCGCGGCAGGCGAGGTCGGCGTCTTCCGCGCCACCGGCTCAACGATCCGCGACCCCGGATTCATGACCGTGTACATGGAGGACACCGACGACCCCAAGGGACCGGCGGACAACAAGGAGCGCATCCTGCCGCCGCTGGCCGAGGGCGACGAGGTCACGCTCAAGGCGATCCGCCCCGAGCAACACTTCACCGAGCCGCCGCCGCGCTACTCCGAGGCTAGCCTGGTGCGGGCGCTCGAAGAGCGGGGCATCGGCCGGCCGTCCACCTACGCCGCCATCATCTCCACGCTGCAGCAGCGCGGCTACGTGGAGATCGACAATCGCCGGTTCTTTCCCACGGACACGGGTCGCGTGGTGGCAAAGTTCCTCACCGATCACTTCGACCGCTACGTGGACTACGACTTCACCGCGAGGCTCGAGGACGACCTGGACGCCATCTCCCGGGGCGAGCGGGACTGGGTGCCGGTGCTGCGCGAGTTCTGGAACCCCTTCCGCGAGCGTGTCGAGGAGAA
>CAZHBN010000029.1:0-23377 GCA_964530405.1 uncultured Ectothiorhodospiraceae bacterium
CCGAAGGCCTCGCGCATGGAACCGGCGATCTGCTTGTACTTGGCCACGTCCATTTCGGAGAACGACAGCAGCAGCACGAAAAACGACAACAGAATGGTCGCCAGATCGGCGAAGGTCGCCATCCACGCCGGCGCGCCGGGCGGCATGGCGACGCGCTTCTGCTTGCGGTTCGGCGAGTCACCGATCATGGCTCAATCACCCGTCCCGCGGCACAGGCCGGCGGCATAAACCGCGGCCGCCACAGAAAGCCTCGTTTTTTCCCGACCGCCACGATACCCGCCGCGTCGCCACGGGGGTGTCAGTGCGCCCGACCCTTGGGAGACCGAGGCGCGCGAGGCTGCAACGAGACCCGGCTCCGGGGCACTAGGCGGCCTCTTCATTCTCGACATTGCGCTGATTCGTGGGCAGATAGGTCTTGAGCAGCTCCTCGATCACGCGGGGATTGAGACCCTCCTGAATCGAGATCAGCCCTTCCAGGATGAGCGTCCGGTTGAGACGGTCTTCGGCGTTGCGCGCGGCGAGCTTGTCCGCCAGGGGCAGAGCGATCGCGTTGGCGATCACCGCACCGTAGAGCGTCGTCAGCAACGCCACCGCCATGGCCGGCCCGATCTTCTTGGGGTCATCCATGTTCGAGAGCATCTGCACGAGGCCGATCAGGGTACCGATCATGCCCATTGCCGGCGCCACGTCGCCGATCGCGCGAAAGACGTTCTCCCCGCGCTCGGCGCGCTCGATGCTGAGATCGATCTCCTGGCCGAGAACCTTCTTGACGAGCTCCGGCTCGTGGCCATCGGCGAGCAACTGGATGCCCTGCTGGAGGAAGGGGCTGTCCACCTCGTAGTTCTCCAACGCGAGCAACCCTTCCTTACGCGCCACCTGCGCGAGATCCACGGTCTGGTCGATCAGCCGGCGCGGATCGTCACTGCGGTACTTGAATGCCCGGCCGACGGTCTTGAAGGCACCGAGAAACTGGCTGACCGGGAACTTGATCAGCGTCGCCAGCAACGAGCCCGCGATCACGATGAGTATCGAGGGCAGGTTGATGAAGGTGGCGAAATCGCCGCTGACCAGAATCGCCATCGCGATCACGCCCGTGGCGCCGATCAACCCGATGAGCGTTGCCAGATCCATGCGCTACGTCTCTCCAGATGCTTGTCCTGCCGTCCCCGAACACAGTGGGGTCTTACCCGGGGTATCGGCGGCTGGTGAGGGAACTTGACCGCTATCCGAGGTCCGCCCCTGTGACAGAGCGCCCGCGGAATCCGGGCGCGAGGCACACCCGCACGGCCAGTCGTTGGCTCATACGAGCGGATCCGGTTCAGGGTGCGCTCTTGGTCGCCTGGCAAGCCGTGTTAGCCTGCGGATACGCGTAGCCACCACATACCGTGCCCCCATGGCAGAGACACTGCCCGCCCTGACACCGCGGCTGGAAGTCATCATCGAGGCCATACGGCCGGCGACAATCGTCCGCATCGGCGACGTGCTCGCGCCCGGTCCGAAGTGGCACGACCGGGAAACGGTGATCCCCGGGAACGAGGCGACCACGACACTGGGGCCATCGGTTCGCTTCGACCTGGCGCTGGTGGATGCGGCGGCGAGCATCCCGCCGCAGGACGTGCCGGTGGTACTCGCCCGCCTGCGCGACCTGAGCGCCCGCCACGTGCTCATCGCCACGTTCGCGAACGCCGAAGGGCCGTGGTCCCGCCGTGAGCTGGTTGGCTTCGGCTTTGTTCACCTCGGCGACTGCACGCTGAACAATGCCGCGGTGAATCTGTTCGAATTCGACATTTCCACCTACAAGACCACACCGGACTGGCTCAACCCGCGAAACTGGGCCAACCCGGAGCTGTGGGAACGCTACCGCTGGTAGTCCGCCGCCACGCTCCGTGCGCGGCCGTCACGGCGGCCCGCGACGAACCAGACCAGCGCCGCCGCCTGGAGTGCCACGAGGGACATGAACGCCAGCCGGTATCCCCCCGCGTCATAGGTGTGGGTCACCGGGTCCTCCCAGAGGTGTAGCAGCCCGCCCATGCCCCACTGGACCGAGAATGCACCGGTGAACACCAGCAGATTGAGCGCAGTGTTGGCGCGTCCGGCCAGCTGCCCGTGGAAGTGCTGCGAAAGCGCGGCGTAGGGGATCGTGCCGCTGGTGCCGAACAGACCGAACAATACCCAGAGCACCAGCACGCCTTCCGCGGGTGCGAACGCCAACCCGAGCTGTGTGAGCGCGAAGGCGGTCATGCCCCCCACTGCCACCGTACCGGGGGCGATGCCACGGCGTGTGAGACGGGTCGCCACGATCCCGGAGAGGAAGAAACCGGCGACCACGGCGATGCTCAACCCCATCAGGTGAAGAGCCACCGCGCCGCGCTCGAGGCCGGCCACATCCCGCAGCCACGGCCCCGCCCAGAGCCCTTGCGTGGCGAGGAACGCGGACTGGGAAACCACGGTCAGCGGTGCGAGGCGCCAGAAGTATCGATCGCGGAAAACCGTCACCATCCCCCTGACCTGAGCGCGCAGACCGAGGTGTGCGGGGGGCTCGGCGTGTTCCGGCACGATTCGCACGAGAGCGACGGACACCACCAGGCACCCCCCCACGAGCACCAGGAAGACCGTGCGCCAGTCAGTGATCGCGAGCAACCATTCCACCGGCGCGGTAGCCGCGAGCGCGCCGGTGCCCCCGACCGCCAGCAGGCACCCGTTGACCAGCGGCAGCCGTCGGGGCGGAAACCACTGCACGAACGCCTTGAACGCCGCCATCATGCACGCTGACATGCCCAGCCCGATCATCGCGCGTCCCAGGGTGAGCGCCGCCAGGCTCTCGCCCATGGCGAAAAGCCCCGACCCCGCCGCCGCGATGACCAGCAAAACGGCCTCCACCCGACGCGGTCCGAAGCGGTCGAGCGCCATGCCAAGGGGTAGCTGGGCCAGGGCGAAGGCAAGAAAGAATGCGCTGGTGAGGAAGCCCAGATCCGCGGCATCGATGCCAGTATCCGCCACCAGGTTCGGTGCCAGCACCGAATTGACGGTCCGGAAAACGTACGAGAGAAAATATCCGCACGCGAATGGCACGAATACCGCGAAAGCCAGTGCGCCAGTGGCCTGCCGTGCCTTGCCGGTCTCCGATACAGCCGCCATGCAGCCCCCTGCTCATAAACCGCCGATGATACTACTAATCCGATCACGGATAATGCCAAGTGCCAGCGGGCCTGCCCGGCGCTCCGGCAAGGCGCGAGGCACGTGTGATGTCGCAAGGTTCCGCAAGAGCGACGAACTACGCGGCGACAGCGCCCGACACCCCCGCTCGACGGGAGCGCCCGTGCCGACTCGCTGCGGCGTTGGTCTCAGTCGACGTGAGCCTCGGTCGCGCCATCGCTCTCGCGCCTTGCATTTGAACCGCACGAGCGCTCTGACGCATGGCACTAGCGGTGTTGGGATCAGCGACGCCTGTCGCCGGATCCCAGGCACCGTTGCCCATCCGTGGTTGCGGGCGTTGTGACCGGGTCGGCGGCCACTGCCGCACCGTGGGGGTGGGAGTCGCCCGGCGTGAGCGCTACCCTACACACACAATTGCGAACCCAACACTACTCACCCGCGCGCCATGCGCGATGGAACGCGAACAGGAGCATCGATGAGCGCCAAGCCGCAGACCGTGCATCTTGCCGACTACACCACACCGCCTTACCTCGTCGACGAGGTGGCGCTGGCGTTCGACCTCGACGAAGCGTACACGGACGTGCACTCGACGCTGACTGTGCGACGGGCCCCGGGTACGCCGGCCGACCGCCCCCTGAGGCTGGACGGCGAAGACCTCACCCTGCTGTCACTCGCCCTCGACGGACAACCGCTGGACGGCGACGCCTACACGCTGGACGACCACGGCCTTACCGTCACGGAAGTGCCGGAGACATTCACCCTCGAGATTGCGACGCGGTTGCGCCCCCAGGACAACACCCAGCTCCAGGGTCTCTACCGCTCCGGGGGCATGTTCTGCACGCAATGCGAAGCCGAGGGCTTCCGCCGCATCACCTACTTCCCGGACCGCCCGGACGTCATGGCTCGCTACACCGTGACGATAACGGCGGACAAGCGCCACTACCCGATCCTGCTGTCCAACGGCAACCCGGTAGCCAACGGCGACCTTGACGACGGTCGTCACTGGGTGCGCTGGCAGGACCCGTTCCCGAAGCCGAGCTACCTGTTCGCGCTGGTCGCCGGTGACCTCCACTGCCACGAGGACCGGCACACCACACGCTCGGGGCGCGATATCCGCCTGGCTATCTACACCGAGCACGAGAACGCCGGCCGTACGGCACACGCCATGGATTCGCTCAAGGCAGCGATGCACTGGGACGAACTGACCTACGGCCTGGAATGCGACCTGGACAACTACCTGGTCGTCGCCGTCGGTGACTTCAACATGGGGGCCATGGAAAACAAGGGCCTCAACATCTTCAACACGCAGTACATCCTGGCCCGGTCCGACGTCGCCACCGATACCGATTACGTCAACATCGAGGCAGTCATCGGCCACGAATACTTCCACAACTGGACGGGCAACCGGGTCACCCTCCGCGACTGGTTCCAATTGAGCCTCAAGGAGGGTTTGACGGTCTTCCGCGAGCAGCAATTCAGCGCTTTCCAGGGCGCGCCGGCCGTGCGACGCATCCAGGAAGTACGCACACTCCGGGCCGCACAGTTCCCCGAGGATGCCGGCCCAATGGCCCATCCGGTGCGCCCGTGCGAGTACGCGGAGATCAACAATTTCTACACCGCGACCGTGTACATGAAGGGTGCCGAGGTCATCCGCATGTATCACACCCTGCTGGGGCAGGAAGGCTTTCGACGAGGGCTCGCCCTGTACTTCGAACGCCATGACGGCCAGGCAGTAACCTGCGAGGATTTCCTCGCTGCCATGGCGGACGCCAACGACATGGATCTGGCCCGATTCGGCCGCTGGTACGAGCAGTCCGGGACACCGGTGGTTAGCGTCGACGATGCCTATGACCCGGCCACCGGCACGCTCACCCTCACCCTTCGCCAGCACACTGAGCCGACCCCGGACCAGCGGGAGAAACACCCCCTGCACATCCCGGTCGCCCTCGGCCTCGTGGACAGCGAGGGGAACGACCTGCCGATCCGGCTCACCGGGGAAAGTACGGCTCCGGATGCCGGCACCCGGGTGCTCGAGCTGCGCGAGCCGACGCAGACGTTCACGATTTCGGGGCTCGACGAGCGACCGACGCTGTCCTTGCTGCGCGGCTTCTCCGCGCCGGTGAAGCTCGACTGCGAGTACACCGACGAGACACTCGCGTTTCTCTTCGCCAACGACAATGACGAATTCAACCGCTGGGAGGCCGGCCAGCGTCTGGCGACCCGTATCATGCTTCGCTGGGTCGAAGACGGCCCGGGCGAGATCCCGGAGACGTTTCTCGCCGCGTTCCGCCAGACCCTGGAGGACGAAGACGCCGATCCGGCACTGGTCGCCGAGGCGCTCACCCTGCCCCCGGAGAGCTTCATTGCCGAACACATGCCGGTGATCCGCGTCGATGCCATCCACCAGGCCAGGGAAGCGATGCGACAGGGGCTCGCGCAGGCCCTGGAGCCCCAGCTGCGTGCCGCCTACCAACGACACCGCGTGGACGGCCCCTACCGGCCACGCGCTGACGACATCGGCCGCCGGCGGCTGCGCAACCTCGCCCTCGACTACCTCGCCGCGATCGGGGACGAGCGTGCCCTTGAGCTCTGCCTCGCACACTACGACGAGGCGGACAACATGACTGACACCATGGCCGCACTCGCCCTGCTCGCCGACTCCTCCGAGCCGCGTGCCGAAGGGGCCCTGGACCGGTTCGCCGAGCGCTGGCGCAATGACCCGCTGGTACTCGACAAATGGTTCCGCGTGCAGGCGCTCTCGCGCCGGCCGGACGTACTCGAGCGCGTGCGCGAGCTCACCGGCCACGCCGCCTTCGACCCGCGTAACCCCAACCGCCTGCGCGCGTTGGTGGGCGCGTTCTGTATGGGCAACGCCATCGGTTTCCACCAAACCGGAGGCGACGGCTACAATTTCCTTGCGGACTGGGTAATCGATCTCGACCCGATCAACCCCCAGGTAGCCGCACGCCTGACCACGGCGCTGAGCCGCTGGCGGCGGTACGACGAGCAGCGCGCCGCGCACATGCGCAAGGCGCTCGAGCGCATCGAAGCGCAGCCGTCGCTGTCCAAGGACGTCAGCGACGTCGTCTCGCGAAGCCTCGAGCGTGCATACGACAACGAGAGGACGGACTAGCTCATGACATCGAAGTCCTCGGCCGGACGGTGGCTACTGCCGCTCGCCCTGCTCCTCCTGCCGATGCTGGCCGCGGGCCAGTCGTTGCCGACGCCCACCTCTCTCCAGCAGGGCGAGGCGCGACTGGTCGCGGAGCTACTGAGCCAGTATCACTTCCGCGACCGCGCCGTCGACGATCGGCTATCCCGCGACGTCTATCAGGCGTATTTCGACACGCTGGACCCACAGCGCTACTACTTCCTGGCGTCGGATATCGAGCGCTTCACCGGCTACCGCGACCGCCTCGACGATCTGGTCAGCGATGGCAGTCTCGATCCCGCCTGGGATATTTTCTCGCTGTACTACCAGCGTGTGCGCGAGCGGGTGGATTACGCCCTGACGCTGCTCGACGGTGAATTCATTCAAAGTGGCGAAGGCACGCTGGACGTCGATCGCAGTGACGCCGACTGGGCATCGGACCCATCGGAGCTCGAGGCGTTGTGGCGCAAGCGTGTCCGCCACGACGCACTCACGCTGCGCCTCAACGACACACCGTGGGAGGACGTACGCAAGACCCTGCGCGGGCGTTATGAGCGCATGGCACGCAGCATCAGCCAGTACCAGCCCGAAGACATATTCCAGACGTTCATGAACGCCTGGTCGAGTCGCTACGACCCACATACCAACTATCTCTCCCCGCGGCGCTCCGAGAACTTCGACATCAACATGAGCCTGTCGCTGGAGGGCATCGGTGCGCTGCTAAAGGGCGAAGGGGCATACACGGAGATCGTCGAGCTCATCCCCGGCGGCCCGGCTTCGGCCAGCGGTCAGCTCTCCCCCGGCGACCGCATCATCGGCGTGGGCCAGGGCGAGGACGACATCAAGGACGTCGTGGGCTGGCGACTGTCGGACGTCGTCGACCTGATTCGCGGGCCGCGCGAGTCGGTCGTGCGCCTGCGTATCCTGCCGGCGGGCAATGCCGGCAATGCGGCGCCGGAAATCGTGAAGCTGACACGCAACCGCATAGAGCTCGAAGAGCAAGCCGCCGACTCCCGCGTCCTGGAGGTGGACACGAAACAGGGGCAGCGCCGTGTGGGAGTCATCGACATCCCCGCCTTCTATATGGACTTCCAGGCGGCCGAGGCCGGTGAGAAGGACTACCGCAGCACCTCCCGGGACGTACGCCGACTGATCGAGACGCTCGAGGAAGACGGTATCGACGCGCTGGTGCTCGACCTGCGCGGCAACGCCGGCGGATCACTCAGCGAGGCCACCCGGGTGGCAGGACTGTTCATCGAGCGCGGCCCCGTGGTGCAGGTGGAACGCAGCACCGGCGAGCGCGAAGTGCTAGAGGACGAGGACGGCGGCGAACAGGCCTACCGCGGTCCGCTTGCGGTGCTGGTCGACCGCTTCAGCGCATCCGCCTCGGAGATCGTGGCCGGCGCACTCCAGGACTACAACCGGGCGATAGTGGTCGGTGACCGGACATTCGGCAAGGGTACCGTGCAGACGCTGGTCAACCTGGAGCGCTTCGGCCTGGACAGCGAGAAACCCAGCGGCCGGCTGAAGATGACGGTCGCCAAGTTCTACCGGGTCACCGGCCACAGCACCCAGCTCCGCGGCGTGGAACCGGACATCGCGCTCCCCATGGTGCACCCGGAGGAATCCGGTGAACGGGCGACCGACAACCCCCTCCCCTGGGACGAGATCCAGCCCGTGGATTACGGGGCGCTGCCCGGCCTGGAGGTCATGGACATGCTGCGACAGCGCCACGAGGCACGCGTGCACGAACAACCCGCGCTACGGGCACTGGTCTCCGAGGTGGAACGCATCGAGGCCGATCGCGCACGGGACATGGTGTCGCTGGAAGAGTCGGTACGCCGCGAGCGCGCCGAGCAGGATCGCAAGGCCCGGCTGGCCGTGCTCAATCGGCAGCTCGAAGCCCTGGGACGGGACCCCGTGGACAGCCTCGACGCACTGTCGGACGACCAGCGACCGGACATCCTGTTGCGCGAGAGCGTACACATTGCCGCGGACCTCGCATCGTTGAGCGAAGGCCCGCCGGCCGGAACCACAGCGGCGGCCCGCTAGCCTCGCAGTGATCCGTATCCGACCCGCAGCCCTGCGGCCCACACTCTTGCCCCGCGGGCCCGCTCCCCCCAGAGTGTAGGGCCAGCACATGGGCAAGGGGGGCCGGAGGGCGCCGTAGCATGCAGCAGGTTTTGCGTTTCCCCTCGGACAATCTCTGGTTGTCCGGTGTGATATGGCTGGTCGCTCTGATCGCGTTGCTGTACGTGGCGCGCCGGCCCGCGCATACACTCATCCGGACCGCGGGCACCCAACTCGCCCGCGCGCTGCGCCGCGCTCACCGTGGCCTGCACCGCTCACACCGCGTCATCACCGCGCGTTACCACCGCCTCCTCCTCGCCTATGCACGCGAGCGCACCGAGCTGCAGGTGGGCCGGGAACTGCTGCGCCTGGAGCGCACCATTGCCCGGGACCTATCGGGCATCCCCCATCTCGATCGGAGCCTGCGCGAGCAACTCCAGCGCCTCGACGACGACTACCGCCGCACGGTCGAGGTACCGCCCTCGCCACCGGAGTGGGTTCGGGCGGTGGAAACCGTCGCGTCCATGGAACGCCCGGACGATCCCTCCGTGGTACGCGTGCTCGAGGACATGCACGCGACCCTGGAGCGGGCGTGCCATCACACCCTGCAGAGCTACCGCGAGGCGAGCCACCGGCGGCACCGCACGCTGCGGCGGGCCGTGCCCATGTGGCGTCACATACACAGTCTTCTGGACCACATCCAGCGTGGTGTCGCGCGCGTCGATCACCGGGCGGTGAGCGTACAGCGACAGATCGTGCGCTTCCGGGCACTGGCCGAACGCCACCGGGATCGCGCGCGCCGCACCGCCGGACTGGTCTTCGCCCGCTGGTGTACGGCCATCGTGGCCCTCGCCGTGATTGCGGCGGCCGCGGTGACACTCCATGGGCTCATCGAGCGACCGCTTGCTGAAGTGGGCGCCGGCCTAGGAACCGGTCCCGACGGCAGTGACTACACCCAATGGCTCGCCACGAGCCTGATAGGGCTCCTCGCCGTGTGCGGACTGCTGATCAGCGAGGCACTCGGCATGACGAGACTGGTACCGGGCCTCGCGCTGGGGCGGCCGGCGCTGCGGGCGGCGGCGGCGAGCGTGGCCGGCGTGCTGCTGATCGTGCTCGCCAGTGCTGCCGCCGCACTAGCCTGGACCCGTGACTACCTGCTGTCCCTCGACGCCAGCACCGAGGCATTGTTCACGGCGTCCGGAGGAGGCTTCCCCGAACCGGTATTCCTGTGGATTCCGACGCTGAGCCAGTCGGCGATCGCGTTCGGGCTGGCGCTGGTGGTCTCCCTGGTTGCACTGCCGTTCGAGAACGTCCTGCGCCAGGGCGCATTGGCTGTAACAGCGGCCACGGGTGCCGCGCTTGCCGTCGCCGGCGCCCTGGCGCGGGGGATCGCCGCCATCCTGCTGACGCTCACCGGGGTGCTGCTCGCCGTCTACGATGTGCTGGTCTGTCTACCGCTCTTCGTGGAGCGGGTCATTCGACGTCATCGCGCGTCGAACGTCGCCGCGCGGACGCCGGCAGTGGAGGATGCGGGGTGATGCGGTGGCGTTGGCCCGCGTGCACCGTGCTGGCCTCGCTCCTGGCGATCAGCGCCGCCGGGCGGGCTGCCGACGGGGTACGCCACTGCCTGATGGTCGAGCCGGACGCAGCGGGACGGGTCCCCCCTCAGGTCGTGCTCTCGCAGCTTCGTACGCCCGAGCCGGGCGATCAGTTGCGGCTATTCATCGGTGGCGCCCGGGTGGCGGATATACGTCTGCACGAACGACCGGGGATCATGCATCAGCAGATCATCGCCGTGGCTCGGCTGCTGCGACGCCCGGCCAGCCCTGCCTCGCCCGCCGCCGGTGACTGGCAACCGGACCCCGAACGCTGTACCGGCGGGCCGCCGGCTCATCTCGTCGCCGTCGGCACCATCACCGATTCGCCGCCGCCGGAGCGCCTCCCACCCCGTCCCGCACTGCCCCGGGTCACACTGCTCGACCTGCCGGCACGGGGTCGCGAGCGGCAGACGGATGCCTGGCGAGCCGCGTGGCGGCCCGGCACGGACGTCTATCTGTTGCCGCTCGCCGCACCCTCGTTCATCCCGGCCGGCACGGGGGAAGACTAGGCATCCCGGTGGCCGGGAACACGAATGCGCGCTCCTAGAGACTACGGCCCCGACGCGCTGCTCCCGCCCTCTGCCGCTTCCATGTGCACGACGATAAGCTGCAGGCTCTCGCGGCCGCGAAACTCGTTGACGTCGAGCCGGTACGCCAGGCGAACGTCGCCTTCCAGCGTCTCCCAGCCGCGCTCCAGGCCGCCGAAGGCGATCGCCTCCAGCGCATCCCCACCCCCCGGCGATTGAACCTTGAGCTTGAGATGGGAGCCGCCCACCACCCGCTTGGTGACCACCCGGAAAGTGCCGTCGAACAGGGGTTCCGGAAATCCCTGCCCCCAGGGACCGCCAGCACGCAGCGCCCGCGCCGTCTCCATGGAGAGCTCGCCCGGCGCGAGCTCGCCGTCCGTGACCAGCGTCGACGCCAGATCCTCATGACTGACTTCCGCGGTAAGGACGCGCTCGAACGCGTCGCGGAATGCATCGAAGCGCTCGGTCGGCAGTGACAGGCCCGCGGCCATGGCATGCCCTCCGAACCGGTCGATGATGCCGGGATGGGTGGTATCGATACGCTCGAGCAAATCGCGCATGTGCAGCCCCGGCACCGATCGCGCCGAGCCCTTGAGCACACCCTCCCCCGCCGGCGCGAACGCGATCACCGGGCGATGGAAGCGCTCCTTGACGCGAGAGGCGACGATGCCGATCACCCCCTGGTGCCAATCCGGCTCCATGAGGCAAAGCCCCAAGGGCACAGCCTCCGTGTCGAGCCGATCGAGCAGCCGTTCCACGCTTTCGATGGCCTCCGCTCGCATCTGGCCTTCAATCTCGCGGCGCTGTCGGTTGAGCTCGTCAAGCAACTCCGCCAACTCCCGCGCACGCCCGGTGTCCGCCGCGAGCAGGCACTCGATGCCCACCGACATATCCTCCAGCCGGCCGGCGGCGTTGAGACGCGGACCGATGGCGAAGCCGAGATCGGCGGCAACGGTGCGGTGGGCATTGCGACCGGAAACGTCCAGCAGTGCCTGCACGCCGGGGCAGGCACGCCCGGCACGGATTCGGCGCAGTCCCTGTTCGACCAGTATCCGGTTGTTGCGATCCAGCGGCACCACATCGGCCACGGTGCCGAGAGCAACCAGATCCAGAACCTCCCCCAGATTCGGGGGCTGCGTGCCCGTCTGCTCGAACCAGCCCCGCGCACGCAGAGCGCTGCGGAGCGCGGCCATGACGTAGAAGATCACACCCACACCCGCCAGTGACTTGCTGGGAAAATCGTCACCCGGCAGGTTCGGATTCACCAACGCATCCGCCGCGGGCAGCGTATCCCCGGGCAGGTGGTGATCGGTCACGATCACACGCATTCCATGGCGTTTCGCCGCGGCCACGCCCGCATGGCTCGAGATACCGTTATCGACGGTCACGACGAGGTCGGGGGCCCGCGCGCTGGCCACGTCGACGATTTCGGGACTAAGGCCGTAACCGAACTCGAAGCGGTTCGGCACCAGGTAATCGACGGACGTCGCGCCCATCGCGGTCAGCGCGCGAATGGCGACCGCGCAGCTGGTGGCACCGTCGGCATCGAAATCACCGACCAGCAGTATGCGCCGCTGCTCATACACCGCTTCCACGAGGAGCTCGACGGCGGCGTCCATGCCATGCAGAAGATTCGGCGGATGCAGGGCCTCGAGCCCCTGCTCGAGCTCGTCAGCCGAACGGATGCCGCGGCGTGCGTAAACCCGCCGCAGAACGGGGTGAAGATCGGCGGGTAACGCTTCCGGGTTCGCCGCGGGCGTGCGACGCTCGACGACGCGTTGGGTATTCGCGCTCATGCGCGTTCCAGCCAATGCGCGAACGCGCGTGGGCGACGCCAGAATCGGCGACGGGCGCCGCGTGTCCAACGAAACCCTCGATCGCCGCCTGCATACACCCGGATCTCCGCCCAGGTGCCGCCGGTAAGGGCACTCTCGGCCTCGTTGGCCCACGCCTGCTCGAAGCGCTGCAGCGCCGCCAGCCAGCCCTCGACGTCGCCGCCGGTCAGCGCATCATCGGCAGCCGGCCAGTGCACGGCAATCTCACCCGGGCTCGCGGGTACCTGCGAGAGGCGTTCCACCGCTGCCTCCACACGCGCGCCACGTTGGCGGGTGAGACCGGCAAGGACGGGATCGTCGGTCAAGCAGGCGTCCAAATCGCCGGCACCGTCGGTCCCCGGCAGGCGGCCGCCTCCCCAGAACCACAAGCCGTTGACGGACAACTGCCCGTTCGTCTCACGGTCAGCGTTGAACGGTAGCCCGTGGAGCAGCATCTGGGTCTCGTTCAGGAACTGCCGCCACTCGCGCCCCTCCTCGCCCTCGGGCAGGAAAGCGTCGAGATACCGACCGGAGACCTCGCGGGTCGCGTGCGGTGACGGCGCAGAGCCGGCCGGTGGACGCTCCACTCGCAGAAAGAGGGCGCTACCGAAGGCGACGAGCGTAAAACCGTCCTCGCCGAACAGGTCGTTGAACGCCTCGACGATCTGTTCACACTCACGATCGCCGAGGCGAACCGGCTCGCCGCCGAAGAGCATCAGCCGGTCACGATCCGGGCGCAGATGCACCGGATCGGCGCAGTACCAGAACGCATCGCCCGGGTCCCCGCCGGCACCAAGCACACCGCTCGCCCCGGCACCGGGGAACGCCGCCGGCCACGGCTCGACGCCGGCGGGGGCGCGGGCCCGTAGTCGGCTGGCGCGGCTCAGCAAACGCTCGGTGACCGGCACGACGCCCCGGTCACCGACAAGATCCCGAAGCTGGGCGGGAACCGGGCCAAGCAACCCCGGCACGAGCAGATGCAGGCATCCCCCCGCCGCCATGGATCAGCTCAGGCGCCCGAGAATCGCCTCTTTCACCGCGTCGGTGGTGGCATCGACCGTGCTCACGGCATCGCTGGCATGACGCTGGGCGACGTCCGGATCCTTCAGGCCGTGCCCCGTCAGCGTGCACACGACGGTGCTCCCTTCGGCGATCCTGCCGCTTCGGATATCCCGCATTGCCCCTGCAACGGAAGCCGCGGATGCTGGTTCGCAGAAAACCCCTTCGTGATCGGCGAGCATGCGCTGTGCGTCGAGAATGTCGTCGTCGCCGAGCTCATCGAACCAGCCGCCGGACTCGCGGCTCGCCGCCCACGCGTAATCCCAGGACTGGGGATTGCCAATGCGGATAGCCGTCGCCACCGTCTCGGGCTCCTCGACGGCCGACCCGCGCAGGAAGGGCGCCGAACCATTCGCCTGATAGCCGACCATGCGCGGTCGTTCGCGGACCACGCCGCTGTGGAATGGGCGGTGGCCACACGGGGCATAGGCCGCGCTGGGCTCGTCACGGGGCCCCAGGGCCAGCTCTGAGTAACCCATCCAGTGAGCAGTGATATTGCCCGCATTACCCACCGGCAGGCAGTGATAATCCGGCACCCGCTCGAGCTCTTCGACCACCTCGAACGCCGCGGTCTTCTGGCCCTGCAGCCGGAACGGGTTGACCGAGTTCACGATGCTCACCGGTGCGTGCTCGGCCATTTCCTTGACGATGCGCATGCCATCGTCGAAATTGCCGCGGATCTGCAGCACCGTCGCCCCGTGCATGATCGCCTGGGCAAGCTTGCCGAGCGCGATCTTGCCATCGGGGATGAGCACGAATGCCTTGATGCCCGCGCGTGCGGCGTAGGCCGCGGCGGAGGCTGAGGTGTTGCCCGTCGATGCGCAGATGAGCGCCTCGCTGCCTTCGTGGACAGCATGCGTCACCGCGACGGTCATGCCCCGATCCTTGAACGAGCCCGTGGGATTCAACCCCTCGTACTTGACGTACATATCCACGCTTCGGCCAAGCGTGCGCGGGATGTTGTTCAAGCGGATCAGCGGCGTGGCACCCTCGCCCAGGCTGATGACGCGCACGTCGTCGGCCAGCGGCAGGCGATCGTGGTACTTGTTGATGAGTCCGGTGTATCGGGTTCTGAAGGGCATGTCTCTTTTCCTGATGATTCACGCCGCCCCGGGCACGCAGCCGCCGGGGCGCGTGCATAGCGGCCGGGTCAGTCGAGGGTCTCGACGCGAATGCGATGAACGTGGCCGAGGATGGCATCCTGCGCCTCGATACGCTCGCAGGCCTGGTTCATCTGCCACTCCCGCACACGATGAGTGAGGATGATCACGGGCACATCCTCGGCGCCGGGCTCCGGCTGCTTCTGAATGATGGCCTCGATGCTGATGCCCTGCTCTCCAAGGAGTCGCGCCACCTCCGCGAGCACGCCCGGACGGTCCAGGGCCTGCATGCGCAGATAGTAGGCGGTCTCCACCCGATCCATGGGCAGAACCGGATCGTCGGACAGCGCGTGGGACTGGAAGGCCAGGTACGGCACGCGGTCTTCCGGGGCCAGCGTGAACTCCCGAACCACGTCCACCAGGTCCGCCACCACCGCCGACGCCGTGGGCTCTGAACCGGCGCCCGGACCGTAGTAAAGGGTAGGCCCCAGGGCATCGCCGCTGACCATCACGGCGTTCATCACGCCGTCCACGCTGGCGAGCAGTTGCCGACTGGGCAGCAGCGTCGGATGCACTCGCAGCGCGATGCCGTCCTCGGTGCGACTGGCGATGCCCAGGTGCTTGATGCGGAATCCTAGCTCCTGGGCGTAAGCGACATCCTCCTGGCCCACGTGGGAGATTCCCTCCACGTACACCTTGTCGTACTGCAGGGGAATGCCGAATGCGATGGAGGCGAGGATGGTGAGCTTGTGCGCGGCATCGACGCCTTCCACATCGAAGGTGGGGTCCGCCTCCGCATAGCCTAGCCGCTGGGCTTCCGCGAGTACGTCACCGAATTCGCGGTCGGCGTAGAACATCTCGCTCAGGATGAAGTTCGCCGTACCGTTGATGATACCGGCAAGCCAGTCGATGCGATTACCGACCAGCCCCTCGCGCACGGCCTTGATGATGGGAATGCCCCCGGCGACCGCAGCCTCGAAGGTGATCGACACGCCCTGCTCGCGGGCTCTCGCGAAGATCTCGTTACCGTGGCTGGCGATCAACGCCTTGTTGGCCGTCACCACGTGCTTGCCGCGCTCGATCGCCCGCAGCGTGAGCTCCTTGGCGAGATCCTCGCCGCCGATGAGCTCGACGATGATCTCGGTTTCCGGGTCGTCGACCACCTCGAAGGGATCGGTGGTCAGACGAATGCCTTCGGTGCTGCACGTGCGCGGTCGGTCCAGGTGGCGCGCGGCGGCGTGCACGATTTCGATATCGCGCCCCGCGCGGCGGCTGATCTCGTCACGATTGCGCTGAAGCAGATTGACCGTACCACCGCCAACCGTGCCCAGGCCCAGCAGACCGACCTTCACGGGTTTCAAGAGCTCGCCTCCTTAAGGTAGCCGTCCTTACGAAACATCTGTTTGATCCCCCGAATCGCCTGGCGTGTGCGATGCTCATTCTCGATCAGCCCGAAGCGCACGTGGTCGTCACCGTAGTCGCCGAATCCGACGCCCGGCGAAACGGCCACCTTCGCGTCGGCGAGCAGCTTCTTGGAGAACTCCAGCGACCCCATCTCGCGGTAGGGTTCCGGAATCCGCGCCCATACGAACATCGTCGCGCGGGGTTTTTCCACCGGCCATCCGGCCTGCGCCAGGCCGTCGCAGAGGGTATCGCGGCGCCGGCGATAAGTCTCGCGAATTTCGTCCACGCAATCCTGCGGCCCCTCCAGAGCGGAGATCGCCGCCACCTGGATGGGGGTGAACATGCCGTAATCGAGATAGGACTTCATCCGCGCCAGTGCGGCGATGAGCTTGTCGTTGCCGCAGACGAAACCGACCCGCCAACCGGGCATGTTGTAGCTTTTCGACAGTGAGAAGCATTCCACCGCCACTTCCTTGGCACCGGGCACCTGCAGGATGGACGGTGCCTGGTAGCCGTCGAACACGATATCCGCATAAGCGAGGTCGTGAACGACCCAGATGCTGTGCTCCCGGCAGACCTCGATGACCCGTTCGAAGAACTCGGGCTCCACGCAGTTCCCGGTGGGATTGGCGGGGAAATTGAGGATGAGCATCTTGGGCTTCGGCCAGGTGTCCTTGATGGCCTTCTTGAGCTCCTCGAAGAAGTCCACCTCCGGCACCAGCGGCACATGACGCAGATCCGCCCCGGCTATCACCACCCCGTACGGATGGATGGGATAGCTCGGGTTGGGCACCAGCACGTTGTCCCCGGGGCCGAGCGTCGCCAGGGCGAGGTGAGCCAGCCCCTCCTTGGAGCCGATCGTGACGATGGCTTCGCTTTCGCGATCGAGGCTCACGTCGTAGCGGCGCGCGTACCAATCGCAGATGGCCTTGCGCAGCCGGGGAATCCCCCGTGACATGGAGTAGCGGTGCGTGTCGCCCCGCTGAGCCGCCTCGGTGAGCTTGTCCACGATGTGTGCCGGCGTGGGCCGGTCGGGATTGCCCATGCCGAAATCCACGATGTCCTCGCCTCGGGCTCGCGCGGCCGCCTTCAACTCGCCCACGATATTGAACACGTAAGGGGGGAGCCGGCGGATGCGCTGGAATTCCTCGTTCACCTTGGGCCTCTGCGTGGTGGTTGTCGTGCCATGGTTTGCGACGCGGCCGCGGCGCGCGCCGCATGCGCCTGCGCGATGGAGGACGATAGAGGCCAAAAGCTACTGACGGTGCCGGGACCTGTCAATTCGGCACGTCCCCTCGCCTTGTCCCTGCGTGCCCCACTCGGCTATCTTCGGGGAATGAAGATCACTCAGGAAACAGGCGACGCCACCTACCGGATTCGGGCCTACGAGGCCGGGCGCATACACGTCAACGAGGCGGGTTACGACACGAGTCTGCTGCTCGCGCCCAATACCCTGATCACGGACTGGCCGCCGGAGCGTTTCGAGGATCTCGTCGCCGAGCACATCAATGCCGTGCTGGCGCTCGAGCCGGAGATCGTACTGCTCGGCACCGGCGACAGCCAGCGTTTTCCCGACCGCGCCGTCATGCTGGCGGTGCTGGAACGCGGTATCGGTATCGAAGTGATGGACACGCAGGCAGCGTGTCGCACTTACAACATTCTCATGGCAGAAGGGCGGCATGTCGTCGCCGCCCTTCTGCTGGAATGAGTCAACCGAAGACGTTGTCCTGCGAGAAGCCCGCCCGCTCCATGACGTCACGAAGCTTGCGCAGCGCGTCGATCTGAATCTGTCTTACCCGCTCACGGGTGACGCCGATCTCGTTGCCAACCTCCTCGAGGGTGGCTTTCTCGTAGCCATGCAACCCGAAGCGCCGCTCCACCACGGCACGCTGTTTGTCGGTGAGCTGCTCCAGCCAGGCGTCCAGGTGGGTGAGAACGTCGTCGTCCTCGAGCGCGGCGAAGGGATCCGGGTTGGTTTCGTCCGGAATCGCGTCCAGCAGCACGCGATCGGCATCCTTGCCAATGGGCACGTCCACCGACGTCACCCCTTCGTTCAACCCCATCATCCGGCGCACGTCCTCCACCGGGCGGTCCATCGCACGGGCGATTTCCTCGATCGTGGGCTCGTGGTCCAACTCCTGAACCAATTGGCGAGCAGTGCGCAGGTACTGATTGATTTCCTTGATAACGTGGATGGGCAGACGGATCGTGCGGGTCTGATTCATGATCGCCCGCTCAATGGTCTGACGTATCCACCACGTCGCGTAGGTCGAGAAACGGAAACCGCGCTCGGGATCGAACTTCTCCACCGCGCGGATCAATCCGAGGTTGCCTTCTTCGATGAGATCGAGAAATGCGAGCCCCCGGTTCATGTACCGCCGTGCAATCTTGACCACCAAGCGCAGATTGCTCTCGATCATGCGCTGGCGTGAGGCGGCACACCCACGCTGGGCGCGGCGGGAATAGTAAACTTCCTCCTCCGCGGTCAACAGCGGGGAGAAACCAATCTCGTTGAGGTAGAGCTGAGTGGCATCCAGGGTGGGTTCGTGTGCCTCGCTCCGCCGTGCCTTGCCGCGGCTGGCGGACGCGTTGTCGTCGTCCGTTGCGGCTTCACCGTCATTTGCTTCAGGTCCCTCCTGGACCGCGTTGTCCCCCTCGAGTACGAGCTCGTCTTCCAACTCCTCGACCGCCGCCGGATCGGTTTCAGGGTCGACCCTGAGTGCCTGCTTCCTGGCCATGCCTTCTCCTCCGTGCCCCCGGCCCATGCCTACGGGCCGGCCTGTGTTCGGAACGTGGGGTTCCACGAGGAAAAACCGGCTTATCGTTTTGTGTTGGCTCCAATATATGCCCGCACGGAGAGTGAAGCAACGGGTTATTTCATCGGCATTCCAAGGGGCGAGCCGCCAGCGCCAGGTGCTGCACTCACCCGGCTCAGCGAGCAACCGGCCCCCGCTCCCGCGAGGGTACCGGCCGGTCTGCGGGGGGCGCTTGGAAAGTGAAGAAGACACCCACGACGGCGCATGGCGCCCATAACGGTTCCCACGGCCGTGCCCCGTGCCAGCGAACCTTCGGGCACTCTCGCGAGGCGAGTGGTGTAGCCTGGATCTACATGAATGACGAGCCATGCCGCGACAGCGCCCGACGGGTTCGCTCGAGGGCAATGCTCATGCGGCCCGGCTACGGTGTCGCACTGGCTCGGTGCGAGCTCGTCACGCCTTCGCTGGTGCGCCTCGCAGCCGGACCGCACAAGCGCCTTGGCACGAGGCATTACCGGCGACCGGATAAGTGATTACCGTCGTGGCAAATAGCTCAGCGGATTCACCGGTTTGCCGTTGCGGCGCAGCTCGAAGTGCAGTCCGCCACGACCTTCGGGCGTGGTGCCCATGCGTGCAACGGTCTGGCCCGCGCGCACATTCTCACCCTCACGCACGAGCAGCTCCCGGTTATATGCATAGGCGGTGAGATACGTCTGGTTGTGCCTGACGATCACCAGCCGGCCGTAACCGCGAAGCCCGCTACCGCTGTACACCACGCGACCATCGGCGGCAGCGCGAACCCGCGTTCCGGCATCACCGCCGATGGTCACGCCCTGCTTGCCGGCATTGGGCCCCTTGAACTCGCGCAGCACCGGACCATCCACTGGCCACCGCCAAGCAACGTCGGAGTCACGCCGTGGCGCCTCCCGGCGTTGCGGCTTCGACGTTGCCGCGGGCTTGGACCGGGATGTCGGCTTCGTCGCGGGGCTGGAGGTTTTAACGGCGCCGGTGGACGAGGATGGCCGATCCGAGGTGTCGCTGCCACGGCCGGTGGCGACGGCGGCGTTGGACGCCTGGCTCGGGCGCAACAGCAACTTCTGTCCCGGGTAGATCGTGTAAGGCGGATCGATCCGATTCCAGTACGCCACCTGTCGGAAATTCAGGTCGTAACGCCAGGCGATGGAGTACAGCGTATCGCCGCGCTCGACGCTGTAAACGGCTGGCGGTTCGCCGGCATACCCCGCAGGCGGGCGGCCACCGTCACGATAGGACGGACCGGCACAGCCGCCGAGCCCGGCCATGACAACGCCTCCGAGCAGAACGGCCGCTAAAGCTGTACGAGCACGACCGCCACGGCCAGCAGCGCGACCGTCGCCCAGCCGATGCGATCGATATACGTGTGCAGCCACGGCTCCACCCGTGGGCCGCCCCAGGCGACCAGCAATGCCACCAGCAGAAAACGCGCCCCGCGCCCGATGATCGAGGCGAGCACAAACGGAATCACCGCCAGCGACAATGCACCGGCAGCGATCGTGAACAGCTTGTAGGGTATCGGCGAGAATCCCGCGATGAGCACCACCCAGAATCCCCAGGACACGAACCATTCGTGCACCCGCAGATACCCGGACCAGTATCCAAGGTCTTTCAGCCAGGGCGTGATCACGTCCAGGGCGTAATAGCCGATGGCATAGCCGGCGAGCCCGCCGAGAACCGAGGTCGCCGTGGTCAACAGTGCCAGCTTCACCGCCCGGTTGGGACGTGCGAGCACCATGGGCGCCAGGAGCACATCGGGCGGAATGGGGAAGAACGACGACTCCGCGAAACTCAGCACCGCGAGGAACCACGGTGCCCTGCGGTGGCCCGCCCACGCGAGCGTCCAGGCATACAAACGGGAAAACAGACGATTCACTCAAGCCCTTCCTTCATGGGCACGAAACTCACACGGCTATCCTCGTGCACCTCGAGCCCTGCGTCGGTGCGGTCGATGACCCGGAGAACCTGGTGGCCGGTTTCACCCACCGGTGCGACGAGCCGTCCGCCGACGGCGAGCTGATCCAGCAACCCCTGCGGCACCTGCGGCGGCGCTGCCGTCAACAGAATACCGTCGAACGGCGCTTCACCCTCCCAACCCTTGTAACCATCGCCAAGACGCTGACGGATATTGTAAAGCTTGAGCTCGCGGAAGCGCCCGTTAGCCATGCTGTAGAGCGCGCGAATGCGCTCGATGGTGAACACCTTCGGCACCAGCGCCGCCAGCACCGCGGTCTGGTAACCGCATCCGGTTCCAACCTCGAGCACCGACTGAGGCTCGTGCCCACCACGCAGCAACGCTTCGGTCATTCGCGCCACGATATACGGCTGGGAGATGGTCTGGCCGTAACCGATGGGCAGTGCCGTATCCTCGTAGGCACGGCTCGCCAGTGCCTCATCGACGAACAGGTGCCGCGGGATGTGGCGCATGACGTTGAGCACCCGCGCATCGCGGATGCCGCTGTCACCCAGGCGCCGCACGAGACGCTCACGAGTGCGTTGAGACGTCATACCGATACCACGCTCGCGGGGACCGGCGATCATCGCAGCCCCTCGATCCAGCCGGCGACCTGATCCATCGCCTGGTAGCGCGTGAGATCCACCTGCAACGGCGTTACCGACACATAACCGCGACGCACCGCGTCGAAGTCGGTTCCGGCCCCGTCGTCCTCCCCGCCCCCCGGCGGACCGATCCAGTAAATCGGCCGGCCGCGCGGATCTTCGGCACGCACCACCGGCTCCGCGCGATGACGCTGGCCAAGACGCGTGGCCTCGAATCCGGCAAGCGCCTCCCAAGGACGGTCGGGAACGTTGACGTTGAGGATCGTGTCCGCCGGCAACGGGTCGCTGCGCAGGCGCGCGAGGAGGGTGACTGCCACCTTCGAAGCCGTATCGTAGTGTGCCTGCTCGTCACCGGCCAGCGACATGGCGATCGCCGGCAAACCCAGGTGCCGCCCTTCCATCGCCGCGGCCACGGTACCGCTGTACAGGACATCGTCCCCCAGGTTGGCGCCAGCATTGATCCCGGAAATCACCATATCGGGCTCCGGATTCAGCAACCCGGTCACCGCGAGGTGGACGCAGTCCGTCGGCGTGCCCTCGACACGGTAGACCCCTTCACGTACGGGCCATACGCGCAATGGCGTATCCAGCGTCAGGGAATTGGAAGCGCCGCTGCGGTCGCGCTCCGGCGCCACCACGACGACCTCGGCATACTCTGCCAGCGCCTGCGCCAGGGCGCGCACGCCGGGTGCCCGATAGCCGTCGTCATTGCTCACGAGGATGCGCATGCCCCTCCCAGCCTCATGCATTGCTCTGCGTTCCGAGCCGCCCCCAACGTCAGCGCATGCATCGATGCGAAGACGCGGCCGGCAACGTTGTCGTTGGCCAGTATACAGCGACGCATGCCTGCGCAAAGGCGGCACCTTACGAAAGAGCCGGTAGCGGAGCACATGCGCCGACCGGTAGGATAACGCAGTGAGTCGGGTCGCTGGTTACCGGAATCCGGCAGCGGACGCGACGCCACGATGGATCGGACCGACTGTCGGGGGGACGCCGTGAGCGAATACGACTCGGACGCGGACCGCTCCCTCTTTCGCGAGGCCATGCAGGACGTGCGCCCGCTGCCGGACCAGGAGCGACGCGCGGTGGTCGAGCGCCCGCGGCCCCGCCCCGTGCCGAGACAACGACACGCTGACGACCGCCAGGTCATGGCGGAGCTCCTGCGCCCGCCCATGGACGACGCCGACCTGGGCCCGGAGCGTGGCGAGGCACTGAGTTACCTGCGACCCGGCCTGCAGAGGCGCCTGCTGAGGCGTTTGCGCCGTGGGCAGTACAGCATCCAGGCGGAGCTTGATCTCCATGGCATGACGGTCGCCGAGGCAGGCAGCGCGCTGCGCGGGTTCTTCCACGAGTGCCACCTCCGCGGCGTGCGCTGCGCGCGCATCGTCCACGGCAAAGGCCGCGGCTCGCGCAACGCGGGACCGGTGCTAAAGGGTAAAGTGGATCGCTGGTTGCGCCGGCGTGATGACGTGCTCGCGTTCTGCTCGGCCCGGCGTGCGGACGGAGGGACCGGAGCGGTCTACGTCCTCATTACCGGGGACGGGTGACCCCCTGGGTCGGAAGCCGGCGGGTAGCGGGCTTCCCTGCCCGTTCGGGGCCTCCCTGCCCCCTCGCCAGCATCCCTGCCGACCGCCATTCCCTCGGCGCGACCTTCCGTGGCCGGTTTTACCGCATCCGGCGCGGGAGACGGCCTTGCCGCCCCACGCAGGATCCACTTTAAACCGGGTGAGCGTTCACCCACAGTCGGGCGAATGCCGAATCATATGTCAGCGGATTCTGACACCCCGCCCCCGCCTACCCGCATGCTCACAGAAACTCCGCCCCGCCCAGGTAGCCGCGAAGCCGCTCCGGTACCCGTACACGACCGTCCGCTTCCTGGTAGTTCTCCAGCACTGCGATCAGGCAGCGCCCGACGGCGAGTCCCGAGCCATTGAGCGTGTGCACCGGCTCCGGCTTGCCCGTCTCCGGGTTACGCCAGCGCGCCTGCATCCGCCGAGCCTGAAAGGCTTCGGCATTGCTGCACGAGGAGATCTCGCGGTAGCGCTCCTGCCCCGGCAACCACACCTCGATGTCGTACGTCTTGGCCGCGGCGGCGCCCATGTCGCCGGTGCACAGGGTCACCACCCGATAAGGCAACTCCAGCAGCTGGA
>CAZHBN010000030.1:0-23212 GCA_964530405.1 uncultured Ectothiorhodospiraceae bacterium
CGCAATCATTGCGGAGCGACCCCGTTTCAAGGCGCGGTATTCTGATACGCGGGGTGTTGCGTGTCAATTTCGGCGCACCGAAGACTTCGGAGGTTCCGACGGACGCACCCGGGTCGACCACCAGAAACCAGGGCTCGTCGGGGTCAACCGGCGTCAACTGCTCGCCCACCCCCTCGGCCCAGGCGGCGTGTCCGCACACGAACACGGGCACGTCCGCTCCCAGGGTGAGGCCGATCTCGGCCAGGCGCGCATCGCAGAGCCCGGTCCCCCATAACGCGTTGAGCGCCACGAGGGTCGTGGCCGCATCCGAACTGCCCCCCCCCAGCCCACCACCGGCAGGCAACCGCTTATCGACGTGTATCCGCGCGCCACGGCACACGCCGGTAGCCGCTTGCAGCGCACGAGCGGCACGGACGACCAGGTCCTGATCGTCGGCGACCCCGGGCTGACCGCCCGTCCGCACGATGGTGTCCTCGGCGGTGACCTCGAAGTCGAGCCGATCCCCGTGATCCAGGAACTGGAACAGGGTTTCGAGCTCGTGGTAACCGTTCTTCCGCCGACCGACCACGTGCAGGAACCGGTTGAGCTTCGCCGGCGCCGGCCAGCCTCGGGACACGCTCACACGTCGACCTCCCAGCGACGAACGGCCAGGCGCACACTCACGCCATCACCGTCCACCGAGAGCCGCGCGGGTAAGCGGTAGCGCCCGACCGAACGATACTCACCGTAAGTGATCGTCCAGCCCCCCTGGTGGAGCTCGCTGGCATGGCCACCACCGTTGAGCCGTACCTGGCCTTCGATCCCCGGCGCCGGCAATCCCCGCACCCACCAACGCAGGTAGGCCACGGGCAGATCGTAGCCGGT
Organism: uncultured Ectothiorhodospiraceae bacterium; assembly: GCA_964530405.1. Classification (GTDB taxonomy): domain Bacteria; phylum Pseudomonadota; class Gammaproteobacteria; order Nitrococcales; family Nitrococcaceae; genus Arhodomonas. The sequence continues at coordinate 865 of CAZHBN010000030.1, forward strand.
CTCACGACGCAGCAAAGCCCGCGCCGACGGCGCCCTGGTACGGCGGCCGTCCCGCGTTCGCAGGGTCACACCCGTGTCATCACCTTCCAGGCGTACCGCGCCCGCCCCCAACGCGCCGCTCATGTCCAGCCGGTAGTCACCGCCATCAGCCCGCCAGCGCACGCTCATAGTGCCACCATCATCACCGACGCGAATGGCAGCCCGCCCGTCCAGGGACCACCTTTCCGGCGCTGGCGGCACCTGCCACTGCACGAGCTCGACCGATCGACCGCCGTCACTCGGCCGCGGCGGCGCCACCGTGCAGCCCGCCAGTACCATTGCGAACAGAACGACCAGAAACCGCTTCATGGGAGCAAGTCACCGCCGGTGAGCCGGTTCACGGTGTCATGGAGCACATCGTGACCGGGCTGCCGGCGCAACGCGTCCGTCCAGATTTCCCGGGCACGCTCGCGCTCACCCAGACGCCATAGCACTTCACCGAAATGGGCGGCTATCTCGGGCCCCGGGGAGAGACGGTAGGCGCGCTCCAGGTAATCACGTGCCTCATCTAGACGCCCCTGGCGGTAAGCGACCCACCCCATGCTGTCCACCACCGCGGCACTGTCCGGTGACAAGGCGTAGGCCCGGCGTACCAGGCGGGCGGCGCGCTCGAGCTGCCGCCTCTCGTCGGCCAGGGTATACCCGAGGGCATTGAGGGCAACCGCGTTGTCGGGTTCGCGTTCGACGATGGCCTCCAGATCCGCTACCGCGGCTTCCACATCGCCGCCGGCCACCCGAGTCATCGCCCGGGCATAGAGCAGCTCCGTATTCTCGGGATACTCCGCAAGTGCTTGCCCCAACACCGCGATACTCTCCTTGGCCCGCCCGGCGCCGCGCAGCACTTCCGCCTCAGTGACATAAGCGGGCACTGCAGCGCTGGCGTCCTCCGCCCGAAGCGCTTGCAGTCGTCGGCGTGCATCATCGATACGCCCCTGCGCGGCCATGACTCGTGCAACACCCAGGGTGGCGTCGGTGCGGAAATCGCCACCGGCCAGCTCATAGTGCTCGAGCGCCCGCTCGTAACGCCCCTCTTCCGTCGCCAGCCGTGCGAGATAGTAATGCGCGGCGTCCGTGCGCACCTCCAGAGCGAGCAGCCGCATCAACCAGCTACGAGCCTGCTCGTTTTCGCCGCCACGCATGGCGAGCAGAGAGCCGGTCAACAGGGTTCGCGGGTCGTCCGGTTGATTACTCAGCAGTTGGCGGAATTGCGCGAGTGCTTTCGCAGTATCGCCGGCCATTGCCAGCAAACGGGCATACTCATAGCGCAGCTCATTGTCCCCCGGCGAATCGGCGACCATCCGGGCAAGCCGGTCGTTGGCAATTCCGATGCGCCCGAGCCTCTGCAGAGCCTCCACCTCCAGAAGCGCCGCGGCCCGCCAGTCCGGCCGCAGCGCAAGGGCGTCCTCCGCAGCGGTGAGGGCCTCCTCGAAGTAGCCGGTCTGCAACGCGACCTTTCCCAGAGCGAACTGGGCCGCCGCCTCCTCGGGGAAGCGTCCAGCCAACGTCTCGGCCACCGCGAGTGCCGTCTCGGCGTTGGCCTGCTGGCCCAGCTCGGCGCCGATCTGACGAAAGACCTGGTCCCGGGAGCCGTCGTCCGCGGGAATCACCCGGACGAACTGTTCGGCAGCGGCCACGGCATCGCCTTCACGCAGGGCGATAAGCGCCAGTACCCGGCTTGCCTCACGGGCCTGCGGCGCAAGCGCGAGCCAGCGATCCGCGGCCACCTTGGCGAGATCCAGCCGATCCGCGTACAGGGCGACACGCGCCGCTCGCTCCGCAACATTCGGGTCACTCGACAGCGCAGCGGCATCCACATAAGCATCTGCGGCACGCTCGAACGCCCCACGGTTACCGGCGAACTCGCCGACCAGCAGCTGGTAAAGCAGGCGGTCATGGCCGCTGTCGAACTCCAATGTCCCTGGCGTTTCGGCGCCCGCCGGTTCGCCGGGCTCGTCGGCAGGCTGCGTCGCGCAACCGGCAATTACCGCCGCCAGGGCGAGGGGGATACTGTAGCGTCGCATGCATTCCTCGCTGTTCGTGGCCGGGCCTCCGCGCCCGGTGGCCCTCTACATCTTACGGCGGACGGACGGGACGGAGCCATGGGCGAGCGGTGAGTCGCGAGTTCAAAGTGGCACGTTTCAAGTTGCGAGCCAGGCGACGCCGTGGCCACCGACTAGTCTCCACGAACACGCACCCTCCCGCGGAGCCCGTGTGCAGCCCCTCTTCGAGCTTGCACCAAGCGCACCTGGCACTGGCAGCGCAGCGATACCCCGCGCGTTACGCTTTGTCTACACGCCGCAGTGCTCTACAATTCGGATTTCTTATTCCGCCCGGTAACGCATGCCTGTCGTCACCCTCGGTCTCAGCCACAAAAGCGCGCCTGTGGAGGTTCGCGAACGGGTCGTGTTCGCGCCCGAGCGCGTGCCCGGTGCATTGCGCGAGTTAACGGCCCAGCCGGGCATCGCCGAGGCAGTGCTGCTGTCCACCTGTAACCGTACCGAGCTTTACGCGGTACTCGACCCCGAAGCCGACCAGGGGCACCTGCAGCGCTGGCTCGAACGCGCCCACGGACTGGAAGCCGGCTGGCTTGGCAAGTATGTCTACTACCAGCGTGGCGCGAACGCCGTCTCACATCTACTGACCGTGGCCGCGGGCCTGGATTCCCTGGTTCTCGGTGAGCCGCAGATTCTCGGCCAGGCCAAGAGTGCGTGGCAAACCGCGAGCGAAGCCGGCGTCGTCGGCCAGACCCTTGACCGGCTCTTCCAGCACGCCTTCTCCGTCGCGAAACAGGTGCGCACCGACACCGACGTGGGCAGCCACCCTGTCTCGGTAGCATTCGCGGCCGTGAGCCTGGCTCGACAGATCTTCGGCGACCTCAGCCCGCTGACCGCACTGCTCATCGGCGCCGGCGAAACCATTGACCTTACGGCGCGCCACCTGCGCGAGCAGGGCGTCGACCGCCTGCTCATCGCCAATCGCAGCATCGAGCGGGCGCGCCAGCTGGTGGCGGAACACGGTGGCGAGCCTCTGGGCCTGGGCGATATCCCCGACCGCCTCACTGACACGGACATCGTCGTCGCCTCCACCGCCGCCACGTTGCCCATCCTGGGCAAGGGCAGCGTGGAGCGCGCGCTCAAGCGCCGCCGCCATCGCCCGGTATTCATGGTCGACATTGCCGTTCCCCGTGACATAGAGCCCGAGGTCGGGGACCTTCGGGACGTCTACCTCTATACCGTCGACGACCTGCGCGAGGTCATCGAGGACAACCTGCGTTCCCGCCAGGCGGCCGCCGATCAGGCGCGTACGATCATCGACCAGCAAACCGACCGCTTCATGGAGTGGATACGCGGTCTCGATGCGGTCGAGGCCATACGCGATCTTCGCCGACGCGCTCATCAGGAGCGGGAAGCGGTCCTCGCCCGCGCGCGCCGGCGCCTGCGCCGGGGGGACGACCCGGATGCCGTCCTCGAGTATCTGGCGCACATGCTCACCAACAAGTTCCTGCACGCCCCCTCCGTCGGTCTGCGCGAGGCCGCCCGCCAGGGCGACGCCGCACAACTCGCCGCCGGCCTGCGGGTGCTGGGGCTAGACGACGAAGGCAATTCATCGTGAAGGACAGTTTACGACGCAAGCTCGACCAGCTCGGCGAGCGCCACGAAGAGATCGAAGCTCTGCTCGCCGACCCGGAAGTCATCGGCGACCAGAAACGCTTCTCCGGCCTCTCCCGGGAGTACGCCCAGCTCTCCCCATTGGTGAAAGCACTGGCGGCCTACCGCCAGGCGGAGTCCGACCTCACCGCCGGCCGCGAAATGCAGGCAGAGGATGACCCGGAGATGCGCGCGATGGCCGACGAGGAGATCGCTGCTGCCGAGGCCCGGCTCTCCGAACTGGAGAAGGAACTCGAGGTGCTAATGCTCCCCCGCGACCCCAACGACGACAAGGATGTATTCCTCGAGATTCGCGCGGGCACCGGTGGCGACGAGGCCGCGCTGTTCGCCGGCGACCTTTTCCGGATGTACTCGCGCTACGCCGAGATCCAGGGCTGGCGAGTCGAAATCATCTCGGAGAGCCCGGGGGAGCACGGCGGCTACAAGGAGCTCATCGCCCGCGTCAGCGGCGAGGGCGTGTACTCGCGGCTGAAGTTCGAATCCGGCGCTCACCGAGTTCAACGTGTCCCGGAAACGGAATCCCAGGGGCGCATCCACACCTCGGCGTGCACGGTGGCGGTGCTGCCGGAAGCCGACGAGCTGGAAGACGTGGAAATCAATCCGAACGAGCTCAAAGTCGACACCTTCCGCGCCTCCGGGGCCGGCGGTCAGCACGTGAACAAGACGGATTCCGCCGTGCGCATGACGCATCTGCCCACGGGCATCGTCGTGGAGTGCCAGGACGAGCGATCCCAGCACAAGAACCGTGCGAAAGCACTGGGGCTGCTGCAGGCGAAAATCATGGCACGCGAGCAGGAGGCCCAGGCCGCCGAACAGACACAGACACGGCGCCAGCTCGTCGGTAGCGGTGATCGCTCCGAGCGCATCCGAACGTACAACTTCCCCCAGGGGCGGGTGACCGATCACCGAATCAACCTCACCCTCTACAAGCTCGGCGAGGTCATGGGCGGTGCACTCGACCAAGTGGTGGGGCCGCTGGTCAGCGAACATCAGGCGGACCAGCTCGCCGCCATGGCAGCGGACGATCAGTAAACGGCGCGGACCGTCGATCCCGCCACCGTCAGCATGAACGACCCAAAGCGGCCGGGGGGCGTGTACGCTCCCCGGCCGCTATCGCTTGTCTGCAACGCTGACGCGCAGTCGCGCGCCTAGGCCACGCGCTGCTTCTCCCGGATCTCTTCCAGGGTCTTGCAGTCCACGCACAGCGTCGCGGTGGGTCGCGCCTCTAGGCGGCGCAGCCCGATCTCCACCCCGCACTGATCACAGAAACCGTAATCATCCTTGCGGATGCGCTCCAGTGTCTGATCGATCTTCCGGATCAGCTTGCGCTCACGGTCTCGTGTGCGGAGCTCCAATGCGAACTCTTCCTCCTGCGTCGCGCGATCGGCAGGGTCCGCATAGTTGTTCGCATCGTCACGCATGTGACTGACGGTGCGCTCCACCTCTTCCTGCAACTGGCGCTTCCAGGCGTTGAGGAGCTTATCGAAGTGCTCGAGCTGAGCATCGCTCATGTACTCCTCGCCGTCCGCGGGCTGGTAAGGCTCAATGCCCCGAACCGGCAGCGTGTTCTGTTTGTCAGCCATGTTCGACTCCTCCAGTCAGGCGGAACCCGCGGTCTGCCAACGCCCCCGCGCCGCCAGGTCCTGCTTGCGACGGCCTGCGGCCGCCGCTCCCGCATGCTCTGCCGAAAGAAGCATGCAAAGCTCCGGTCATGATTACCCTCGCCGCTTTGTTGGCGTCAACCCCGAGAGACCATCACCGTCCCCGAGAGTTCCGCGTTGGGCGGACCACCCGCCAGTACCGACGCGGGTACGCCCCTCGCAACGCCGTCCGTCGGCTCACAGCGACGTACGGCATAAGGCGTCCCCCCGGAATATCCGGGGCAACCCCGGGTTCAGGAGATCCGTTTGCGCAGCGCTTCACCCAGGCGTGCCCCGGCATCGGTGAGCACCGCCTCGGTAGTAGGCCAGTCGATGCACGGATCAGTGATCGAGACGCCGTACTCGAGCGCCTCGGGATCGCCCTTTAGCTTCTGGTTGCCCCAGCCGATGTTGCTCTCGATCATCGCACCCATGATCGAGCGGTTGCCCTCCAGGATCTGGTTGACCAGGTTCTCGAGCACCAACGGCTGAAGCCCCGGGTCCTTGTTGGAGTTCGAGTGACTGCAATCGACGACGAGCTGCGTGCGCAGCCCCGCCTCGCGGAGATCCTTCTCACACAGCGCGATACTCACCGAGTCATAGTTCGGTTGTTTGCCGCCGCGCAACACCACGTGCCCGTAGCGGTTGCCGCGGGTGCGGATCACCGCGGAGCGCCCCTGCTGGTCGATACCGAGGAAGCTGTGCGGGCTCGAGGCCGAACGCAGTGCGTTAATGGCGACATCCAGGCTGCCGTCCGTACCGTTCTTGAAGCCCACGGCGGTAGACAACCCGCTCGCCATCTCACGGTGCGTCTGGGACTCGGTGGTGCGCGCCCCAATCGCCGTCCAGGTGATGAGATCATCGAGATACTGCGGCGTCGTGGGATCCAGCGCCTCGGTGGCCGCCGGAAGCCCAATCTCGGCCAGATGCAGCAGCAGCTCGCGCGCCCGGAACAACCCCTCCTCGATGTGGAAGGAATCATCCATGTAAGGGTCATTGATGAGACCCTTCCAGCCCACGGTGGTGCGTGGTTTCTCGAAGTACACCCGCATGACGATGAACAAGTTCTCCGAGAGCTCGTCGTGCAGGGCCTTGAGCCGCGAGGCATAGTCCTTAGCCGCATCCACGTCGTGAATGGAGCACGGCCCCACCACCAGCAGCAGGCGATGGTCGGTGCCGTCCAGGATGTTCTCGACAGTCCGGCGGCCTCGGAGCACGGTTTCGCGGGCCGCCTCGGTCAGCGGCAGCTTGGCCTTCACCTCGGCCGGCGTGGGCAACAGCTCCTGGGCGAGGACATTGATGTTGTCGACAGTCGCTTCCGTCATTTGAGGGCAGTCTCTACGGTTCGGTCGGTCGGATGGCCACGGCTTTCGCTCACGGCAGAATCAAGGAACACACCATATTAGGTGCACGTCACGCAACTTTCCATGCAAGCGAAAGCGAGCCGTAGCCGTTCATCGGGATACACACACCGACGGGGCGCGGCCCAGAGGGCGCGCTGTCGGTTCCGCCGAACCGCCCCCGCCACCGAAATGAATGTCCCCGCGCCCCTTCCCGCAGGTGCCGCCACACGGCGACATGCGCCTTACCGCGGGGGATGCGCCACGGGAACGGGGTGGGCGAAGCTACTGGCCTTTTCGAAAGCCCTGCCAGGCCTCATTGACCGTGTGTGCCCTCGTGGCAAGACGCGAGGGGGGTATGAGCCGGGTTTACCTGAGCAACCCGCAACGCGGTCAACAGCGGCGCAAATAGGCACCTGCAGGGCGCCACTGCGCGGATTTCCGACGGCACCGCCCGTGGCACTGAGATCTGGTGATACGCTCGAAACGACTAGTATGCGACGCGGCGGCTGGGCTCGGGCTGACAGGCGGCGAGAACGGCCTCGGCGTCAACATCCAGGCGTCCGGCGTTGGCGGCGAACATGGGCTCCAGCAGCACCCGCTCGAGCACGCCGCGCAGGGCCCGTGCGCCGGTGCCGCTGGCAAGCGCCTGGCGGGCGACTACCCGCAACGCCTCCGGCGTGAACTCGAGCCGGCAGCCGTCCATCTCGAACAACGCCTGGTACTGGCGCACCAGTGCATTGCGAGGCTCTGTAAGGATTCTCGTGAGGACCGCCTCGTCCAACGGATCGAGCACGGTGGCCAGTGGCAGCCGTCCGACCAGCTCCGGAATCAAGCCATAGGCGGTCAGGTCGATCGGCTGTAGCGCCTCGCCGAGCAGCCCCACGGGCACCTCCGGCGAGGCCACGTCGGCGCGGAACCCGATACCGCCACCGTTCACCCGAGCCGCGACACTCGTCTCGAGACCTTCGAACGCACCACCGCAGATGAACAGCACCTCGCGCGTATCCAGCTCCGGCACCGGCGCACGGGGGCTGCGCCGTGCCTCCGGCACGGGAATTCGCGCGCCTTCGAGAAGCCGCAGCAATGCCTGCTGTACGCCCTCGCCGGAGATATCGCGGCCATGTACGGGGTTGTCGGCGCGCACGGCGAGTTTGTCGACCTCATCGATATAGACAATGCCCCGCGCGGCTCGGGCGACGTCACCGCCTGCCGCCTGTACCAGGCGTTCGGCGATCACGTCCACGTCGTCGCCGACATAGCCGACCTCGGTCAACGACGTAGCATCCACGCTCGCGAAAGGCACTTCGAGAAACCGTGCCAGCGTCTCGGCAAGCAACGTCTTGCCCGCGCCACTGGGGCCGATCAATAACACGTTGCTCTTGCGGATCTCCGGCTCGCCAGGCGATGGCCGCAACGTCAGGCGCTTGTAGTGGTTGTACACCGCCACGGCGAGGCTGCGCTTCGTTTCCGCCTGCCCTATGACGTACTGGTCGAGGAAGTCGTGTATGCCGCGAGGTGTTGGTAACTCGGCGAGCACGGGGCGCTCGGCATCGTCGGGGCTGCGCTCGAGAATGTGGGCGCATTCACTGACGCAACGGGCGCAGATGGAGGCCGACGGAGCGGCCACCAGCGTGGTGGTTTCCGTCTCCGGACGGCCACAGAACGAGCAGATGGTGCGCCGCTCACGAACGCCGCCGGTGCGGTTCTCCCGTGCCCTGCGACCCATGGCTAACCCTCCGCGCTGTGCCCTGATTCGGGGGCGGCAGATGCCCGGCCATACACGTTGCACCCCCTGCCCTCATTTATAGGATTCTTGAGCGCAGACGCCAGTTCCTTGTGCGCTGAATGTGCAATACGCCGAATCTGTGATCCGGAACACCCGCCGCTGATATCATCATGCCGGACCATATACTTCCTTCCCCGGAGGATCCGATGCCCCTGGACCGCAAACTGCTGGACGTTCTCTGCTGCCCGGTCACCAAGGTGCCGGTTCGGCCGCTGCGACGCGAAGAGCTCAAGCGCGTCAACGAAGCGATCGCCTCGGGTGAGCTGCACCACATGGACGACACGCCCGTGGAAACCGCTCTGGAAGAAGGCCTGGTTACCACCAATGGCGAACGGGTTTACCGCGTGGACGACGGCATTCCCATCATGCTCGAGGAACGCGGCATCCTGGTCCGCGAGCTCGGACTGAAGTGAACACGCAGCGCATCGATGCCCTGTTGAGGTGGGGCAGCCAATGCCTCACGGGCAGCGAGAGCCCGCGCCTGGACGCCGCAGTGCTGCTCGCTCACGCCATCGGCGCCTCGCGCACCTGGTTGCACACCTGGCCGGAGCACACCCCCGGTGACGCCACTCGCGAGCGCTACCGGGCACTCGTTGCCCGCCGAGCCGCCGGTGTGCCGATCGCCCACCTGACCGGCGAACGCGAGTTCTGGAGCCTCACGCTGCGCGTCACACCCGATACCCTGGTGCCACGCCCGGAAACGGAGACGCTGGTCGAGGCAGCGCTCTCGATTCCCCGACCTCCGCGGCACGTCCTCGATCTCGGCACCGGCAGCGGCGCCATCGCCGCCGCACTCGCTCACGAATGGCCGACGGCACAGGTCGATGCGGTCGAGCGGGACGAGCGCGCAGCTGCCGTAGCAAAGCTCAACGCCCGCCGACTCGGGTTCGATGACAGGCTGGTGGTGCACCGGGGCAGCTGGTACGAGCCACTCGGCGGGGGGCGCTATGACCTTATCGTGAGCAATCCGCCCTATATCGACGCGGTCGAGCCGGAGCCGTGGCTCGACGATGCCGCCTGGGAACCGCGCGGGGCATTGATCGCCGACGACGCGGGCCTCGCCGACATCCGCGCAATCACCGCCGGCGCCCGCCATCACCTGGCGACCGGCGGGCATTTCATCGTGGAACACGGCTGGCGCCAGGGCGAAACCGTCAGGCGCCTGCTCGCCGACCACGGCTTCACCGGTATCCGGACCTATCACGATCTCGCCGGGCGCGAACGCGCAACGGGCGGACAATGGTTACAATCGTCGGCATGAACGACGAACAGCTCCTGCGTTACAGCCGCCAGATCATGCTCCAGGGCCTGGACTATGAGGGCCAGCAGCGCCTGCTGGAAAGCAGCGTGCTGATCGTCGGCCTCGGCGGGCTCGGCGCACCGGCCGCACTCTACCTCGCCGCCGCTGGCGTCGGCCGACTGGTGCTGGCGGATTTCGACCGTGTCGAGCTCACCAACCTTCAGCGGCAGGTCATCTACGACACCGACACGGTTGGTACCGCCAAGACCGACGCCGCCGCCGCACGTCTGCGCGCACTCAACCCGGATATCGAGGTCGAGACGGTCGCCGTGCCGCTTGACGACAGCAATCTCCCGGCACTGGCAGCGGAGGTGGATGCCGTCGCCGACGGTTGTGACAATTTCGCGACACGATTCGCGGTCAACCGTGCCTGTGTCGACGCAGGCCGCCCGCTGATATCGGCAGCGGTAATCCGTATGGAGGCACAATTGGCCGTCTACCGGGCGGACCGCGCGGACGGCCCCTGCTATCGCTGCGTCTTCCCGGACGACGGTGACGAGGCGGAGACCTGCAGCGAGACCGGCGTCCTCGGCCCACTCACGGGGGTCATAGGCAGCCTACAGGCCGTGGAAACCGTCAAGGTACTGGCCGGACTCGGCGAACCGCTCGATTCCCGACTGATGACCCTGGACGCCCTGAGCATGCAGTGGCGCACGCTGCGGCTCACCCGCGATCCCGACTGCCCCGTATGCGGCCACCGGAAACCGGAGCACGAAGACACACAGTGACAACCGGAGACCCTGCCGCCCCCCTCTCGTGTCCTTAGCCGATGCCGAGCTCGGCGCGAAGGGCGAATTCCAGCCGGTCCATGGCCGCACCGAGCGGTAGATCGACACCGAGACTCGCGAGATCCGTCACCTGCAGGCCCGCGTAGCCGCAAGGGTTGATGCGACTGAATGGTTCCAGATCCATGGCCACGTTGAACGACACGCCATGGTAGCTGCACCCGCGGCGTACGCGCAGGCCAACCTGGGCGATTTTCGCCTCGTCCACGTATACGCCCGGTGCGTCAGCTCGCGCGTGGGCATCGACCCCGAGCTCGGCGAGAACCGCCATAACGCTCCTCTCCAGCACGGTAACCATGCGCCGCACACCGATTCCGCGGCGACGCAGATCCACCATCGGATAGGCTATCACCTGTCCTGGCCCGTGATAGGTCACCTGTCCACCGCGGTCTACCGGCACAACCGGGATATCCCCTGGCGCAATCACGTGCTCGGGTTTCCCGTTGAGCCCTTGAGTGAATACCGGGGGATGCTCCACCAGCCAGAGCTCATCGTCCGTATCGGCATCACGTGACGCCGTGAACGTCTGCATGCGACGCCACACCGGCTCATAGGCCTCACACCCCAGACGTCGCGTAACCAACCCCGGAACGCTGAAATCGACGTTTGCGCTCACAATGTCATCAGCACGTCGTCGTGCGCATGCAGGGCACGGTATATGTCGTCGAGCTGCGCGCGGCTGGTGGCGCGCACCGTGACGGTGACGGACACGAAACGTCCATTGCGGCTCTCTGCGATCTTGACGTCCGCCTCGGCCTCATCGGCATGCTCGCCGATCAACGTCCGCACCGTGGCCTCGAAGTCGACCCCCGCGCGCCCCATCGCCTTGATGGGAAAGTCACAGGGAAAATCGATGGGACTACCGTCGTCTTCGCTCATGGAACTGCCTCCTCGGCGTACGCGCCGTCAGCGAGCGCCTGCTTGCGGCGGTCGAACGCCTCGCGCACGCGCCGCCAGACGGGACCGGGATGACCATCGCCCACCGGCCGCCCGTCAAGCCGGGTTACCGGTAGTATCTCCCGGGTCGAGCTCGTCAGCCACAGCTCCCGCGCATGCCCGAGCTCCTCCGCTGCGACACGCCGTTCGGTCACCGGGAACCCCGCCTCCCGGGCGAGCTCCAGCACCAGGCCACGGGTAATCCCGGCGAGCAGAGCCGGCCCCGACGGCGGGGTGACCACCGTGTCGTCGACCACCGCGAATACATTGCTCGCTGACGCTTCGGTAACCTCACCGTCGCGGATAAGCACGGCCTCCTGAGCGCCCGCATCCTCCGCTGCCTGTCTCAACAGCACGTGGCCGAGCAGGGATACGGACTTCACATCGCAGCGCGACCATCGGATATCGTCCCGGGTGACAGCCACCACCCCACTGTCCGCATGCGCTGGCGCCCCCGGCAGATCGCTCGCATAGGCGAATACGGTCGGCGTCGCTCCGTCCGGAAAGCGGTGATCACGGCGGGCCACCGTGCCACGTGTGACCTGCAGATACACCATGCAGTCATGGCAAGCGTCGTGAAGCAGGCCGCGGACGATGCCCGCGAAATCCTCATCGGCCGCTGCTCCCAGACCGATCGCTGCGAACCCCTCCTCGAGACGGGCGAGATGGCGCTCCAACAGGAACGCCCGGCCACCGTAAGCAGGGATCACTTCGTATACGCCGTCGCCAAAGAGAAATCCGCGGTCGAGCGGAGAAATACGAGCAGCGTCGAGCGGCAACCACTCACCGTCGAGATAGCACTGCGGCGAGGTCACTCGAACCACAGCAGCACTTCATCGGTCATTCGGCTGATGATGCCACCTTCGGCCACGTCCTTGAGCGCCACCAGCGGCACGTCGGCCACGGTCCTTTCGCCGAGGGTCACCGACACGCGTCCGTACGTCTTGCCTTGGGAAACCGGCGCAGTGATACGGCCATTGACGCTCAGGCTGGCCTCGAGCTTATCGTACTGGCGCTTGGGGATGGTGACGTAGAGGTCATGACGGATACCCAGCTGCGCCGTGTCGTCCGCCCCTTTCCACACACGGGCATTGGTGAGCCCCTTGCCGCCCTCGTAGAGCCTGTGGGTCTCGTAGAACCGGAAGCCGTAATTCAGCAGCGCCTGGCTCTGATTGATGCGCGCGTTGGGGCTCGCCGTGCCCATGACGACCGCGATCAGCCGCATACCGTCTCGCTCGGCCGAGCTCGTGAGGCAGTAGCCGGCACTCTCCGTATACCCGGTCTTCAGCCCATCCACGGTCTCGTCTCGCCACAGCAGCTTGTTACGGTTGCTCTGCTCGATGCCGTTCCAGGTGAACGACTTCTGCGAATAGAACTGGTAGTAGTCCGGGAACTCGCTGATCAGCGCCCGCGCCAGCGTCGCCGTGTCTTCCGCGGTGGTGTAATGGTTCTCGTGGGGCAGGCCCGTGGCGTTGGTGTAGTGCGTGTTGTCCATGCCCAGTGCATCGGCGTACTGGTTCATGACCTGGGCGAAAGTTTCCTCGGTGCCGGCAATATGCTCGGCGAGGGCGATGCTCGCGTCGTTGCCTGACTGAATGATCATGCCGCGCACCAGATCCCCGACCTTCACAGCGTCCCCAACCTCGATGAACATGCGCGAGCCGGGCGCACGCCATGCTTTCTCGCTGATACGCACGGTGTCGTCCATCGACAGGTTGCCGGCCTGTAGTTCCTTGAAAACGACGTAGGCAGTCATCAGCTTGGTCAGGCTGGCGGGGTCGCGCCTGGCGTCGGGGTTGTCCTCCGCGAGCAGACGGCCGCTGTGGTAATCCATGAGCACGTAGCTCTCCGCACCGAGGCTCGGCGGCTGCGGCACCGGAATCGGTTGGGTCTGCGCCTGCGCGAACACGGCGTGGGCGGAAAGACAGAGGAAGGCGACGACGAGCAGAGAGTAACGACGGATTCCGTGCATGATGCCTACGTGCGGTTATCGACTGACTTTTGAGCGTTCTGCGCGACTCGGCGCTCAGTCCTCGGCCATGATGACATGGCCGCCGGTGAGCCCCCGGGCCTTGAGCCGGCTACCCAGGCGGTCGGCTGCGTCGGCGTCGGTAAGCGGCCCCAGCCGCACCCGATAGACGCGGCGCTCGCCGCTGGTGCCGGCATCAATGCGAATCGGCGCCGAAACTGACGCATCGCGCAGGCTCGAAACCATGCGGCGAGCGTTGTCGCGGCTGCTGAATGCACCGACCTGGACGAAGTAATCGACCGTCCCTGGCACCTCGGGTTCCACCGGCTCGGCATCCGGCTGACGCGACGATCGCTCGCGTGTCGCCTCATGCCCTTCCGGACCGATCACTCGAATCGCCACGGGGGCCGTTCCCGTTGCCACCACGCCGAGCTTGCTCGCCGCAGCATACGAGAGATCGATGATGCGGCCCTTGGCGAACGGCCCCCGATCATTGACCTTGACCACCGCTGTCCGCCCGTTGTCGAGGTTTTTCACCTCGACCCAGGAAGGCAATGGCAAACGCTTGTGGGCCGCGGTCATGGCATACATGTCGTACGGCTCGCCGCTCGAAGTGCGCTTGCCGTGGAACTTGCGCCCGTACCATGAGGCAACACCCCGCTGGGAGAAATCCTCGGCGGAATCGAGCACGTGGTAGCGTTGCCCGAAGACCACATAGCTGGGCGGATTGCCGTAGCGGCTCCGGGGTACATCCTTCGGCACAGCGTCGGGCAGATTCCCGGGATCGCCAATGGGATCACCGGGCCCGTCCTGCGGCGAGCTCGCGCAACCGCCGAGCCACACTAATGCTGCCGCGAACAGGAACCGCCACGGGCGCCTCACGCACCGCCCTCCCGGCGCGTCGCGATGGCATCGGCGAGCTGATGCACCGCCATGGCATACAGCGGGCTGTGATTATAGCGGGTGATGACATAGAAATTATCCAGAGTCACCCAGTATTCATCGCCGTTGGCGCCTTCGAGCACCGTAAGCCGTGCGGCTGATTCCGACGGCAGGGCGCGGGCAGGCCGGACGCCGGCGGCTGCGAGCTCGCCGACGGTGGTATCGGGCTTCATCCCGTTGGTCTCGAACCGCCGCCAGTCATCGCCGATGACCTCGGCGGCGACTGCCACCTCGCCACCCGAGCGCCAGCCGTGCCGGGCGAAGTAATTCGCCACGCTGCCGAGCACGTCCGGCAGCTCCTCCCAGAGATCGCGCTGGCCATTGTCGTTGAAATCCACCGCGTATGCGCGATAGCTGCTCGGGATGAACTGCGGCATTCCCATGGCCCCGGCGTACGAGCCCTGGGGCACACGGGGATCGAAACCCTCCTCACGGGTGAGCAGCAGATACGATTCCAGCTCCCCGCGGAAAAAGTCACTGCGCGGCGGATAATCGAACGCCAGGGTCCGCAGCGCATCGAGCACCCGGTGGCGACCTACATAGGTACCGTAACGCGTCTCCACACCGACAATCGCCACCAGAATCTCCGGTGGCACCCCATAAGCGGCGCTCGCCCGGTCGAGCAGCGCCGCATTATCCGCCCAGAATTCCACACCCGCGGCGATACGATCCTCTTTGACGAAGATGTCGCGATAGCGATGCCACGGCAACGCCTCGGCGGGTCGCTCCATGGCATCGATGATGTCCTGTTGGCGACGACTGTCGGCAAGCACCGACCGGACCTCCTCCACGGTGAACCCGTGTTCGGCGGCCATGCGTTCGGCGAAGCGCTCGAGGGCCGTCGACGACTCATTGCGTGCCTGCACGGTGCAACCGGCACTGACGACGAGCCCGAGCAACAGCACCAGTGCGCGGTCGAGGCGAATGCAGCGGTAACGGCGGATCATCGGCCCCCCTGGAGATCCGGTGCCCGTCCCGGTCACGACGACCACAGACGGCGGTGGGTATGAATGGACATGAGAATACCGAAGGCCGCCATCAGGGTCACCATGGAGGTGCCACCGTAACTGATCAGGGGCAGCGGCAACCCCACCACGGGCAGAATGCCGGAAACCATGCCCATGTTGATGAAAAAGTACACGAAAAACGTAAGGGAGATGCTTCCGGCGAGCAACCGGCCATAGTGATCCTGCGCATACGCGGCAATCCACAACCCGCGCGCGACGACCGCGAGGTACAGCGTCAGCAATGCACACACCCCGAAAAAGCCGAACTCTTCGGAGAGAACCGCGAACACGAAATCCGTATGGCGCTCAGGCAGGAATTCCAGGTGCGACTGCGTGCCGGCCAGCCAGCCCTTACCGTACATACCGCCGGAGCCGATAGCGATCTTCGACTGGATGATGTGGTAGCCGGCCCCCAGGGGATCACGCTCAGGGTCGAGAAAAGTCAGCACGCGCTCGCGCTGGTAATCGTGCATGCCGAAATACCACAGCAGCGGCATGCCCGCTGCCGCCGCGAGGCCGCCACCGAGCAGATAGCGCCATCCGAGCCCGGCGAGAAAGAGCGCGAATACGCCGGCGGCGGTTACCAGAACGGCCGTCCCCAGATCCGGCTGCATGGCGATCAACCCACCCGGCACAGCGATGAGCGCCAGTGCGACGAGCACGGCCGGCAACCGGGGCGGCATGCCATGCCCGGCGAGGTAGTGGGCCACCATCATCGGCAACGCCAGCTTGAGCAGCTCCGAGGGCTGGACATTGATCACCCAGAGATGAAGCCATCGTTGCGCACCACCGGCGCTCACGCCCACCAACAATACCGCGACCAGGCTGACAATCCCGAAGCCGTATAGTACCGGTGTCCAGCGACGCAGCACCGAGGGAGGAATCTGAGCCAGTGCGACCAGCACTGCAAAAGCGATCCCCAGGCGCCAGAGTTGCCGCTGCCACGCGTCGAGATCGCCGCCGAACGCACTGTACAGCACCACCAGCCCGTAGCCGGCGAGCAAGGCGAGCAGCCCCAGCAACGGGCCGTCGAGATGCAGATAGCGTTGCAGCGGCGTGAGCTGACGCAAGCTGCCCGGCAGATACTCAGCCATCGCCGCGATACCCCCTGGCGCTGTCGCGCAACCCGAGCAACCAGGCGTCCATCACCGTCCGGGCTATCGGCCCCGCCGTGGCGCCGCCGCTGCCGCCGTTCTCCACCACCACCGCCACCGCAATCTCCGGCTGCTCGGCGGGCGCGAAGGCGATGAAAAGGGCATGGTCACGCAGACGTTTCTCCAGCTCCTCGGCGTCGTACTCCTCCTCCTGGCCGATCCCGAACACCTGCGCGGTACCGGTCTTGCCGGCGAAGCGGTACGCGGCGTCCTCACCGAGAGCCCGTGCCGTCCCCCGACGTCCGTGCACCACGCCTTCCATGGCGTCGATCACGATATCCCAGTAAGCCTCGTCGCTCACACCGATCGAAGGCTCGCTGTCAGCGGCGGCCGCACGCACGCCGGTCTTGCCTGGCTCGTGGACCGCCCGCAAGAGGTGGGGCGGCACCGCATCGCCACGATTGGCGAGAATGGCGGTGGCATAGGCGAGCTGCAGGGGCGTCGACAGCATATAGCCCTGGCCGATCCCGGCGATGATCGTCTCCCCGTGATACCAGGGCTCGCCCTTGGTTCGCTTCTTCCATGCCTTCGAGGGGACCAGGCCCGGCTCTTCGCCAGGCAGATCGATCCCCGTCCTGCGACCGAACCCGAACGGCTGCAGGAAATCGTGCATGGTGTCGATACCCATTTCGAAGGCGAGGTCGTAGAAGTAGGTATCGCACGACTGCGCGATCGCCTGGTGCAGATTCACCTCGCCATGCCCCCAGCGCTTCCAGCAACGCCAGCGATGGTCGACGCCGGGCAACGAATAGTAGCCCGGGTCATAGACTGTCTCTTCCGCGGTCTTGGTTCCGGTCTCCAGCCCCGCCAGCCCCATGAACGGCTTGACCGTCGAGCCGGGCGGGTACTGGCCGCGGAGTGCCCGGTTGAACAGCGGCTTGTCGTGCTCAGTCTGCAACCGCCGATACTCGTCCAGCGAAATGCCATTGACGAACAGATTGGGGTCGAATGTCGGTGTGCTTGCGAAGGCGAGCACCTCACCGCTACCCGGATCGACCGCCACCACAGCCCCGCTCTCGGCACCAAGCGCGGCCTCTGCGACCTTTTGCAGGCGAACGTCGAGACTCAGGTAGATATCCTCCCCTGGCGCGGGCGCACTGCGTTCCAACGTGCGCAGACGCCGCCCCATGGCGTTCGTCTCCACACGCTCGACACCCACCTCGCCATGCAGGCGATCCTCGTAGAAACGCTCGACGCCGCTCTTACCGATGTGGCTAGTGGCGGAGTACTGCGCCGCGGGCAGCTTCTCGAGCTCGCGCTCATTGATGCGACCGACATAACCGACCGCATGCACCGCCGTCGCCCCGAGCGGATAATGCCGGGTTAGCTGAGCCTTGACTTCCACGCCGGGGAAACGGTGGCGGTCGACAGCGAGCTTCGCGACTTCCTCCTCGGTGAGATCGAACTTCAGCGGTATCTCCTGGAACCCCGGCCGTTGGCGGCGCAGGCGGTGAAATCGTTCCAGATCCACCGGCCGGAGGGTGACGATCCGCCCCAGGCGCTTGAGCAGGCGTTCCATGTCGCCGACCTGCTCCGGCGTGACGACGAGCCGGTAGGTGGGCACATTCTCGGCAAGCAGGACGCCATTGCGATCGTAGATGAGGCCCCGGGTGGGTGCGACCGGCACCACCTTGACGCGGTTTTCCTGGGATAGCGTGCTGTAATGCTGATAACCGGCGACCTGCAGCCACCACAGCCGCCCGCCGAGAACCGCCATCGCGGCTAACACCAGCAACAAGCTAACCGCCAGCCGCGAGCGCACCAGCCGCAACTCGCCGGCCCGGTCCTTTATCTGTTGATCGAGCATTCGTGTCAGCGGACGTTGAAACGCCGGCGTATTTCCCGGAGAAAGACGAAGACCAGCGGCCAGACCACCGCGGCGGTGGGCGCCGGCAGCCAGTGCTGCCAGCCTACCTCGGGCCGCCCGGTGATGCCGTCGAGCCAGAACAGCAGCACGCGTACCAGCAACGTCAACAGCAGGACGGTCAACGCCTGCTGCCACAGCGGAAAGACACGCAAGCGCTGATGAAGTTTCATCGTCAGCCAGGCAACCAGCGCGAATGCGAACCCGTGCGCCCCCAGCAACGTGCTACGCAGCACGTCCACGAGCAGCCCGCCACACCATGCGACACCGACGCCCACGCGCTCGGGCAGCGCCAGCACCCAGTAAATGATCACGAGCAACGGCCAGGGCGGGCGCAGCGGGTCCACCGACTCGGGCAAAGGCACCACGGCCAGGACCAGTGCGCCCACGAGGCTCACGACGATGACCCAGCCCCCTCCGCGCCGCGGCGCGCTCATGAGCCCGGCGCCTCGATCTCGGGCTCGGCGGCATCGCCACCGGCGAAGCGCTGCACATCACCGTCGCGGCGGACAAGCAAGACTTCCTGGAGCCGATTCAACGCCGCCGCCGGGCGCACGTCCACGCGGGCGAACGCCTCCCCCGGATCAGTATTCACGCGGGCCACACGCCCCACAGGGTACCCCGGAGGGAACCGCCCCCCGAGCCCGGAGGTGACCAGCAGGTCACCGCGACGTATGTCGGTGTTGTTCGGGAGGTTCTTCAGAGTGAGCGAGGACAGGTCACCGGTACCCACCGCCACCGCCCGGACCCCGTTGCGGTTTACCTGGACCGGAATAGCGTGACTCGGATCGGATATCAGACGCACTGTCGCGGTGAATGGCCCGACCTCGTTGACCTGGCCGACTATCCCTCCGGCATCGAGCACCGGCTGCCCGGCGTACAGCCCATCCGTGGCCCCCTTGTCGACGCGCACGAGATGTGTGGTGGGGTCGAGATCGACGCGCATGAGCTCGGCAATGAGCACCGCCTCACCCACCTCGTAGGCCGAATCGAGCAACTCGCGCAGCCGGATGTTCTCCTCTTCCAGCGCGTCGAGCTTCAGCAGCCGCGCCTGGTTGAACATGTTCTGGTCCCGCAAGCGCTCTATCTCGGCGAGAAGCTCGCGGCGGCCCCGGAACTCCCGCGAGAAGAACTGGCCGAGCTCGGCCGGCAGGTCGGCGGCCATCTGGACGGGATAGACCACGGCGGAGAGCGCATAGCGTGCCGGCTGCAGCACATCGTGGCGATGGTCCAGCGCCATGAGCGCCAGAGAGACCAGCGCCAGAAGCACCAATCGGGCGGTGACCGAAGGACCTCGTGCGAACAGCGGTTTGATGGCTTCCCCCGGAGTCTGACCAATTGCGCCAAAGGATAACGCCAAAACGGTACCCTTGTGGGCCCGCTCATCATCCCCGACCTGTCCGTCGCGGGGCGAGTGCCCGTGCTATTCGCTGACGAACAGGTCCGTTCCGCGCTCGTCCATGAGCTCCAGGGCGCGCCCGCCCCCGCGGGCGACACAGGTCAGAGGGTCATCGCCGATAACCACCGGCAGGCCGGTCTCCTCCATGAGCAGACGGTCGATATTGCGTAGCAGCGCGCCGCCCCCGGTCAGCACGATGCCGCGCTCGGCGACGTCCGCACCGAGCTCCGGGGGGGTCTGCTCCAGCGCGGTCTTGACCGCGCCGACGATTCCGGACAGCGGCTCCTGCAAAGCCTCCAGGATCTCGTTGGAATTCAGGGTGAAACTCCGCGGCACGCCCTGAGCGAGATTGCGGCCCTTGACCTCGAGCTCCCGGACTTCCGTACCGGGGAATGCAGTGCCGATCTCGTGCTTGATGCGCTCGGCCGTGGCTTCGCCGATGAGGATGCCGTAATTCCGGCGGACGTAGTTGATGACGGACTCGTCGAAGCGGTCGCCACCGATACGCACCGATGCGGCATACACGATGCCGTTCAACGACAGCACGGCCACCTCGGAGGTCCCGCCACCGATATCGAGCACCATGGACCCGCGAGCCTCGTCCACCGGCATGTTGGCACCGATGGCCGCCGCCATCGGCTCCTCCACCAGGAACACCTCGCGGGCGCCGGCGCCGGCGGCGGACTCCTTGATCGCACGCCGCTCCACCTGCGTGGAACCGCAGGGAACGCACACCAGCACACGGGGGCTGGGCTTGAAGAAGCGCGCCTCGTGCACCTTCTTGATGAAATTCTGCAGCATCTTCTCGGTGACGGTGAAATCGGCGATGACACCGTCTTTCAAGGGGCGCACGGCACGGATGTTGCCCGGTGTGCGGCCGAGCATGAGTTTCGCCTCCTGGCCCACCGCAGCGATATGTCGCGGCCCGCCATCACGATCCTGACGGATCGCCACCACCGACGGCTCGTTGAGAACGATGCCCTGGCCTCGGGAGTAGATTAATGTGTTGGCAGTGCCCAGATCGATAGAGAGATCGTTGGAGAAAAGTCCACGAATGCCCTTGAACATCCCGAGAATCCAGCCGGTCGAGGAAAGCGGCTAATCTAACAACGGGTAGGGGTTTGGGCAAGCTGGCTTGTGTGCTAGCTTTTCGGCCTCTGTAACGCGATCACGCGGGGCGTCCCCGGATTCCCGCCCGTCGGCCGGTGATGTCACGCGCCTACCCCACACGGAGAGAGCACATGTCCCTGGATGCTTCGGCAGTGAAGCAGATCGCGCATCTCGCGCGCCTCGGCATCGACGAATCGGCGGTGCCTGAGTATGCGCGCAACCTGAGCGACATCCTCGATTTCGTCGAGCAGATGAGCACGGTGGACACCGACGGTGTGACCCCGCTCGCGCACCCGCTGGACATGACCCAGCGCCTGCGCACCGATGAGGTCACCGAAACCGACCAGCGCGAACGCTTCCAGTCCATCGCGCCGGCCACCGACGCCGGTCTGTACCTGGTGCCACGGGTCATCGAGTGACCCCGCTACGAGTGGCCGGCACGATCCCGGTGGCGACGCCCCCGGGACACGGCAACCGGCCCTGAGGATTCCGAGTCACCATGCACGACAAGACCATTGCCGAGCTCTCCGCCGGGCTCGCCGCTGGCGAGTTCTCCAGCCGCGAGCTCACCGAGCACTATCTCACACGCATTCGCGAGCTCGACGGCCGCCTGAACAGCTTCATTACCGTGACCGAGCCCCAGGCGCTCGCCCAGGCAGAGGCCGCCGATGCCGCCCGTGCCCGCGGCGAAGCGGGTCCGCTCACCGGTGTCCCCATCGCACACAAGGACATCTTCTGCACCGACGGCGTGCGCACGAGTTGCGGCAGCCGCATGCTCGACAATTTCACTGCGCCGTACGACGCGCATGTCGTCGAGCAACTCGCCGGCTCCGGCGCCGTGATGCTAGGCAAGACCAACATGGACGAATTCGCCATGGGCTCGTCCAACGAGACGAGTTTCTACGGCCCCGTGCGCAACCCGTGGGACACACTCGCCGTCCCCGGCGGTTCCTCCGGCGGCTCGGCAGCCGCCGTGGCCGCACGCCTCGCTGCGGGCGCCACCGGCACCGACACTGGCGGCTCCATCCGCCAGCCGGCGGCGATGTGCGGCATCAGCGGCCTCAAACCCACCTACGGGCGGATCTCGCGCTACGGCATGATCGCTTTCGCCTCGAGTCTCGACCAGGGCGGCCCCATGGCACGCAGCGCCGAGGATCTCGCGCTCATGCTCGGCGCCATGGCCGGTTTCGACCGGCGCGATTCCACCTGCGTCGAGCGCGAGGTTCCCGACTACCGTGCGGCGCTGGACACGCCCCTGAACGGCGTGCGTATCGGCTTGCCCAAGGAGTACTTCGGCGAGGGCCTGGACGCTGGCGTACGCGCGGCGATCGACGCGGCTGTCGAAGAGCTGCGCGGCCAGGGCGCCGACATCCGCGAGATCTCACTTCCCAACACTCACCTCGCGG